>CAYLOC010000045.1:6735-17415 GCA_964385195.1 uncultured Nocardioidaceae bacterium
GACGGGGTCAGAGGTCAGGGGGTGAGGGTGGCCAGGGCAATCCTGACCATGTCGGAGAACGTCTGCTCCCGGTCGTGGGCGGAGGTCTCCTCCCCGGTCACGATCTGGTCGGAGACCGTACACAGGCACAGCGCCTGCCGTTGGTGCTTGGCCGCGAGTGTGTACAGCGCGTGGCACTCCATCTCCACTGCCAGCACGCCGTACCCCGTCAGACGCGAGGTCAGCTCCGGCCGGTCGGAGTAGAAGGAGTCGGAGGAGAACACCTGCCCCACCTGCACCGTCTCCGGGTCCACCAGTGCGGCGGCGGCGTCATGGGCGCGGCGGAGCAGGTCGAAGTCCGCGGTCGCGGAGTAGTCCAGCCCCTCGAACCGCAACCGGTTCATCGCCGAGTCCGTGGAGGCACTCATCGCCAGCACGATGTCGCGCAGCCGGAGCGAGTCCACCAGCGCACCGCACGACCCCACCCGCACCAGCTGCTGCACGTTGTACTCGGTGATGAGCTCGGTGACGTAGATCGACAGCGACGGCTGGCCCATGCCGGTTCCTTGGACCGAGACCGGAACACCCTGGTAGGTCCCGGTGAAGCCGAGCATGTTCCGGACGGTGGAGTAGCAGGTCGCGTCGTCGAGGAAGTTCTCCGCGATCCACTTCGCCCGCAACGGGTCTCCGGGCAGCAGGACGCGGGGGGCGATCGCGTCGGGCTCGGCGCCGATATGAGTGCTCACGTCCCGCGATCCTTCCATACCCCGGCTGCGGCTAGGGTCAGGGTGATGGACACGCTGCCGGACTTCCCGTTCCGCCGTTCCCGCCACGACCGGCTGACCGAGCGGAGACGCGACAAGGCGTTCCTGGACGCGGCGTGGTCCGAACCCGCCACGCGGGTCCTGGTGGTTCACGACGGCCGGCTGGCGGTCTCCGATGACGAGCGGACGCTGCGGTGGGTCCGGCCGGCCGATGCGCCCGCAGGAGAACGGATGCTGCTCGGGGCGGTCGACGGCGCCGTGCACTTCCTGGTGCTGACCGACGAGACGGCCGAGGTCGCGACGTACGACGAGGTGCAGGTCTCGCAGGCCGCTGACACCGGCCCGGCTGCGGGCACCACGTTCGCGTCGTTACGTCGGATGGCGCTGCGGTTGGACGACGTCGAGGCCTCGCTGGCGGTCCATGCGGTGGCGCTGGCGAACTGGCACCTGCGGCACCGCGAATGCTCCGTGTGCGGTGCCGCGACGGTGGTTGACGAGGCCGGCGCCTCCCGGCGCTGCCCCCACTGTGAGACCCAGCACTTCCCCCGTACCAACCCGGCCGTGATCATGACGGTCATCGACGACGCCGACCGGTGCCTGCTGGCCCACAATGCCGCCCGCGACGAGCGGTGGTACTCCACCGTCGCCGGCTTCGTCGAGCCAGGGGAGAGCCCGGAGGAGGCGGTGGTCCGTGAGGTCCGGGAGGAGACCGGCGTCGAGGTGGACGCCGTCACCTACCTCGGCAGCCAGCCGTGGCCGTTCCCGTCTGAGCTGATGCTCGGCTACACCGCCCACGCCGCCACCACCGACATCGCCGTCGACGGGGAGGAGATCACCCGCGCCCGGTGGTTCACCCGCGACGAGCTCGGCGCGATGCTGACGGCCGGGGACGTCGTCGTACCGACCACCGTCTCGATCTCCGGTGCCCTGATCACCCGGTGGTACGGCGAGGCCCTGCCGCCGCGACCGGCCGCGCGCGGGTGAGGCTAGGCTCAAGTCAAGGAGGGAAGTGCGATGGTTGAGCTGGGTCCGCCGCGGTCGGCGGTGGTGGTCGGCGGCGGCATTGTCGGGCTCTCGACGGCGTGGTTCCTGCAAGAGCGCGACGTGGAGGTCACCGTCGTCGAACGCGGCTACGTCGGCGAGGGCTCCTCGTGGGGGAACGCCGGGTGGCTGTCACCGGCCCTGTCCATCCCCATCCCCGAGCCCAGCGTCCTGCGGTACGGCATCACCAGCCTGATGGACCCGTCCTCACCGCTGTCGATCCCGGCTCGCCCCGACCCCGACCTCTGGCGGTTCCTGACGCGGATGGCCCGGTACTGCACCAAGCGGGCCTGGCGTCGTGGCATGGAGGGCTACCTGCCGATCAACGCCATCGCTTTGTCGGCGTACGACGACCTCCTCGCCGGCGGCGTCGAGGCGTCCACGCACGAGGCGCCGATCACCGCCTGCTTCGCCGACCCCGACGACGCGCGGGATCTTCGCCACGAGTTCGACCTGATCAGCGGATCCGGGCAGCCACTGGACGTGGTCGAGCGGACCGGCGACGAGGCGCGTGAGCGGCTGCCGCAGGTGTCGGACGACGTAGTGCTGGCACTGGAGATCCGCGGCCAGCGGTTCATCGACCCCGGCGCGTTCGTCGCCGCCCTCGCGGACGCGGTCCGTGCCCGCGGCGGACGGATCGTCGAGGGCTTCACGGCGCGGACGATGCGGCACGGTCCGCGCGGGATCAGCGTGGAGGCGCTCGCCGGCCAGCCCGTTGCCGCCGACGCCGTCGTGGTCGCGAACGGCGTATGGATCAACGACCTCGCCCGGCCGCTCGGTGTCCGGCTGCCCGTCCGTGCGGGCCGCGGTTACTCGGTGTCGGTCAGCACCAAAGAGGGGGTACCGGCCCCGATCTACTTCCCCGCGCAGAAGGTCGCCTGCACGCCGTACCGCGAAGGGCTGCGGGTAGCGGGGACCATGGAGTTCGAGCGCGCCGACGCACCGCTGAACCCGCGCCGGATCGACGTCGTGCTCGACTCGGTCCGCCACCTGCTGACCGGTGCCGACCTGGACCACCCCCGCGATCCCTGGGTCGGTCCGCGGCCGGTGTCGGTGGACGGCTTGCCGATGATCGGCGCGTCGAAGGTGCCCGGCGTCTACATCGCGGGCGGACACGGCATGTGGGGGATCACGCTCGGCCCGGCCACCGGGAAGCTCCTGGCCGAGCAGATGACCACCGGCGTGGCGCCGCGGGCGTTGGCCAGGTTCGACCCGCTGCGCTGACGCCATTGACCAGGCAGAGTGCCGCCACTCTCGCGTCGTGGATCTTCGCGCCACGCACCCCCGAGCGCGGCACCAGGGTCGTCAAGGCGTTGAGGTGGCCGACCCCCTCGGCGAGTGGGGGGACACGCCGGGCATCGCCAGCAGGTCCGAACCGGACACCGTGCGGAACCGGAAGCGCGGCTTGGTGGTGGGCGTGCTCAGCCGGTCGATCTCGGTGCGCAGGCGTCAGGCGGCGAGCTTGGCCTGGACGTCGGCCAGGCTCGGGTTGGTCAGCGCCGTGCCGTCGGTGAACACCAGCGTCGGCACCGTCTGGTTCCCACCGTTGGCCTCCTCCACCGTTTTGGCAGCCTCGGGCTCGGCTTCGATGTCGACCTCACGGAACTCGATTCCGGCGCGGGTGAGCTGGCCCTTCAGCCGGTGGCAGTAGCCACACCAGGGGGTCGAGTAAAGCGTGAACTGCGCTGACATTGTGTCCCTTCCGGCCTCTACAGTGGAGATTGCGTCACCTGGAGTAACGCTGCTGCGGGTGCCGATCTTCCATCGACCCGTCGACGTGAGGGAGCGACACCGTGCCCGAGGCCGGAGCGGACGCCGAGCGGCTCCTGTCCGGTCTCGACCCCGAGCAGCGGGAGGTGGCCACGAGTGTGGACGGTGCGGTGCGGGTCCTCGCCGGAGCCGGCACGGGGAAGACCCGCGCCATCACCCACCGCATCGCCTACGGGGTCGCCACCGGCGCGATGGAGCCCACCGAAGTGCTGGCGGTGACGTTCACCAACCGGGCCGCGGGCGAGCTACGGCAGCGCCTGGCACGGCTGGGTGCCCGCGGGGTGCAGGCCCGCACCTTTCACTCCGCGGCGTTCCGGCAGGCCCGTTACTTCTGGCCGCAGGTGTACGGCGGGGCGCTGCCAGAACTCGTCCGGTCGAAGATGGGTCTGCTCCGGCAGGCGGCGCAACGAGTCGGCGTCTCCCAGTCACCGACGGATCTGCGGGATCTCGCGGCGGAGGTGGAGTGGGCCAAGGTGTCCAACGTGCGACCCGAGGACTACGCGCGCCTGGCCGCCGCGGCCCGGCGCTCCGCCACCGTCGCCGACCACGACCTCGCCACGGTGGCGGAGGTCTATGCCGCCTACGAGGAGACCAAGCGGGAGCGGTCCCGGATGGACATGGAGGACATGCTGCTGTGCGCGGCGGCGGTGCTGTCCCAGGACGACCGGGTCGCGGCCACCGTCCGGAACCAGTACCGGTGGTTCGTCGTGGATGAGTTCCAAGACGTCAGCCCCCTCCAGGTCGCCCTGCTGGACCTGTGGCTCGGAGGGCGCGACGACGTGTGCGTGGTCGGCGACCCCGCACAGACGATCTACTCCTTCGCCGGCGCCTCCGCGGACTACCTGCTGCAGTTCCCCGGCAAGTACCCCGACGCGCACACCGTCACCCTCCGACGCAACTACCGCTGCACCCCCCAGGTCGTCAGCGCCGCCAACTCCGTGATGCGACCGCAGATCGGCTCCCGCGCCGTCGAGCTCCGCGGGGTCCGCGACGACGGCGAGCAGGTGTCCTTCACCGGGTACGCCGACGAGGTGGCCGAGGCCGAGGCCGTCGCGACCTCGATCGCCGCTGCCGTGGAGTCCGGCACCGACCCGGCCGACATTGCGGTCCTGTTCCGGGTCCACGCCCAGTCCGAGGCATTCGAGGACGCGCTGGCAGAGCGGTCGGTGCCATTCGTCGTACGTGGCGCGGAGCGGTTCTTCGAGCGGGCCGAGGTCAAGCAGGCGGTGGCGCTGCTGCGCGGCGCGGTGCGGGCGGCGGAGCAGCCGGAGGACGACCTGGTGCCGGCCGTGCAGTCGGTGCTGACCACGATGGGGTGGAGTACCCAGCCACCACCGGGCCGCGGGAACGCCCGCGACCGGTGGGAGTCGATGCAGGCACTGGTCGCGCTCGCGGGCGACCTCGCCGCCGCCGACCCCACGCTGGACCTGCCGGGGTTCGTGACCGAGCTCCGGAAGCGGGCCGAGACCCAGTTCGCGCCCACCGCCTCCGCCGTCACGCTGGCGTCCCTGCATGCCGCCAAGGGGCTGGAGTGGCCGGTCGTGTACTGCGTCGGTATGCACGAGGGCACGATGCCGATCACCTATGCCGACAACGCCGACGCCGTCGAGGAGGAACGACGGCTCCTCTACGTCGGGCTGACCCGCGCCCGCGACCGGCTCCTCGTCTCCTGGTCGGCGACCCGCACCCCCGGCGGCCGGGGCCGACGGTCGCCGAGCCGGTTCCTCACCGACCTGGTCGGGGCCGACTCCGCCAGCGGCCCGCCGCGCCGTGCCCGGCCGCGACGACGGCGTACGTCGGTCACGACCTGCCGGGTCTGCAGCCGCCCGTTGACCGACGCGCGGGAGCGCAAGCTCGGTCGGTGTGCCGACTGCCCGGTCGACTATGACGAGGCGGTCTATGACGCGCTGCGTGGCTGGCGCAAGGAGCGCGCGGCCGCCGCCGGGGTCCCGGCGTACTGCGTCTTCACCGACGCCACCATGCAGGCACTCGCCGAGATCCGCCCCAGCGACGAGGCCGCGTTGGCCCGCATCCCCGGCATCGGCCCCGCCAAGATCGACAGGTACGGCGAGGAGATCATCGGGCTGTGCGGCGACGACGCCGGCGTTCGCAGCGCCGCGCCGGAAAATAGTTTGCGCCGCCGGCAGTAGACGGCGTAATGTTCAGGGGCACGCGGGGAACGGCCCGCGCGCAGGAGTCAGCACCGAGTCCGGAAAGGAGGACGCGAGCAATGAAGATGACCCCCATCAACGTCCCGGCGATCACGCCGCGTATCCGCATGCGCGCGTCCATCTTCGGCCGCGGCATCGGTGCGTTCGCCGGGGGTACTCGTGTGGGTGTGGACGTGTACCAGTGCGTCACCGCTGATGTGTCCCCGACGTTCCTCAAGGACGCCGTCCCGGGTGTCCGTGCTTGGAGCCCACCGGTCTAGCCAGATCACCAGACCGGCACCTCCAAGCCGCGGATTCCCGACCGGGATCCGCGGCTTCTTTGTTTCCCCGTCCAACCGACGACCGACTAGGAGGTGAACATGTCAATCAGCGTCCTCGACGAGCTCATGGAGCGAACCGACGTCGACGTGGAGGACTTGCCGTGTCTGGTGCACGACCCGGACCTCTTCTTCGCCGAGTCACCAGCTGACGTCGAGATGGCCAAGACGCTGTGCCGCACGTGCCCTGTGCGGTCCGAGTGCCTGACCGGAGCGCTCGACCGTAAGGAACCGTGGGGCGTGTGGGGTGGTGAGCTGTTCGTACACGGAACAATCGTCGCCCGCAAGCGGCCACGGGGGAGACCCCGCAAGCATGAGGCGGCGGCCTAGACCGCCGATCCGTGCAATGCCGACCAGCCAGACCTCTCGACGCCCTCCATGGCGGACCGCTGCCCGCGGTGCGTCTGTCCCATCAAGCAGGCCGAGCCCCGGCCTGCCCGACCCGAGGAAAACGTTCATGTCCACAGTGCAGAATCCCAGGAGAAGGCTCATGTATCTCATCCATGAAGATCTGGCGCGTGCCCAGTGTCAGGAGCGGCTGCGGGCCGCGCGCGAGGAGCGCCGCGTCCGTCAGCTGCGCCGTGCACAGCGGCTGAACCGGCGGGCCGACCGTGCCCGTGACCAGGCCAGGCTGCTGCTGGCCCGCGCACAGTAAGAAAACGCCAGAGTAAGACAACGCAGTAAGACAACGCAGTAAGACAACGCAGGAAACAACGCTGGTGGCTGAAGGTTGGCCCGCCCGATGCGGCGCCAACCCTCAGCCACAGCGGTTGGTGAACCCCGGCAGCGACTCGGCCATGATCTCCGCGAACGGAGCCTCCGCGCCGAGCTGGGACAACACACCGATCCCACCGAGCCATACCCGGTGGATCAACAAGAACTCCGGCGGAAGGTTGATCCGCAGCATCGTCGCGTGCGCCTGCTCCGCCGGGTCGTTGATCCGGGCGAACTGACCCTGCATCCACGCCCGGGAGAACTGGAACCGCGGCACCGTCGCCGGCTCCACGAACGGTCCCAGATAGCCCCGCAGGTCCTCGGCGCTGACCTGCACCGAGTCCTTGATGAACCCGTGTTCTCGCAGGCCCTCCCGCACCCGCTCGTAGTCGTCGTCGACGGCGGCCGCGAGGAGGTCCCCGATGATCTCCGGGAGCGCCCCGTTGGGAAGCCGGGCCACGGCACCATAGTCCACAACCCCCATCCGGCCGTCCCGCAGCAACCGGTAGTTGCCCGGGTGCGGGTCGGCATGGAGCAGGCCGACCCGGGCCGGGCCGGAGAACAGGAACCGTACGTAGACCTCGCCGAAGTGGTCCCGCTCCTCCTGGCTGCCGTCCACGATCAACCGGGCCAGGGAACGGTCGCTGTCCAACCACTCCGAGACCAGCACCCGCTCGGTGTGGGCAACGACCTCGGGGACCACGATCAGCGGATCGTCGCGGAACCCCTCCGCGAACTGGTGCTGCGCCTCCGCCTCGAGGTCGTAGTCGAGCTCCTCGGAGATCCGCTCCTGCAGCTCCTCGACGAGCGGCTTGACGTCCAGCCCGGGAATCAGGCCCGCGAACAGCCGGGCCGCGCGGGCGATCTGCCGCAGGTCGCTGCGCAGCGCGTCCCCGGCGCCTGGGTACTGCACCTTCACCGCGACCTCGCGTCCGTCAGACCACACTCCCCGGTGCACCTGCCCGATCGACGCGGCGGCCGCGGGGTCGTCGTCGAAGGAGCGGAACTGACGACGCCACCCACTGCCCATCTCCCGCGCGAGCACCTGATGCACCCGTGCGGCGGACATCGGCGGGGCAGCGTCTTGTAAGCGGGTCAGGGTCGCCCGGTACGGCGAGACCAGCGTGTCCGGTAGCGCGGACTCGAAGATCGACAGCGCCTGCCCGAACTTCATCGCGCCGCCCTTGAGGTCACCGAGCACCCGGAACAGCTGCTCCGCGCTGCGCTGCTGCAGCTCGGTCGTGACCGCCTCGGCCGACGCGCCGCCCAGCCGCCGGCCGAACCCGACCGTCGCGCGGCCGGCGTACCCCAGGGGGAGCGAGGCGAGGCGTGCGGTGCGGGCCAGCGTCCGCTTCGGCAGGTCACTCATGCCGGCGCCGCCACGATGCCCGGTGGACTGGTGCTGTCATGCCCCCATTGTCTCGTGCGACTGCGGCCAACCACAGCCACACCGCGGATGGGGGTCGAATCGGGTCCGTTGCACGTCGCCGAACCCCATCGGCACCTCGACCACTGCACCCTCGGTCTGCGGTCGCAGTCCGCTGGACCACAGCAGCACCTCCTGTGCCGCCCAGGCACCGGCCAGCGCGGCCAGCGTCGGCTCGCACGGGGAGGGCGCCCGCGGATGGCAGGCGGCGGAGTCCAACAGGGTCGTCCAGGTGCGGTCGAGGTCGTCGTGGGCGGCGTCGACGCAGCGCAGGCAGGCGGTTTCACCGGGGGTCACGAACGGCCCGATCACCGCAACCAGGTCACGTACGCACACCCACAGATGCGGACGGCCGTCCCGCATCGCCGCGTCCGCGCGGGCACGGTCGTGCTCGAAGTCACCGGCGAGGATCCGCACCGTCGCCGCGTCCGGGCTGTCGGTGCTCGGGAGCGGGGTGCAGCCGAGCGTGTGTCGCACGGCGTCGGCCAGCACGCCGTCGCCCTCGACGGCGACGCGATGCCCACGCTGGGCGCGGGACAAATCGTGCGCGGTCCGGCTGGGACCCGCGAGCAGCCACCAGGCTGCCCACGTGGACTCCCCGACCGCCCCTCGGCGTACCGCCGACTGGTCCACCACCACACCGCAGTCACAGAGCAGGTCCAGGGCCTCCCGGGCCTCCTCGTCGTCCACTCCGGCGGCGCGGGCGGCGAGCAGCACTCCCGCGGTGTCTTTGAACCCGTCGACGTGTTCCAGGACCGTCCGCAGCGCGGGCGTCTCCTCCAGCGCGCCGACACCGGGCCAGTCCATGCCGAACTGGACGGTACGCACATCCCGCCGCAGTACCCGCAGCCCCGGCCGGAGCATGGGACGCATCGCCCCTCCTTCCGCAGTAGCACCCCGCCGGACGCCACCGTGGGCGACCGACAGGGTGCTACTGTGCCAAAACCCACCGACGGCCGTGGCGGTCATCCACAGGCCGCGGGGAAGGAGTGGCCGGGTCTCAGGCCTTGCCGAGAATCCGGTTCAGGTTGGTGCCGCAGTGCGGGCACTTGGCCTTGGCCATCCGGGTGCCCTTGTCGTTGACGTGCACCTCACCACTGGCCTCGCGCTTTTCCTTGCACTTCACGCAGTAGAACTCACCGCTCCACACCTCTGCCACGAGGGTCCTCCTCCATGTGTTGGGCGATATCGTGTACTCGATACCTGCTCGGGCGTTCGTTTCCTCCTGGCGACGGTCCTTCGTGGGCCCGTCCTCGCGACACATTACGGGAGGCGGGGGGTCAGTTCCTATTAGCCACGGCGAGAGTCGCGCAGATAATATGGACAATCTACTCGAAACAACCCGAAACGCGCTACTTCTCCGGCGGAAGCGCCGGACGTCACGGCGTGAACGCGGTGATCGTGTCCTGGTGGTCGGTGGGGTTGCCCCGCCCGTCGGTGTTGCTGGTCGTGACCCACAGCGCCCCGCTCGGAGCACGGACGACGGTGCGGGTACGCGCGGGGGCGACGCGCAGCGCCTGGGGCTGACCGAGGCTGGTCGTGCCCGTGATCGGCACCCGCCACACGGTGGCACCCTGCAGGGCGCCCATCCACAGGCTGCCGTCGGCGTAGGCCAGCCCCGAGGGCGAGGCGCTGCCGGTGCTGAACACCGCCACGGGGTTGGTCATCCCGTCGAGGTCGCCGGTGCCCTCCACGGCGGGCCACCCGTAGTTGTGGCCGGGCAGGATGAGGTTGATCTCGTCCCACGTGCTCGCGCCGAACTCACTGGCCCACAGGTGCCCCTGCGCGTCCCAGGTGAAGCCCTCGACGTTGCGGTGCCCGTAGCTCCAGACGGGGGAGCCGGGGAACGGGTTGGAGTCCGGGACCGACCCGTCGGGCCTGATCCGCAGGATCTTCCCGCCGAGGGAGTCCTTGTCCTGGGCCAGCGCGGAGTCTCCGGTCTCGCCGGTGGAGACGTAGAGCATCCCGTCCGGGCCGAACTTGATCCGTCCCCCGTCGTGGATCTCTCCGCGCGGGATGCCGGTCACGATGGCCTCGTCGTTCCCGGACCGGAAGTCGGCGATGGTGCCCCGGCGTACCCGGTTGTCCTCGGCCGTCGTGGTGTAGACATACAGCAGATGGTCCTGGCGGTACGTCGGAGAGACGGCCACGCCCAGGAGGCCGCCCTCGGAGGTCGGGGTGACCCCGTCGACGGTCGCCAACTCCGTCACCTTGCCTTGGGGGGTGATGCGCAGGAGCTTCGCCGTGTCGCGTTCGGACACCAGCGCATCACCGTCGGGGAAGAAGTCGATCCCCCACGGGACGTCGAGGTTGTCCGCGATGACCTTGCCGTGGATCTGCCGTGGCTCAGAGGGGACCGCGGTCACCGTCACCGCGGTGGTGGGGGAGGGGGCGCTGGTGACGATCGTGGTGGGGGATGCGGCGGCGGTGGAGGTCGCCGATGGCGGCGCGGCCGTGGTGGTGGGGACCCGGCTCGTCGGGGCCGGTGTGGTCGGGGC
>CAYLOC010000045.1:17515-18702 GCA_964385195.1 uncultured Nocardioidaceae bacterium
GCCGGTGTGGTCGGGGCGGGTGGACCGGTCGTGCCTGCGGTGGTGGACGGGCTGACCGCGTTCGTCGCATGGGTCGGGGACGACTCGGAGGTGCTGCCGCCGCTACAGGCTGCGAGCATCGACGTACCGAGCAGCAGGGTGCCGACGAGCGTGCTCCGCCGCTTCAACATGGGTCCGCTCCGATGTGGTCGTTCGCCGTGGTCGCGCCGTTACCGCTGTCGGTGTCGGCGTCGTCGGGCAGATCCGCACCGATGGAGTGCCCGGCGCCTTCGAGGAACCCGCGGGCACGCTCGGTGCGCTCGTAGCGGTTCACCCAGCCCCAGAACGCCTTGTCGTGTCCGGAGACGAGCAGGTGCGCGAGCTCGTGCAGCAGCACGTAGTCGACAACGTACCCCGGCATCCCCTGCAGACGGCTGGACAACCGGATCGTGCCGTCGGCCGGGGTGCAGGACCCCCATCGCGAGTTCTGGTTGCTGACCCAGCGGACCGAGGCCGGTACGGCGAGGCCGTCGAGGTAGCGCTCGGAGAGTCGGCGCGCCCTGCGGGTCAGTGCCTCGTCGGTGGGCCGCCGGCGACGCTCGGACCCGGTGACCCGGGTCACCATCGTCGTCACCCACTCCGCCTCCTCCTGGCGGGTCATCCGGGCGGGCAGCAACACCACGATCTTCTCCCCGTCCCGGTACGCCGACACCGTGCGGCGGCGCCGCGCGGACCGGCGTACCTCCACCGGGGGGTCGGTCTCCGTCGGCTCCACACCCCCAACCTAACCTGCCGCGCCGACACCCAGCCTGCTGTTTCCGGCACCGGCGTCGGACGTCCCCGCCGTACGGACCGCCGTACGGACTGCGGTACGGACCGCCGCACCGAACTCCCTCGAGGGCGGCAACTTTTTGCCATCCACAGGTTGTGCACACCATGTGGGCAGGTCACGCGGGCGAATAGTCCGACTTGTCGAGGAGTTTTCCACCGCTGTCCACAGCAACCGGCCGGGTTATCCTCAGCCCCTCCACACCCCGGGGGATGCTTTCCACAAGGTTTTCCACAAGTGGGGATGCCTGATCGGGGCACGGTGTTGACCGCGGGAGTCGGGGAGGGCTAGCGTCAGTGCAGTCGTTGAGGCCCCCGAGATAACGGCGGCGTTCACAAGGGGAAGGTGAACGTCCACCGCGGCCCGGGGGCCTCTTCGC
>CAYLOC010000046.1:0-18608 GCA_964385195.1 uncultured Nocardioidaceae bacterium
CGCTGTAATGAATGTTTCGCTTTTCGGCAGCCTGGTGGGAGGTGACCGAGATGGCGGACAAACCCTCGCTACGGCGTGGTCTGAACATCTGGGAGGCGATCGGTCTCTCGGTGGCGTTGATGGCCCCGTCGATGGCGGCGAACATCAACCCGCAGGGTACGGCGGGCACGATCGGCCGCGCCGTACCCCTTGCGTTCGCGCTGGCGACCGTGGGCGTGCTGCTCGTGTCGTGGACGTTCGTGCGGTTGTGCCAGAAGTTCCACCACGCCGGCTCGGTCTACGGGTTCGTCGGGGCGACCCTCGGGGCGCGCAGCGGGGTGGTGTCGGGCTGGACGCTGCTCGGCACGTATACGTTCTACGGCGTCGTCACCTCGACCGCCTGCGGAATCCTCGGTACTGACTTCCTGCAGTCGGTGGGCATCTGGCCGTCACCGCCGTGGTGGGGACCCTTCATCGTCAGCGGTCTTGCGCTGATCGGTGTGTACCTGCTGACCGCGTCCCCGGTACGCATTGGAACCCGTGTGCTGCTGGTGGTGGAAGGCACGACGGTGCTGTTGATCCTCGCCGTCGCGGTCGTGATCCTGGCTCGGCTGCTGGGCGGCAACGCACCGAGCGGCGGTGCAACGTGGCACGTGTTCACCGTTCCCGGCGGAACCAGCGCCTCCGCGGTGTTCCTCGGCGTGGTGTTCGGGTTCTTGTCCTTTGCCGGGTTCGAGGCGTCCGCGACCCTGGGCGAGGAGGCGAAGCGACCACGGAAGGACATCCCGCGGGCCATCCTCGGCACCGCCATCTTCGGTGGCGTGTACTACGTCTTCGTCACCGCGGTGGAGGTGATGGGCTTCGGGGCCACGCCCAGCGGAATGAAGTCGTTTGTGAACTCCAGTTCGCTGATGGGCGACCTCGGGACACGCTTCATCGGCAGCTGGATCGGCGACCTGATCACGCTGGGCGCGGCGATCAGCGCGTTCGCCTGCGCACTGGCGTGTGGCGTGGGCGCATCGCGGATGCTGTTCGCGCTCGGCCGCGACAACGTCATGCCCCAGACCCTGGGCTCGGTCTCGCCGCGGACGGGTATCCCGGTGCGCGCCTCCCTGCTGGTCGTCGCGGCGATGTATGCCTTCGACATCGTCTCGGTCGCGGCGTTCCGGGCCCACCCCTACGACATCTTCACCTGGTCAGCCACGATCGGCACGCTCATCCTGCTGGTGGTGTACGTGCTCGCGACGATCGGTGCCGTCCGGCTGGTCTTCTTCACCGGCCAGCGGACCGTCGCGTGGTGGGAGATCGTCATCCCCATCCTCGCCATGGTCGTGCTGGTCTACACCATCTACCGCAACGTGCTGCCATACCCGAGCGGGGCCGCGGCATGGTTCCCCGTCGTCGGCGGGGTCTGGATCCTGCTGGCGGTCGCGGTGGTCGCCCTGCGGCCCGCGGTAGCGCGCCGCGCCGGCGAGCGGCTCACTGCGGAGGAGGGCCTGGCCGCTGCGGCAGCACGGCCCACCCCCGTCGACTCGGCGGCAGGCGCGAGGGACACTGAGACACATGCGTGAGGAGCCGGTATGACCACGACCAGGGTTCAGCAACTCGACCGTGGTCGCACGATCGACGGAATGGCCGAGATGCTGCGGAACCTCCAGGCCAACGACGTCGATGGGGTCGTGTTGTCGTTCGTCGACACCAGTGGCATCAACCGCATCAAGACCGTTCCCGTGGACCGGCTGGAGCACGCAGCCTCGTGGGGTGTTGGCATGTCTCCGGTGTTCGACACATTCCTGGCCGACGACTCGCCCATCACCAGTGCGCACTACGGCGGACCGGACGGCGACCTCCGCCTGGTCCCCGATCTCTCCGCGCTGACCGTTCTGCAGGGCCAGCCCGGCTGGGCGTGGGCCCCGGTCGACCGGTACACCCAGGAGGGAGACGCCTACCTGCTGTGCCAACGGCTGTACGCCCAGCGAGTCGCGGACCGGGCGCGTGCGGCGGGGCTGGAGATATCTGCAGCGATCGAGATCGAGTGGGCCGTGGGGCTGGGGGACGCCGAGGACTTCCGACCCGCATGCACCGGACCGGCGTACAGCATGACCCGTCTGGTCGAACTCTCCGACTACGCACATGAGGTGTTGGTCGCGTTGCGGCGCGAAGGCATCCCGGTCGAGCAGGTTCACCCCGAGTACTCCGACGGACAGTTCGAGGTCTCCGTGGGCGCCACGGACCTGGTCGGCGCTGCGGACCGCAGTGTGCTGGTCCGGCAGACCATCCGCGCGGTGTCGGCCCGGCACGGACTGACGGTGTCGTTCTCTCCGTCGGTCATCGCCGGCCATGTCGGCAACGGGGGGCACGTCCACGTGTCCGCGTGGCGGGACGGAAGCAACGTCTTCGCCGGTGGCGACCGGCGCTACGGCATGACCACGGACGGCGAGGCGTTCGCCGCCGGCGTACTCCAGGAACTGCCGGGGTTGTGTGCGATCGGCGCGCCGACCCCGGCCAGCTATCTGCGGCTGGTGCCGTCGCACTGGGCCGGCGCCTACTCATGCTGGGGACGGGAAACCCGCGAGGCGGCGCTGCGGTTCGTGACCGGAATGGCGGGAAACCGTCCAACAGCGGCCAACGTGGAAGTCAAGTGCTTCGACCTTGCCGCCAACCCCTACCTGCTGCTCGGTGCCGTGGTGTCCACCGGCCTCGCCGGCGTCGACTCCGGCCTGGAACTGCCTGAGGAGATCACCGGCGATCCGGATTCGCTGGGCCCCGAATCAGCGGTACGCCGACTCCCGCAGTCGCTGCCGGAAGCAGCGGCCGAGCTCGAGCGCAGCAAGGGGATGCGCGCAGCACTGGGCGACGCTCTGCTGGAGGTGGTGCTCGCCGTACGGGCAGCTGAGGCCGCACGGTTCGCGGACGCGGACCCCGACGAGATTGCGGCGGCCCTGCGCTGGGTGTACTAAGGCGCCGGATATGGCTCGTCCCCGTACCGTCGCGGCCCTGCTCAGGGCGCACCTGGCGCACCTCCCGCGGGCGGAGGAGCGCGTCGCGACGTTGCTGCTGCAGGGAGAGCCCCTGGTCGGTCTGGAGCCCGTCGCGGAACTCGCCCACCGTGCCGGTACCAGTGCACCGACGGTGTTGCGGCTGTTGACGCGGCTGGGGTTCGCCAGCTACGCGGAGTTCCAAAGCGCCGTCAAGGACGAGGTCAGCGCGCGGTTGTCCTCCCCGGTCGAGATGTATCCCAGCCGACCCGGTCGTGGGCTGATACCGGTCATGCTTCGCCAACTGTCCATGTGCTTCCAGGAGAGCCTGGCGCAGGTGCACGAGGCAGACCTGGACCGCGCCGCCGCGGCCCTGGGGGATCCTTCGACGCACGTCCTGCTTGTTGGTGGCCGGTTCAGCGGATTCCTCGCCGAATACCTCGCAGCGCATCTGGAGCTGCTGCGCCCCCACATCTGCGTCGTCGCGCCGGATACCCAGAGCCGCACCCTCACGCTGTTGGACGTCTCGCCGGACAGTGTCGTGGTGGCATTCGACTACCGTCGGTACCAGGCGGACACCGTCCAGTTCGGCCGCGTGGCTGCGGAAAGGGGAGCACAGGTTGTCTTGTTCACCGACCAGTACCTGTCCCCGCTCGCCGCTTCCGCGGACCCGGTGTTCTCCACCGCCGTCGACACCGACTCGCCGTTCGACGTCCTGACCCCGGCAGTGGCACTGGTGGAAACGCTCATTGCGGGAGTGATCGACCTGCTCGGTCAGCAACCCCGGGACCGGATGGCGCAGTATGAAGCCTTCGCTGCCGAGATGAGCCGCGGGACCGGCGCCGGGTCTCCACACATAGAAGGGCACCGATGACGTTCTCGTTGGACGAGGTCCCCCTCATCGACCACCACTGCCACGTGCTGGTCGAGGGTGACCTGCCGCGACCGCAGTTCGAGGCCATGTTGAGCGAAGGCGGGTCACCGCCGTCGGGCGTGAGCCGGTTCGACACCGCGGTGGGGCTGGCGGTACGCCGGCACTGCGCACCGGTCCTGGGACTGGAGCCGCACGCGCCTGCCGACGCCTATCTCCAGCGGCGCTTCGAACTGGGCGCGGACGAGGTCGCCGGGCGCCTCATGCGGGCCGCCGGCCTGGACACGCTGTTGGTGGACACCGGTTTGACCGGTGCGAACCTCGGCTCCGTCGAGCGGCTCGGTGAGGTCGCTGCCGCCCCCACGCGGGAGATCGTGCGGCTGGAGACAGTAGCGGAGACGCTGGCGCAGGACGGAGTCGCCGGCGCCGATTTCGCACATGCCTTCCCCGAGCGGCTGGCCGACACCGTCGCGGTGACCGGCGCGGTGGGCGTGAAGTCCATCGCGGCCTACCGGTGCGGCTTCGACTTCGAACCGACCCGCCCGGATACTGCGGTGGTCGCCGAGGCAGCGGAGCAGTGGCTGCGGAACCCGCCCGCCGACCATGCGTGGCGGCTCAGCGACCCGACGCTCGTCCGGTATCTGCTGTGGGTCGCTGTCGATCTCGGCCTGCCCATCCAGATCCATGTGGGGTACGGCGACAGCGACATTCGGCTGCACCGGACCAACCCGGCGTTGCTGACCGACTGGCTGCACCTGGCCGACCCCGCCGTACCGGTGATGCTGCTCCATTGCTACCCGTTCCAGCGCGAGGCCGGCTACCTGGCCGCTGTCTACCCGAACGTCTACCTCGACCTCGGGCTCACCCTGTCCTATGTCGGTCCGGCGCCCGCGGGGGGCCTGCTCGCCGAGGCGTTGGAGTTGTGCCCCTTCGACAAGATGTTGTTCTCCACCGACGCGTACGGGCTGCCGGAGCTGTACTACCTCGGGACGACGGCGTTCCGCGCCGGCCTCGGCAGCGTCCTCGAGGACAGGGTGCGCAGGGGGGAGTGGACCGACTCCGACGCCCATCGGATCGCCGCCCTGGTCGGGGCGGGGAACGCCCGACGCGCCTACCGCCTTGCCGGGAAGGACCGCGGATGAGCGCCGCAGACCTGCACCGCCTGCACGCGCGACTGGTCGAGGCCACAGACGCCCGGCTCAGCGACGCAGTGGCACTTCGACATCAGCTGCACCGAACACCTGAGCGGTCGGGTGCGGAGACGAACACCTGCCGGCTGGTCTGCGCGGCGCTGCCGTGCGCGACCCAGCCGGTCGCCGAGACCGGTGCCGTCGGCCGGCTGGGTCCGGACAGCGGGCCGTCGGTCGTCCTTCGGGCCGAGCTCGACGGACTACCGGTGCGGGAGGCGACCGGTGCGTCCTATGCCGCCACCAACGGGTACATGCACGCATGCGGCCACGACACCCACCTCGCGGCGCTGACCGCGGTTGCCCGAGCAGGACAGGAGGTGGGGCTGCCGGTAGGGCTGACCTGCCTGCTCCAGCCGCGGGAGGAGACCGCGCCGTCCGGCGCCCGCGACGTCCTTGCCTCGGGTGTGCTGGACCAGCTGGATGCGCGGGCGGTGGTGGCGGTGCACCTCCAGCCGCAGCTTCCTCGCGGCGTGGCCGCGGCGGATCCGGGCACCGTCAACGCCGGTTCGGACGAGTTCCATCTCACCCTCACCGGAGAAGGCGGCCACGGCGGGTACCCGCACCTGACCCGCGACCCGGTCCCGGCGTTGAGCCAGACCATCCTCGCCCTGCTCCAGGCGCCGCGCACTGCTGCGGACCCGATGCATCCCGCCGTGGTGACGGTAGGGGCAGTGCGCGCTGGCGAGGCGGCCAACGTCATCCCCGGCACGGCGACAGCGCACGGCACCATCCGCAGTTTCGACCACCGCGACCGCGACCGGCTCCACGAAGACGTCCGTGCCATTGTCTCCTCGACCGCAGCTGCGTTCGGGTGTGCCGGCCGGGTGGACATTGTCCCCGTCGAGCCGCCGCTGACCAACGACGACGTGCTCGCGTTGGGCACCCGAGAGTGGCTGAAGGAGTCCGGGCTGGACGTCGGCACGGAGTTCCGGTCCTGTGGCTCCGACGACTTCTCCTTCTACGGCGAGGCCCTCCCAAGCCTGATGGTCTTCCTCGGCGCGGAGTCAGGCGGACCGGGACTGCACGATGCCGCATTCCTCCCCGACGACTCGCTGGTGCGCGACGTGGCGCATGCCATGATCGCCGCCTATGTGGCCGCCGTATCCAGCCTGGACTGACGTGGCGCGGCTTCGCGGCCGAGCGGCGCGGCGTTCCGCGGCACCTACGCTGGACGCATGGTGCGTGCGCGAACCGTCGCGGAGCTGCGGGCACAGGACTACCGGCCTCGCAGCGTGAAGGAGGAGATCCGATCCCACCTGCTGGACCGGCTCAAGGCCGGTGACCCGCCGTTCCCGGGCATGGTGGGGTTCGAGGACACCGTCGTACCCCAGTTGGAGACAGCGTTGCTCGCCGGGCATGACCTGGTGCTCCTTGGCGAACGCGGCCAGGGCAAGACCCGCCTGATGCGGACCATCGCGGGTCTGCTGGACGAGTGGGTTCCCACGGTCGCGGGGTGTGAGATCAACGACGACCCGTTGCACCCGATCTGTGTCCGCTGTCGCCGGCTGGTTGCCGAGCACGGTGACGACGTCGAGGTGGAGTGGCGGCATCGGGAGGAACGGTACGCCGAGAAGCTGGCCACCCCCGACACCAGCGTCGGCGACCTGGTCGGTGACGTCGACCCCGTCAAGGTCGCCGAAGGACGCAGCCTGGGTGACCCCGAGACGATCCACTACGGCCTGCTGCCGCGCACCCACCGCGGCGTGTTCGGCATCAACGAACTTCCCGATCTCGCGGAACGGATCCAGGTCGCCCTGTTCAACGTGCTGGAGGAGCGTGATATCCAGGTTCGGGGCTACACGCTGCGGCTTCCGGTGGACGTGCTGCTGATCGCCACCGCCAACCCCGAGGACTACACCAACCGGGGCCGGATCATCACCCCGCTCAAGGACCGGTTCGGCGCGGAGGTCCGCACCCACTACCCCGTCGAGATCGCCGACGAGGTGGCGCTGGTGTCCCAGGAAGCAGTCCTCGTCGCCGACGTACCCGAGCACCTGCTGGAGGTGATCGCCCGGCTGACCAGGGGCCTGCGTGAGTCGTCCGCGGTCGACCAGCGCTCCGGAGTGAGCGCGCGGTTCGCGATCGCGGCGGCCGAAGGGGTCGCCGCGTCGGCACTGCGCCGTGCGGCGCGTACCGGAGAGCCGGAGGCGGTGGCGCGGATCTGCGACATACCCGCCGTGTTGCCGACCCTGCTGGGCAAGGTGGAGTTCGAGATGGGCGAGGAGGGCCGCGAGGCAGAGACGCTCCAGCACATGTTGCGGCTGGCTACGGCCGAGACATTCCGGGCCCGGCTTCGGGGACTCGAGCTCAGTGGTTTCACGGCACTGTTCGAGGCGGGGGAGACCATCGAGACCGGGGATCTGGTTCCGGGACCGGAGCTGCTGGACCAGGTCGGTACCGTACCGGGGCTCTCGAAGGTGCTGGATCGGCTCTCTGTCCACGGTGAGATCTCGGACGCGCCCTCCGCCGGCCGAGCCGCCGCCGGTGTCGAGTTCGTCCTGGAGGGCCTCTACCTCACCAAACGGATCGGGAAGTCCGCGGTTGACGGTCGCACGGTGTACGGAGCCTGAGTCGTGGGTGACCATGAGCGTCGGTTCCGGTACGGCCGGTGGCAGGGCGGACCCGATCCACTTGCCCCGCCGTACGACGTCGGCTCGGTCCTGGACGAACTCGGGCGCGACGTGCTCGCAGGCGGCTCGGTCCGGGAGGCGCTGCGTGACCTGCTCCGCCGTGGGCCAGGAGACCGCCGGGGCCTGGATGACCTGACCGAGCGGGTGCGCCGGATGCGCGAGCAGCGTCGCCGCCAGGGCAGGCTCGGCGGCACGTTGGACGAGGCCCGCGCCGCCCTGGACCAGGCGCTGGCCGCCGAGCGGGACGCACTGGCCGCTGCCGACGACGAGCAGGCCCGATGGTCGGAGATGGAGCTGAACACGCTTCCAGATGACATCGCCGGCGCGATCCGCGGCCTCGCGGGCTACGCATGGCGCTCGGAGCAGGCCCGGTCGACGTACCAGGAGATCCTGCAACGGCTGCAGACCGAGGCGCTGGACGCCCAGTTCGCCGGGATGAAGCAGGCGCTGGAAGGCGACCCGCAGGCGATGGCAGCAGTGAAGGAGATGCTTACCGACCTCAACGCGCTGCTGGCCGCGCACGCTCGCGGGGAAGATACCACCGACCGGTTCCGGGAGTTCATGGCCAAGCACGGACATCTGTTCCCGGAGGATCCACGCAACGTCGAGGAGCTGATCGAGGCACTCGCCCGCCGGCAAGCCGCAACAGAACGGATGCTCGCCAGCATGTCGCCGGAGCAGCGTGAGCAGATCGCACAGCTCATGAGCGACGCGCTCGGCGACCTCGACCTGGCCGCTCAGATGGCGCAGCTGTCGGACAACCTCCGCGCGTTGCGCCCGGGCATGTTCGGGCGTGGCCCGGTCGAGGCGCCCTCCGGGGACAGCCCGTTGGGGTACGCCGAGGGCGTGACCGCGGTCGCCGACCTGGCCGACATGGAGGCGCTGGAACGCGCGTTGGGCCAGGACTACCCCGGGTCCTCTCTCGACGACGTCGACGTTGCTGCGTTGGAGCAGCACCTCGGCAGCGGAGCCGCCGCGGACTTCGAGGCGCTTCGGCGGCTGGAGCGCGAACTGGAGCGGCAGGGGTTCGTCGACCGCGCCGATGACGGTCTGCGGTTGACGCCACGGGCGGTACGCCGGCTGGGAGAGACCGCCCTCCGCCGGGTGTTCGCGCGGTTGGAGTCCACCGGCAGAGGCGACCACCTGCAGTATCGGCCGGGCGGTGCCGACGAGCCCACCGGGACCACCCGGCAGTGGGCATTCGGCGACGAGCTTCCCCTCGATGCCGCTCGGACCGTCGGCAACGCGGTCCGACGCCACGCCATGGCTGGTTCGCCGGTGTCGTCGCGCCCGTCCGGTGTGGGCGGAACGCAGCCGGGGCCGGTGCGGCTGCGGGCGGAGGACTTCGAGGTCGTAGAGACCCAACGGCGTACCACCGCCGCCGTTGCGCTGTGCGTGGACCTCTCGTTCTCCATGCTCTACGAGGGCCGCTGGGGGTCGATGAAGCAGACCGCGCTCGCGCTCTCCCACCTGATCGCGACACGCTATCGACAAGACGCACTGCAGATCATCGGATTCGACCTCTCCGCCCGGCGGCTCACCCCGGTCCAGCTCGCCGCGGTCGAGCCGGAGTGGGTACAAGGGACGAATCTCCAGCATGCGTTGATGATTGCGACCCGGCATCTGCGGCGACACCCGGACGCCGAGCCCGTCGTCCTCGTCGTGACCGACGGCGAGCCGACGGCGCACCTGCAAGCCGACGGGACCCCCACGTTCATGTGGCCGACGACCAGCGAGACCCTGCGGGCGACGATCCGACAGGTGGATGACCTCACCCGGTACGGCGCCGCGCTCAACTTCTTCATGCTGGGCGATGATCCGGGCCTCGCCCGGTTCGTCGACGCGGTGGCCCAGCGGGCCGGTGGGCGGGTGTTCACCCCCGACCTGGGGCGGCTCGGCGAGTACGTCGTTGCGGACTATCTGCGCGCCCGCCAGGGCCGCGGCTGAGCGCGGTCTCGACCTCGGGCAAGATATCAGGATGGCGAACAATTCGGTGCCCGCCGTCGCACGCTTTGGTCCGGGGCTGGTGGTCCTCGGAGCGGCGCTGTGGGGGACCGATGCGCTGATGCGCCTGCCGCTGGCGACGACGCTGCCCGCGGAGACCGTGGTGGCCGGTGAGCACATCGTGCTGGTTGCGTTGACCCTGGTGTGGCTGCCCGGTGCTGTGCGGGCTGTCCTCGCCGCGGGGTGGGCGGCGGTGCTGGCGGCGCTGGTGATCGGCATCGGTTCCTCTGCAGTCGCCACGATCTTGTTCACCCAGGCCTTCACGTATGGCGATCCGGTGACGCCGTTGTTGCTGCAGAAACTTCAGCCGGTCATCGCAATCGCCGGGGCGATGCTCGTGCTGCACGAGCGTCCGCGGCGGATCTACCTGTGGTTCTTCGTGGCCGCGTTCGTCTCCGCCTGGCTGCTGGCGTTCCCGTCCCCGTTCTCCGTCGGTGCCTCGCGGTGGCAGCCGGCCGCCCTGGCAACAGGAGCAGCGGCCTTGTGGGCGGCCGGGACCGTGCTGGGCCGCTACCTGAGCCGGTCGTTACGGCCGGTGCAGGTGACCAGCCTCCGGTTCGCCGGCGGGTTGGTCGGTGCCGTCGGTGCGGCCGCCGTAGCGGGGCATCCCGTGGTGGCACCGAGCGAGGACTGGTTCGGCATCGTCCTGCTGGCGCTGGTGCCGGGGCTGATCGCGTTGTTGATCTACTATCGCGGGCTGCAGACGACACCGGCCAGTGTGGCGACGTTGTGTGAGATGGCCTTCCCGGCGACCGCCGCCTTCGTCGGCGTCGCGGTGCTCCACTCGGCCTTGTCGCTCAGCCAGTGGGTGGGGGCGGCGGCCCTCGCGGCGGTCGTCATCGTGCTGGGACGGTCCGGGTCCGCCGACGATCGCGTCGACTCCGACGACCTTGCCACCCGCCCCCTCGTGCGGGTCCGCGACGGGTGAGGTTACCAACCCGGATGCACCCCGTCACCCACGGAGAAGTCCTCCACCGGTTTCAGGGTCATCGCGCTGGGTCCGCGGACGCTGTGGACGCTCCCGTCGTCGTTGAAGCGGTACGTCAGCCGCTCACCGTAGGAGGCGTATCCCGGGGAGGCAGTGATCTCCAGTTCGGTGTCGCTGACGACGCTCAGCTCGGTCGGCTCTTTGGTGGGGTCCTCGGCGCTGGGGCTCAGGAGGTAGGGCCGGCCTCCAAGGACGGTGATGTCGGCGACGGTCCACAGACTGGCGAAGCGGCCGGTGAAGCGCTCCGGCGCGGGTTCATCCGGTCGTGGCTTATCGCCGGCGAGGTCGAGGAGCCGAAACGCTGCGGTCGCGAGGGGTTCCGGACCGCCGTCGATGGCGTTGGTCAGCACCGAGACCGCGATCCCGCTATCGGGGTCTGCCGTGGAGTACGTCGAGTGGCCGGGGTAACCGCCGCTGTGTCCGATCAGCGTGTGTTCACCGAGCGCGGTGACCCCGAGACCATGGCCGTAGCGACGGCCGTCGCCGATGGTCCACAGCGCCTGCTGCATCATCCGTTTGGACTCATCGGTCAGGAGTCGGTCGTCCCCGGGGAAGTGCGCGGAGAAGTACGTGACCAGGTCCGCTGCGGTGGCGTAGAACCCGGTTGCGGGTGCCAACGCACCGGTGTCGATGTGGTCGATCGGGACCCGGTGGTCGGCGTAGGACAAGGCGGCGTAGGACAAGGCGGTGTAGCCCCGGGCGTAGTCCGCGGCGCGATCCGGGTTGAGCTCCGGGCCGGTGTCGCGCAGCCCGAGCGGGTCGATGATGCCGGAGGCGACCACATCGGCGTACGGCTGTCCCGTCGCTGCCTCAATGATGAGCCCCAGCAGCCCAAAGCCGATGTTGGAGTACTTGAACCTTTCGTTGCGCGGCAACACCGCGGCCTGTGGGGCACACACGATCTGCAGCAGTTCGGCGCGGTCGGGGAACCGACGCCACAGCTGCCAGAAGTCACCGTCGCTGCTGTCGCGATAGATCCCCGCCGCGTGGGACAGCAATTCTCGTATCGTTACCGCGGCCAGTGGCGACTGCGACTCGGACAGTTCGGGGACCCACCTGCCGGCGGTGTCATCCAGTCGCAGCGTGTCGCGCTCCAGGAGCTGGAACACGACCGTGGCGGTGAACGTCTTGGAGTGTGATGCGATCCGGAACAGATGTTGTGGTGTCAACGGCACTGACCGTTCCACGTCTGCGCAACCGTACGCCGCCGACAGCGCGACCCGACCGTCGGCGTACACCGCAGCCTGGACTCCGGGAAGCCGTAGATAGGGCTGCCGAAACGCCAACCAGGACCGGTAGTACGCCAGTGCCTCGGCCAGGTTCGCGGGGTCGGGCTGGGCGGGTGGGGCCATGGAAGTACTCCGATCTGTCTGTCCGGGTTCAGCAAAAGTCCTTACGGTACACGGACCGTCGTGTTGAAGATCGAGGTGAGGTGCGCCTCGCCCAGGTCTGTCCGCCGGGGGGAGATGTCGATGGGTGCGGCGCTCCGTGGCGTGGCCGCTGGGATGGCCTGGACGACGAACTCCTGGATCCGGGCCGGCTCCACAGGCGTCAGGTGGATCATGCACAGCAGCTCCCCGTTGTCCGCGGGGATGGACCATGTCACGTCAGCCGGGGTGGCGGCGGAGACAATAGAGCTGGTGGGAAGCGGAGGCCCCAACGGCCCTACGTCGGCGACGAGCCGTTCGAGCTCCTGACGGCGTTCGATGAGGGGGCGGTCGAAGTCGATGTTGTCGGCGAAGATCTGCGTGGCGAGTTCGTCGTCCCAGCCCCGGATGAGTCGTTCCGCCGCCACGCGTAGCTCAACGGTCTCCGGCCATAACTGGATGGTTCGCGCGGGCGCGGCCGCGCGGGTCAGGATCAGCCCGAGTGCCTGGTGGCACAACTCGGCCGGATTTCCTCGATGGCTGTTGGTGAGCACCACCACCCCGTTGACCGAGTCAGGGTGCCACAGCATGTACAGCTTGAAACCGGGAAGCCCACCGCCGTGGGAGACCACGGTGCCATGCAGAAGGTCCTGGGAGACACGCAGGCCCAGGCCGTAGCCACCGATGCTGGGATTCAACCCACCGTCCGGCGCCATCGTCAGCGCAGGTTGGTCCATGATCCACGCACGCTGCATCGAGCGCCGGCTGGCTCGGGAGAGGACCGCGTCGTCCCCGGCGTCCTCCGACGAGTACGCCGATGCGAGCCAGCGGACCCACGCCGCCAGGTCACGCACCGTACTCACGATGCCTCCAGCGGCGGCGAACGCACCCGATGCGGTGGGAGGATAGCCCACCCAGCGCGCCTCGCTGTCCAGCGAGTACCCGGTGGCACGACGTACCCGGGGCGGCACGGCGGTGTCGAAGTGCGTCGACGTCAACCCCAGTGGCTCAAGGACTTCCGCGCTGACATAGTCCTCGATCCGCTGCCCAGCCGCCCGACCTACCGCCAGCCCTGCAAGGGTATATCCCAGGTTGGAGTACTCGTAGGTCGTCCCTGGCAGATGACTGAACCGAACGCCACCGCTGATCCACGAGACGAGTTGCTCGTGACCTACGTCGATGAACGGATCGACCCACGAGTTGTCCTCGGTGAGCCCACCGGACATGCTCAGCAACATCCCCAGCGTCGGCGGATCGACCGAGGCCGCGACGAGTGCGTTGAACTCCGGGAAGTACTTGGTGATCGGGTCGTCCAATGACAACAGGCCGCGGTCCCGGGCAATGAGCGCCGCGCACGCTACGAAACTCTTCGTCATGGACGCGATCGGGAAAACCGTGTCCGCATCCGGAACATCCCCGTCATCGTTCGCTACCCCGAAACCACCAGCGTGCACCAAGCCGTCACCAGTGGTCATGCCGTACACCAGTCCCTTGGCCTGCCCCGACTCGACGTAGGAGCCGAAGAGGGCGTCCAACTCACGTTCGACCGGGATCGGAATGAACTCACTTGACATGCTCAGTACCTCCTGTGGCTAACGATGAGGCGTCGCCCCCGGACTACACGGACCGGTGTTGGTCAAGGAGCCGATGAGGGGGCGACGGCGTGGTTTCGTCCGTTGGGTAGGACGCGTCGTGGTGATCGCTGTCAGCTGAGCCGGTGACGACACGGAGCTGCAGCATGGCGGCGAACCTGGCGTCGGGGTCGGTGAGGTCGATGCCGCCTACTTCGCTGATCCGTTGTAGCCGGTAGCGCAGCGTGTTGGGGTGGATGAAGATCGCTTGTGCTGCCGCCGCGACATCCCCGAACGTGTCGAGCCAGGCCCTCAGGGTCTGTACCAGGTGGGTGTGGTGTGCCTTGTCGTAGGCGGCCAGTCGCGCGACGGGGCCGGTGGGGGCATCACCTTGTGTCAGAACGAAGTCGCGGAGTTCCAGGAGCAGCACCTCCATGTGGACATCGGCCAGCGTCGCGACGCGATGGACCCGGTTGCCACTTCGCAGGGCCCGTAATACACGATCGGCACACTTGCGGGACCGCGCCAACTCCACGGGGGTGCGGGCTACTTGCCCGAGCCCGATCACTGCGGGCGTGGCCTCACCGGTTCGCTTGAAGAACTCCTCCGCGATGCGGGCGACCGCTTGCAGGGGCTCCTCATGAGTGTTGTCCACGGGAACGATTCCGTACGCGACATCCCCGACCAGGGCCACGGCGCAGCGAGGGTGAATCGCGTTCAAGTGTACGGCGAGGGCGTCGGTCAGGCGCTGGCGTTGTTTTGCTGCTTGCGCCTGTTCGGCCGGCGTCGTGTCCTGATCGTCAACGTCCAAGGTGGCCAGGGCCATCACCACCACCGCACGTCCGCTGAGTCCAAGACGGCTGAGAGCCTCGGGAGCACCCGGTCCGCCCTCGAGGGCGGTGCCCACCAGGTCGGTCCGGAGGCGCCGTTCGACGTCGGCACCGGCTCGGATGCGGAGCAGGTGCAAGGCGACGACCTTGGCGGCCTCCCGGAGCCCCTGGCGGCGTTCCTCGGACAACGGTTCCCGGACGGCGACCCAGATCGAGCCGAGCAGTTCATCGCCCGCGCGCACTGCGATCGCCACCCTTGGCAGCGCGAACTCCTGTTCTCCGAAAGACAGGGGAGCGATGTTGACCGGGTCGTCGCCGCGATAGAGGTCGCGGAACACGCCGCGGTTGGTCAACTCGTTCCGGTATCGCTCGGGCACCTGTCTGCCTAACACCGTTTCCACGCGGGACGGGTCGGCCTCGTCCTGGTTGCCGGAGAACGCGAGGACGCGCGAACTTCGGTCCTCGATCGTGATCGGGGCATCCAGGAGAGCGCCGATCGCGTTTGCCAGGGCGAAGAGGTCTCCCGACGGGATGCCCGCAAGGGTTTCGGTCTCCGTCGCGGCCGGGTCGCCGCCCACCGATCCCTCGGACAAGGTCGACCGCAGTAGGGCCGCAAGCTGTGTCCACGAGGCACCACGGGTGAGCTCCAGAAGCAGAATGCCCGACGCTCGTACCGCGTCGACCACGTCCTCATCCAGCGGCACGGGAGCCCGGATCACCAGCGCGATAGCCCCGTGGTGCGTGAGAAGCTGCACCAATGCCGTGATCTCGGCTGGTTCGTGGATCCCGATACCGAGGACCAGCGCGTGCGGTGGATAGACCGGTTCATCGACGGGGTCGTAGATGACGACCCCTCCGACCACGTCATCACGGTGTCCGTCCCCGCTCACCACCCGGAGAAGGGTGGCCCCCAGGTCGTCGAGAACACGGCCGAGGCTCGCGCTCGGAGCGACAGACACGGACTGGAGCACCTCTCCCACGTTAAGGGCCACGCACCGAGATCGATTCGTGGTAACACACAAAGCATGGGCATCTTATTGTGCGTTCAACTCAACGTGTGCGCCCGGGTGTCCAACGTGCTCGCTCCCTGGTCACAGGGGAAGCCATTCGACACTGGTCGTGACCTCTTCGAGGGTGTCAGGGTTCGGGTCAACGCCGATGCCTGGGGCGGTAGGTACGGACAGATGTCCGTCCTCAAGCACGAAGGGAGCGGTGACGTCTGTGTGGTAGTACCGGTCCGAGGCAGAGGTGTCGCCAGGCAGCGTGCAGTTTGGCATTGCCGCCAACGCAAGGTTCGCCGCCCGGCCGATCCCGGTTTCCAGCATTCCGCCGCACCATACGGGCACACCGTGGGCGGCACACAGGTCATGGATGCGGCGGGATTCCAGGTAGCCGCCCACCCGACCGGGTTTGATGTTGACAACCGAGCATGCGCCCACGGTGAGAGCGGCGGCTGCGGCTCGGGCGGACACGATCGACTCATCCAGGCAGATCGGGGTCCGCAGGGTCCTGGCGAGCTCTGCGTGGCCGAGGATGTCGTCCTCGGGGAGCGGCTGCTCGATCAGTAGCAGGTCGAAGGCGTCCAGCTGTGCCAGGTGCCGGGTATCGGACAACGAGTAGGCGGTGTTGGCGTCGACTTGCAGTGGCAGCTTCTCTCCGAAGCGCTCCCGGACCGCGGCAACCGGCTCGATGTCCCAGCCTGGTTGGATCTTGAGCTTGATGCGTAGGTAACCGTCCTCCAGGTAGCCGGAAACACTGTTGAGCAGCTCCTCGATGGAGTCCGCGATCCCGATCGAGACCCCGCACGGCACACGGGACCGGGTAGCCCCGAGCTCACGGGACAACGGGGTGTTGTGCAAGCGGAGCTCGACGTCGAGGATGGCCGTCTCCAGCGCCGCCTTGGCCATCCGATGTCCGTGGAACCGCGTCAGCAGCGGCGCGACGTGGTGAGCGCTGAGGTCCTCGGTCTCGGCAACGGCAGGGATGAAGAACCGACGCAGCACGTCCGCGCAGGCTTCGACGTACTCCGAGGAGTACAGCGGGTCGACCATGGCCACGCACTCCCCCCAGCCCTCGGCCTCGTCGGTCACTGCGCGCACGAGCAGGACGTCTCTTTCCTTCTCTACCCCGAACGAGGTGCGGAACGGGGCCACCAACGGCATCGCGATCCGGCGCAGTTCGATCCCCTGCAGTTTCATGACTCCTCCTTGGTCAGTACGTACCAACCGGACCGGTCGAACCCGGCGACCTGGTAGCCACCGCGCATCAGCGGTGAGAGCGCGTTGCGCAGCGCGATGCGCCATCGAGTTGCCTGGCTCGGATCGTTGTCGCGTAGGGCTTCGATGTCAACGGGTACGCCGACCAGGACCGTCCGTGCCTCCGTGTCCTGGTCGAGGGCGGGTTCGCCGTCGCCGCCTACAGACAACACCGCGCGCGCACCGTTGGCACGCGCGGTATCGGCGTCCACGAGCATCGGGTATCCCTTGCTTGCCGCTGCCACCTGTGCCGACGCCAACGACCAGGTCACCAGCAACCGGTCTGTCTCTCCGACACCATTGATGCCGTCGTTCATCACGCCATAGAAGTTCGTGTGGTACTCCACCGGCACTGCAGCGAGCTTCGCCAAGTCGAAGTAGGCATTTCGGCACACCAACGGGTCGAATGTCCAGCTGATCGTGTGCAGGCCCCGGCTCATGGCCCACGCTCGTTGATGCACCTTCAACGTGAACCCGATGCTTCTCCCTCGCCCCGCGGTCGACACGCCCGCCACATGGCTGTGCATCGCCTTCTCCTCCGGTGCACCGAAGAACCCCAGGCACACCCCCAGCATGTGCTCCCCTTCATAGGCGGCACACGCGTAGTTGCCGGCCTTGATCAACGCACGCAAGATGTCAGGTGTCATGGGCCGGTTCGCCGGATCGGGGGCCCAGATCTCATCGAGCAGCGACGTCGCCGCAACGACGTCGTTCATCTCCGTGATCGCGCGAACGCGCACCCCGGCCGCTCGTTCTGCGCTCCGCGCCGCTGCTTCGGCAGCATCGATGAACTCAGCTGGTGGGTCCACCACCGCTGATCGGTGGTTCATGGTCCATCCGTCCCTTGTGTGCCGCTGTGGAGGAGCTCGTCGGTGAGTGCCGCAACCAACGCCGTACGTTCAGCGATCCGGTCCACCAGCACATGCTCGTCGTCTGCATGTGCGCCACCGCCAACCGCGCCCATTCCGTCCAGTGTGGGGACGCCGATCCCGGCAGTGAGGTTGCCATCCGAGCCACCGCCCACTGCCGCCCGACCTGGTACCTCGATACCAAGGCGCGCTGCCACCCGGCAGGCATGGGCGTAGAGCTCGGCGGACGCAGACGCTTCCAACGGTGGACGGTTCGGGCCACCGTCCACCGACACCTGTGCTCCCGGCACCATCGGCTGTAACGCGCGCAGCGCATGGTCGACCCGAGCCTGCTCGGCTGCTGTCGGTGCCCGTACGTCGACGGCAAAGTGCGCTTCGGCCGGGACCGTGTTGGCGGTGGTGCCGCTGGCTGCGAGGGTGGGTGTGACGGTCGTACCGGCCTCGACGTCAGCGAGCGATGCTGCCTGCAGGACCTGGTGCGCAAGCTCGGTCGTGGCGTTGACTCCCCGCTCTGGCTCGAGTCCCGCGTGTGCTGCTCTTCCATGCAAGTGGACGTCGTACCGAGAGATGCCCTTGCGCTCGCACTTCAGTCGCCCACCCTCGGCAGCGGCTTCCAGCACGAGCGTCCCCGAACAGCCGCGAGCCGTGTCTTCAATCAGTTCCCTTGAGCTCGGAGCGCCCAGCTCCTCGTCTCCGGTGATCAGGATCGCCAACCCAGTCGGGTCGTCGAGAGATGCTGCCGCGTGGAGGGCCATCACCAGGCCCGTCTTCATGTCAAAACAACCTGGTCCGCGAAGCAGCCCGTCCACAACGGTGAACGGGTGGGTCTCCAGCGACCCGATCGGCCACACGGTGTCGTGGTGGCCCAGCAGCAGCACCCGGGTCGGTCCTGTCCCATACTTCCACCGCAGATGTGCTCGCCCATCAACGCTGAGCAGTTCTGGCCGGGAGCCGAGCCGCTCCGCACCGAGCGCAGCAACCAGTTCCGCGCTCTGTGCCACCGCAGACAGATCGCTGGATGGCGACTCGCAGGTGATGAGCCGTTCGACGTCAGCGACTATGACGTCGATGTCGAA
>CAYLOC010000047.1:0-1313 GCA_964385195.1 uncultured Nocardioidaceae bacterium
AGCTTCTTCAAGCCGTCCAGCAGCGACTCCGGCCGGGGCGGGCAGCCGGGCACGTAGACGTCGACGGGAATCAACTGGTCGACGCCCTTCGTCACGCTGTAGGAATCCCAGTAGGGCCCTCCGGAGTTGGCGCACGAGCCGAACGAGATCACGTACTTCGGATCGGGCACCTCGGCATAGGCGCGCACCACCTCCGGAGCGATCTTGTCGGTCACGGTGCCAGAGACCACCAGGATCTGCGCATCCCGCAGGGCCGCCGGGTACGGCGAGTAACCGGCCGCCGCGAACTCGTGGCGCACGGAAGCCGCCACGAACTCCACGGCACAGCAGGCCAGGCCGACGTCGTACACCCACAGGTTCCCGCCGTCCCCGAGCGGGTAACGACGCGGCTGCGACTCGGCTGGGGGTCCACCAGCAGACGGCCACGGCAGATCCATGCGCCCCACGGTACTCGGCCAACTGTGGCAGCTGCTCACAACTGCGGTGGCGGCCGGGGAGCCCACTCACCTACTGCTTGGCGTCCTTGCGAAGCACGCTCAAGGCCGCGGCGACAACCACCACGATCAGGCTGAGCCAGTAGCCGATCCCGTGCCCGGTCATGTCTCCGATGTCCACGCCGATCGCCTTGGCGTCGCCGGCACCCGGCCAGACGAAACCGGCGAGTAGGACGCACACGAACGCCGCGACGAAGAGCCACATCGACGTCATCCGCGCCGGCACCGGAAGCTTCACCCCCACCAACGGCAATGCCACGGCAGCCGCCCCTGCCAGCGCGAGGAGGGCGCCGAACCATCCGAAGAAGCCGTGCCACGCGGTCGCGCTGTCGCCGACGCTTTGCCCCATCATCGAGATGTGCACGGTGTAGTAGGGGAGAAAGGAGAACAAGAAGACCAGAATGCCGCCGCCGATGATGCCCAGGTCGAAGACATTGGCTCCTCGGATAGCGTCCTTCACTTGCTCCCCCGACGGCATCCCAGCGCCGGACGGCGAGGTCCCGCCCGGCCCGGACGAGGCAGGTGGTGGTGGCGGCGTACTCCCAGACATGTCGTCCCCTTCTCCCGCACAACAGCGGCTCGCAGTGACAGGTACGCCGAACCACTCAGCACCCGAGGGCACCGACGTTCGGCGTACACTTATTAACTATTAAGACTAGAGCACCCACGCTGGTGATACCGGCGTTCGGGTGGTACGCCGCCGAACGGGTCGCGATCTGTGAGCAAGGCGACATCCAGAACGTGGGCGGAGCCTTCGACACGCCAACGGCTTGCGTAGAATCGTTCATGGTGCATAGCAAGTCCTGACACAGCAAGTCC
>CAYLOC010000047.1:1413-3355 GCA_964385195.1 uncultured Nocardioidaceae bacterium
AGCAAGTCCTGACACAGCAAGTCCCTGACACACAGCGCACACGCGGGAGATGACGAATTGAGGGCGGAGTGACCAAGGAGGTCAAGCAGCTCGATCGGGTCATCATCCGGTTTGCTGGTGACTCTGGTGATGGGATGCAGTTGACCGGGGACCGGTTTACCCAGGAGACTGCCGCGTTTGGTAATGACCTGTCGACGTTCCCGAACTTTCCTGCCGAGATTCGCGCGCCTGCGGGCACGTTGCCGGGGGTGTCGTCGTTCCAGTTGCATTTCGCCGATCATGACATTTTGACGCCGGGTGATGCTCCGGATGTGTTGGTGGCGATGAATCCGGCGTCGTTGCGTGCGAACGTCGATGCGCTGGCCGCTGGGGCCACGATCATCGTGGACACCCACGATTTCTCCTCTCGCAACCTGTCCAAGGCGGGCTATGCGCAGAACCCGTTGGAGGATGGGTCGCTGGATCGGTTCGCGGTGCATGCGGTGGATCTGACGTCGATGACGGTGGAGGCGATCAAGGAGTTCGGCCTGTCGCGGAAGGACGCGGGCAGGGCGAAGAACATGTTCGCACTGGGGTTGTTGTTCTGGTTGTACGGGCGGCCGGTGGAGAACACCGAGCGGTTTCTGGCGCAGAAGTTCGCTGCGGTTCCGGCGATCCGGGATGCGAACATCACGGCGTTCAAGGCGGGCTGGAACTTCGGGGAGACCACCGAGACGTTCGCGGTGTCGTATGAGGTGAAGCCGGCGGCGATGCCGGCGGGGACCTATCGCAACATCACCGGGAACCTGGCGTTGGTCTATGGGCTGGTGACGGCCTCGGTGCGGTCGTCGCTGCCGTTGTTCTTGGGTGCCTACCCGATCACTCCGGCTTCGGACCTGTTGCATACCGCGAGTGTGTTGAAGCGGTTCGGGGTGACGACGTTCCAGGCCGAGGATGAGATCGCCGCGGTGGGCGCGGCGCTGGGGGCGTCGTTTGGTGGGTCGCTGGGGGTGACGACCACCTCGGGGCCGGGGATCGCGTTGAAGAGTGAGACGATCGGGCTGGGGGTGGCGCTGGAGCTGCCGCTGGTCGTGGTCGACGTCCAACGCGGGGGGCCCTCGACGGGGTTGCCGACCAAGACCGAGCAGGCGGACCTGTTGCAGGTGATGTATGGCCGAAACGGGGAGGCGCCGGTGCCGGTAGTGGCGGCGCAGTCTCCCGGGGACTGTTTCCAGGCCGCGGTGGAGGCGGTACGGATCGCGGTGACCTACCGGGTTCCGTGTGTGCTGCTCTCCGACGGGTACCTGGCCAACGGTTCGGAGCCGTGGCACCTGCCCGATCTGGACGCCCTTCCGAGGATCGATCCTGGTTTCGCGACCGAGCCGAACCACACCGAGCCGGGCGGGGCGGGCGAGTTCTGGCCGTATGTGCGCGACCCGGAGACGCTGGCGAGGCAGTGGGCCATCCCGGGCACGAAAGGCCTGGAGCACCGGATCGGTGGGTTGGAGAAGGTCGACGGTAAGGGCAGCATCTCCTACGATCCGGCTAACCACGACCTGATGGTCCGTACCCGGCAGGGCAAGGTCGACCGGATCGCGGAGTCGATCCCGCCGGTCGCCGTCGACGACCCGGGCGGGAAGGCACGGGTGCTGGTGCTGGGCTGGGGGTCGACGTACGGCCCGATCGGTGCCGCGTGTCGCCGGCTGCGCAGGCGCGGTCTGCCGGTAGCACAGGCGCACCTGCGGCACCTGAACCCCTTCCCCGCCAACCTCGGTGACGTACTGCGGTCCTATGACCGGGTCGTGGTGCCGGAGATGAACCTGGGCCAGCTGGCGATGCTGCTGCGGGCGAGGTACCTCATCGACATCATCGGCTACCACCAGGTACGCGGGATCCCGTTCACCTCCGCTGAGCTAGAAGACGTACTGTCCACCACGATCGAGGACACCCAACCATGAGCACC
>CAYLOC010000047.1:3455-18576 GCA_964385195.1 uncultured Nocardioidaceae bacterium
CATGAGCACCGACCTGCCGATGCCCGGCCTGCGCGAGGTCCCGGCCAGTGCGGACTCGCTGTCGCGGAAGGACTTCTCCTCCGACCAGGAGGTCCGGTGGTGCCCCGGCTGCGGGGACTACATCGTGCTCGCCGCGGTGCAGGGGCTGCTTCCCGAGCTCGGGGTACGCCGGGAGAACATCGTGATCGTCTCCGGCATCGGCTGCTCCTCCCGGTTCCCCTACTACATGGACACCTACGGGATGCACTCGATCCACGGCCGTGCCCCCGCGATCGCTACCGGACTGGCCACCACCCGCCCGGACCTGTCGGTATGGGTGATCACCGGCGACGGCGACGCGCTGTCCATCGGCGGCAACCACCTGATCCACGCGCTGCGGCGCAACGTCAACCTCAACATCTTGTTGTTCAACAACCGGATCTACGGCCTGACCAAGGGCCAGTACTCCCCCACCTCCGAGGTCGGCAAGGTCACCAAGTCCACCCCGATGGGGTCCCTGGACCACCCGTTCAACCCGGTCTCACTGGCGTTGGGCGCCGAGGCCACGTTCGTGGCCCGCACCCTGGACTCCGACCGCAAACACCTCACCAGCGTGTTGCGGGCAGCCGCGAGTCACCGCGGAACATCACTGGTGGAGATCTACCAGAACTGTCCCATCTTCAACGACGGCGCCTTCGACGTCCTCAAGGACAAAGACTCCGCCGAAGCCCGGCTGGTCCGGCTCGAACACGGCCAGACAGTACGCATCGGCGACCGGGAGTTCGTCCACGACGCACACGCCACCGACCCCAGCGCCGCATTCGAGCTCTCCCGCCTCGACGACGGCACCATGACCCACGTCCCGATCGGCATCTTCCGCGACGTCGACCGACCCACCTACGACGACCTCGCCCGCGAGCAGATCCGCACCGCCCGGGAGACCCAGGACGCCGACCTCGCCGCACTCCTCGCCGGCAACGACACCTGGACCGTGGCCTGACCCATCCCGTCTCGCAACCGGAGCACGCGCCGTGGCGCGCGGCCGGTCTGGACTAGCCTGATTTCATGCCCACCGACCGTCGCGGAGTCCTGCTCGGCGCGGCGGCGTACACGATGTGGGGGCTGTTCCCGCTCTACTTCCCGCAGCTGAAACCCGCTTCCGCCGGGGAGATCCTGGCGCACCGCGTCCTGTGGTCGTTCGTCCTCGTCGTCCTCATCCTCCTGGGAATGCGCGGTGTCCGCTCGTTCTTCGGTGTCTGGCGGGAACGCCGTTCCCGATGGGTGCTGCTCGGTGCCGGAGCCGCAATCGCGTGCAACTGGTTCACCTACATCTGGGCGGTGAACAACGACCACGTCGTCGAGGCTGCTCTCGGCTACTACATCAACCCGCTGGTGACGGTGACGTTCGGGGTGGTGCTGCTTCGCGAACGTCTGCGGCCGATGCAGTGGACCGCTGTCTCGATCGGAGTGGTCGCCGTGCTCGTCCTCAGCATCGGACACGGCCGTCCGCCGTGGGTGTCGCTGATCCTCGCGGGCAGCTTCGGCACCTACGGACTGTTGAAGAAGAAGGCGGTCGCAGTGCCTGCGCTGCACAGCGTGGGCTGGGAGGCGATGGTGCTCTCCCCGTTCGGCCTGGGGTTCTTGTTGTGGCTCTCACTGACCGGACACGGGACGACCGCCTCCCTCGGGCCCTGGCACTTCTTCCTGCTCAGCACCACGGGAGTGGCCACCGTGGTGCCGCTGGTGTGCTTCGCCGCAGCGGCACACCGGATCCCGTTGAGCCTGGTCGGCCTGCTGCAGTACATCACGCCCACGCTGCAGTTCCTGTGTGGCGTGGTCATCTTCTCCGAGCCGATGCCTCCGGCGCGGTGGGCCGGGTTCTTCCTGATCTGGGTGGCGTTGGCGCTGCTGTCCGCGGACTCCCTGGCGACGCTACGAGAGGTACGCCGACTGGCGCTCCAGCGCCGTGGGAAGAGCGCGACTCCGACCACACCCTGAGACCGCGCCAGCACGCGCGGAACCCCGGATCCCGGGGTCAGGAGGTGCGGGTGGTGACATGGTCACACAGGGCCCGCAGTGCCGCGGTGGCGGCGATGTCGGGCAGGCGCGAGAGCGTCAGCCGTGCGGCCTCGGCGCGACGCTGCACCTCGTGACGTGCCTTGGCCATCGCCGGGTTGCCGCGAAGCAGACGGAGCGCCTCCGCGTGGCGAGCGTCGTCGCTGATCGGCCCCGACAACAACTCCAGCAACCGGTGGTCGGTCGGATGGTGGGACTGCTTGGCGATCAGCGTTGGCAGGGTGGGGACGCCCTCCCGCAGGTCCGTCCCCGGCGTCTTTCCGGAGTCCACCGAGTCACTGGTGACGTCGATGATGTCGTCGGAGAGCTGGAACGCGGTCCCGATCTCGTCGCCGAACTCCAGCAGCGTCTGCTCGATCACGGGGTCCGCGCCAGCCATCTTCGCGCCGAGCCGTACCGACGTGGCGATCAGCGAACCGGTCTTGTCGGCGACAACGGACAGGTAGTGGGCCAGCGGGTCGTGCCCCGGCTGGGGTCCCACGGTCTCGCGGATCTGCCCCTGCACGAGCCGGGAGAACGTACGTGCCTGGATCTGCACCGCCTCCGGCCCCAGGTCGGACACGATGTCTGACGCTCGTGCGAACAGCAGGTCTCCGGTGAGAATGGCGACCGCGTTGTCCCAGCGGGCGTTGGCGCTCTCGGAACCGCGCCGCAACTGCGCCTCGTCCATGACGTCGTCGTGGTACAGCGTGGCCACGTGGGTCAGCTCCACGACCAGCCCTGCCTGCACCACCTCCGGGGCAGAGTGGTCGCCGTACTCGGCGCCCATGAGGACCAGCAGCGGACGGAACCGTTTGCCGCCGGCCCGCAGCAGGTGGCGTGCGGCGTCGGTGATGTAGTCGGTATCCGTGCCTACGGCGTCGGCCAGCCCACGTTCGATCGCCTCCAGCCCGCTGCGGAGACGGTCCTCCAACGCCGGGTCGACTGCAGGGAGCCCCAGGACCGACAGCGACATGGCGTGTTACCGCACGAACTCGCCGGCCTGCCGCGCCAGGTCCAGCAGTGGCTGCGGGATGATGCCGAGCACCAGGGTGACGGCTGCTCCGACCGTGATCACCGAGGAGGTCAAGAAGCTAGGGACGGCGACCGTCGGGCCGTCTCCGACCGGCTCGGAGAAGAACATCACCACGATGACCTTGATGTAGAAGAATGCCGCCACCGCACTCATCACCACCGCGATGATCACCAGTGGCCAGGCGCCGCCCTCCCACGCTGCGGTGAACACGGCCCACTTGCCGGTGAACCCGCTGGTCAGCGGGATCCCGGCGAACGCGAGCAGGAAGAACGACATCACTCCCGCGACGAGAGGAGCCTCCTTGCCGAGCCCCGCCCAACGCGACAGATGCGTGGCTTCGCCTCCGGCGTCGCGTACGACGGTGACCACGGCGAACGCGCCGACGGTCGAGAAGCCGTAGGCGACCAGGTAGAACATGATCGCTTGCAGGCTGGAGATCTCGTGCCCGGCGATCTCGATGGACTGGTGCGCGCCGACGAAAGCGATCAACATGAACCCGGCGTGGGCAATGGAAGAATAGGCCAGCAGCCGCTTCATGTCGGTCTGGTTGATCGCCACCACGCACCCCACCACCATGGTGAGGATCGCGATAATCCAGATCATCGGCTGCCAGTCCCACCGGGCCGGGCCCAGCGCGACGTAGAAGACCCGAAGCAGCGCACCGAAGGCCGCGAGTTTCGTGCATGCGGCCATGAACCCCGTCACCGCGGTGGGGGCACCGTGGTAGACGTCCGGGGTCCACACATGGAACGGCGCAGCGCTGACCTTGAACAACAACCCCATTCCGGCCAGTGCGACCCCGATCAGCAGGTAGGTGTCCGACCCGCCCGTGCCGCTGATAGCTGTGGCGATGTCGGCGAAGTGCATGCTGCCGGCGTAGCCGTAGATGAAAGCGACCCCGTAGATGAAGAACGCCGAGGAGAAGGCACCGAGGAGGAAGTACTTCAGCGCCGCCTCCTGGCTGATGAGCCGCCGCCGGCGGGCCAGGCCGCACATCAGGTACAGCGGAAGCGACAGCACCTCCAGACCGACGAACATGGTCAGGAAGTCGTTGGCCGCGGAGAACAACATCATGCCGCCGACGGAGAACATCACCAGCGGGAACACTTCGGTGTGCTCGATCCCTCTCGCGGATGCCTCCCGCTCCGCACGCGTGCCCGGTACCGCGGCCGCCTGCCCGGCGAATGCCGTGACCCCGCCTTCGAGCTTGCGCTCGGCGAACAACATCACACTGGTGAGGGTCAGGATCAGCAACAACCCCCAAATGAACAACGATGGCCCGTCGACGGCGATGGCTCCCTCGGCGGTGATGCCGCCCAGTGACGTGGCGGACTCTTTCGCATCCGACGCCAGCGTCAGGCCGGTGACGATCACACCGACGAAGGCCGCGACGAGTCCGGCCATCGCCAACACGGCCTGGACCGCGAACCGACGCTCCCGGGGCAGGAACGCCTCCAGGACTACACCGACCAGGGCGATGCCGAAGACGATCAACAGCGGGTAGATGCGGTCGTAGGCGATCTGGGGTGTGTGGAACACCGGTGCTGCTGCCAGGATGCTCACTTCGATCCTTCCGTGTTGCTCGCCACGGTTGGCTGCGGGTCACTCACCCCGACATGGGTGAGTACCGAGTGCACCGTCGGGTTGATGACGCTCAACGCGGGCTTGGGGAAGAAGCCCAGCACGACCAGGAGGACCACCAACGGCGCCAGCGACACGACCTCGCGCAGGTTGAGGTCCTTCAGCTTAAACGTCGACTCCCGCGGCGGGCCGCCCATGACGCGCTGGTACATCCACAGGATGTAGATCGCGGCGAGGACGATGACCGTGGTCGCGATAGCGGCGGCCACGATGGACTTGGTGAACGTCCCCGCCAGGACCATGAACTCGCTGACGAACGGCGACAGCCCGGGAAGCGACAGGCTGGACAGCCCGATCAGTAAGAAGACACCGGCGGTCACCGGAGCCACCTTCTCCATGCCTCCGAAGTCGGTGATGAACTTCGAGCCGCGTCTGGTGATGAAGAACCCGGTGACCAAGAAGAGTCCGGCGGTGGATACGCCGTGGTTGAACATGTACAGCGCCGATCCGGCTTGCGCGGTGCTGGTCATCGCGAAGATGCCCAGCACCATGAACCCGAAGTGCGAGATCGAGGTGTAGGCGATCAACCGGCGGATGTCGTTCTGGCCGATAGCCAGCAGCGCACCGTAGATGATGGAGAAGACCGCAAGACCCATCACCACCGGTGTGGCCCACTGCGAGGCGTGCGGGAAGATGCCGAGGCAGAAACGCATCATCCCGAACGTGCCGATCTTGTCCAAGACGCTGACCAGCAGCACGGCGGTGCCTGGGGTCCCCTCGCTCGCGGCGTCGGGGAGCCAGGTGTGCACCGGCCACATCGGTGCCTTGATCGCGAACGCGGCGAAGAAGCCGAGGAACAACCAGCGCTCGGTGGTCTGGCTCATGTCCAGGTGCATCATGTCCTGGAGCAGGTACGACGCCCCGCCGGGCTGGCCGGAGGAGACGACGTACAAGCCGATGACGGAGGCGAGCATCAGCAGCCCGCCGAACAGGCTGTAGAGCAGGAACTTCACCGCCGCGTAGGAGCGCCGCTTTCCGCCGTACCCGCCGATGAGGAAGTAGATCGGGATCAACGTCGCCTCGAACGCGACGTAGAACATGAAGACGTCAGTTGCGGTGAACACCCACAGCGACAGGCTCTCCAACACCAACACCCACGCGAAGAACGTGTTGGGACTCCACCGGGCGTTGTCCGCGTCGTTCCAGGACGCGAGGATCACGACCGGCGTCAGGATGGTGGTGAGCATCACCAGGACCAGGCCGAGTCCGTCCAGGCCCAGCGCGTAGTGCACTCCGAACGCCTGGATCCAGTTGTGGATCTCCACGAACTGGTAACCACCACCGACCTGGAACGCCACCGCGAGACCCACCGAGATCCCGAAGGTGACCAGCGAGGCCACCAGCGCGGCCTGTTTCGCGACAGCACCGGTCCGCGGCAGAGCCAGCAGCAGCAGTGATGCGGCCAGCGGAACGACCGCCAGAATCGTCAACCAGGGAACCGCCACCGTGCTTCCCGTCATGACAACCTCACCGCCAGCATGGCGATCACCACGACCGCCGCTCCGCCGAGCATGGACATCGCGTAGGAACGCACAAAGCCGGTCTGCCAGCGCCGTACCTTGTTGGAGGTTCCGCTGACCAGCGCCGCGACGCCGTTGACGAAGCCGTCCACGCCCCGGTTGTCGAAGTACACCAGGAACCGGGTGAGGTACTGGCCCGGGCGCATCAGCACCGTCTCGTTGAACGCGTCACCGTAGAGGTTCTCCCGCGCCGCGACCGTGGCCGGGGAGACTCGCTGCGGCGCCTCAGCCGGCACCCGCTGGCGGACGTACATGAGGTAGGCGATCGCGACGCCCACGGCGAGCATCACCAGGCCGAGCACGGTGACCGACCAGACCGGGATCGGCGGCTCGTGCCCCTCGGCGGACCCGACGACGGGCTCCAGCCAGTTCACGATCCAGTTCCCGGCGAGCAGCAACCCGCCGATGGCCGACAGTGCCGCGAGGACGATCAGCGGCCCGGTCATCACCGGTGGCGACTCGTGCGGGTGCGCGTCGGCGGCCCAACGCTTCTGGCTGGTGAAGGTCATGATCATCAGCCGGGACATGTAGAAGGCGGTGATGCCGACGCCGAGCAGAGCGGCGGCTCCGGCGATGACGTTGGTGCTCAGCGCGGCTTCGATGATCTTGTCCTTGGAGAAGAAGCCGGCGAAGCCGGGGAAGCCGATGATGGCCAGGTAGCCGCAGCCGAAGGTCAAGAACGTGATCGGCATGGCCCGGCCCAGGGCCCCGAACTTGCGCATGTCGACCTCGTCGTTCATCCCGTGCATGACCGAACCCGCGCCGAGGAACATGTTCGCCTTGAAGAAGCCGTGGGTGAGCAGGTGGAAGATCGCGAACGCGTACCCGGCCGGGCCGGTCCCGGCAGCGAGCATCATGTACCCGATCTGGCTCATCGTCGACCCGGCGAGTGCGCGCTTGATGTCGTCCTTGGCGCAGCCGATGATCGCACCCCACAACAGCGTGACAGCGCCGACGACGATCACTGCGGTACGCGCGTCGGGGCTCATCGCGTAGATGAAGTTCGACCGCACCACGAGATAGACGCCGGCGGTCACCATGGTCGCGGCATGGATCAGCGCCGACACCGGCGTGGGGCCCTCCATCGCGTCCAGCAGCCAACTTTGCAGCGGGACCTGCGCGGACTTCCCGCAGGCGCCCAACAGCAGCAGCAGGCCCAGCGCGGTCGCGGTGCTGGCCGAGGCATCGGGCATCCCGCTGCGAACGGCCTCGAACGAGGAGGAGCCGAATGTCGCGAACATCAGCATGATCGCCAATGACATCCCGATATCGCCCACCCGGTTCACCACGAACGCCTTCTTGGCAGCCACGGCAGCGACCATCTTGTGCTGCCAGAAGCCGATCAGCAGGTACGACGCGAGGCCGACGCCCTCCCAGCCGAGAAACAGCCCCAGATAGTCGCTGGCGAGCACCAGCATCAGCATAGAGGCGACGAACAGGTTCATGTAGGCGAAGAACCGGGGGCGCCGGGGGTCGTGGGCCATGTACCCCACGGAGTAGATCAGGATGAGGCTGCCGACGCCGCTGATCAGCAGGACGAACACCGCCGAGAGGGGGTCGAAAAGCAGGTCGTACTGGATCGTGTAGCTGCCTGCATGGATCCAGGTGAACACGTGCTGGGTGTAGGCGTCCTGGCTGCCGCCCTGGAGCTGGAAGAACCCGATCACCCCGAGCACGAACGACGTCACCGGGGCCGCGACACCGAGAAGGTGCGCCCAGCCCTTGCTCTGGTTGTGCGACAGCAGCAACAACAAGAACGAGGTCAGCAGCGGTATGACGACGATCAAGTACAGGAAGTTCATCGGTGTCCTAGGTTCTAGTACTTGAGCAGGCTCGCATCGTCCACGGAAGCGGACCGGCGGGTACGGAAGATGGTCACGATGATGGCCAGCCCGACCACAACCTCCGCAGCAGCCACCACCATCACGAAGAAGGCGGCGATCTGGCCGTCGAGGCTCCCGACGGTGCGTGCGAACGTCACGAAGGCGAGGTTGGCGGCGTTGAGCATCAACTCGATGCACATGAAGACGACGATGGCGTTACGTCGGACAAGGACCCCGATCGCACCGATGGAGAACAGCACTGCCGACAGCACCAGGAACGGAGTGGGGCTCACTGCTCACCGTCCTCACCCGTCTGCGGTGGCTGGCCGTCGGTGTCCGGCCGTTCCACCTCCCCCGGGATCGCCTCGATCTGCGCGGTCTCCACCACGGCGCCGGAGACGTCGCGGATGGTGCCCCGGGCCCGCATGACCCGTGAAATCGACAGCTCCGACACCGAGCCGTCCGGCAGCAGAGCGGGGGTGTCGACAGAGTTGTGGCGAGCGAAGACTCCAGGGTTCGGCAATGCGCCCGGGTGCACCCCGGAGGTGGCGTAGTCGCGCATCCGCTGTTTCATCAGGTCCCGCTGGGTGGGTTTGGGCACCAGCCGCTCCCGGTGTGCCAGCACCATGGCACCCAGCGCAGCAGTGATCAGCAGCGCACTGGTTGCCTCGAACGCGAACACGTACCGGCTGAACAGCAACGACGCCAGCCCTTCCACATTGCCTCCGGCGTTCGCGCCCTTCAGACCCACAATGGTGCCGACGGTTGCCTGGGCGATCGCCACGACCATCAGCAGTGCGAAGATCACCCCTGCCAGCATGGCGCCCACGCGTTGTCCGGGAATGGTCTCCACGAGGGAGTCCCCGGAATCGACGCCGACGAGCATCAGCACGAAGAGGAACAACATCAACACCGCGCCGGTGTAGACGATGATCTGCACCACGAACAGGAACGGGGCGTGCTGCACGGCGTACAGGATCGCCAACGAGATCATGATCACCGCCAGGAGGAGCGCGGAGTGCACAGCACGACGTGCGGCCACCATCCCGATCGCCGCCGCGACCATGACCGGCGCGAGGATCCAGAACCCGATCATGCGGGAACCTCACCTTCCCCTGGGCTCTCCTTCGCTTCCTGGCCGGCACCGCGGTAGTAGGCCTTCTCGTTGTCGCCGAGCCGCATCGGGTGCGGTGGCTCCTCCATGCCGGGAAGCAGCGGTGCCAGGAGGTCCTGCCGCTCATAGATCAGCGCCTGGCGGGTGGTGTCGGCGAGTTCGTACTCGTTGGTCATGGTCAGCGCACGGGTCGGGCATGCCTCGATGCACAGCCCGCAGAGGATGCAGCGCAGGTAGTTGATCTGGTAGATGCGTCCGTAGCGCTCACCGGGTGAGTACCGCTGTCCGGAGGCGTCGTCGTTGTCGGCCGCCTCGACGTAGATCGCGTCGGCGGGACAGGCCCACGCGCACAGCTCACAGCCGATGCACTTCTCCAGACCGTCCGGCCATCGGTTCAGCTGGTGTCGGCCATGGAACCGAGGCGCGGTGGGCTCCTTCACGAAGGGATACTCTTCGGTGACGACCTTCCGGAACATCGTCCGGAAGGTCACCCCGAACCCGGCGATCGGATCCCAGAACTGCTCCCGCAAGCTAGCCACGGACGCCCTCCTCCTCCGGTACGTCGCCCGGCATCGGTGGTGTCGGATAACCCTCCCCGAACGCGTCCGCCTGCGCCGCCTGCTCCAGCCTCGCCTGCCGGGCCGCGTCCTCGCTTTCCTTCGCGGTGCTGCTCTCGCCGAGGAAGCCCAGGGCCAAGAAGATGACCGCTGCCACGGCAGCAGCGCCGAACAGGTAGTCCCGTGGGATGCCGCCGTTGTCGCTGACCGCCCGGACGATCCCGATCATCACGATCCAGGCCAGCGCGCACGGGATCAGCACCTTCCAGCCGAACTTCATGAACTGGTCGTACCGCAGCCGGGGCAGGGTTCCCCGCAGCCAGACGAACACGAACACGAACAGGTAGGTCTTGATGAAGAACCACAGGATCGGGATCCATCCTGCGTTGGCGCCGTCCCAGATCGACAGCGGCCACGGGGCCCGCCACCCGCCGAGGAACATCGTCGTGGCCAGCATCGACACCGTCAGCAGGTTGATGTACTCGGCGAGGAAGAAGAACGCGAACTTGATCGACGAGTATTCGGTGTGAAAGCCACCGACCAGCTCGCCCTCGGCCTCGGGCAGGTCGAACGGGGCGCGGTTGGTCTCGCCCACCATGGAGATGGTGTAGATGACGAACGACGGCAGCAGGATCAGCCCGAACCACAGGTTGGTCTGTGCGTCGACGATGCCCGAGGTGGACATCGTGGAGGCGTACAAGAAGACGCCGACGAGTGCCAGGCCCATCGCGACCTCGTAGGAGATCATCTGCGCCGAGGACCGCAGGGCACCGAGCAGCGAGTACGTCGAACCCGACGACCAGCCGCCGAGCACGATCCCGTAGATGCCGATCGCGGCGACGGCGAGGATGAACAGCACCCCGACCGGCAGGTCGGTGATCTGGAGCGGGGTGGCGATGTCGGTGAACGGGACGTTGACCACCGGCCCGAACGGGATCACCGCGATGGCCATGAACGCCGGCACGGCCGACACCAGCGGCGCCATGATGTACACCACCTTGTCGGCGGTGCGGACGTTGATGTCCTCCTTCAACATCAGCTTCACGCCGTCGGCAAGGCTTTGGAGGAGTCCGAACGGGCCATGCACGTTCGGACCGGGGCGGTGCTGCATCCGGCCGACGACTCGCCGCTCGAACCAGATGTTGAAAAGAGTGAACACCATGAGGATGACGAAACCCAGCACGACCTTGAGCAGGATCACCCACCAGGGATCGTGGCCGAAGGCGGAGAGGTCGGTGGCTGCCAGTACCTGACCGCTCACGACGCTCCTCCTCCCACTCTCACGACGGACCCTGCGGCGGCACCGAGGTCACGCCGCAGGTTGACCCCACGGCTGTTCGCCGGCACGTACACCACGTGGTCATCGATGTCTCCGGCGGCGACCGGGACGGTGACCGCTCCGACATCGGTGGCAACGGTCACTGTCTCACCCTCGGCCACTCCGAGTCGATCCAGGGTGGCCGCGGACAGGACGGCCACGACCGGGCGGGCGGTGCCGTGCAGGTACGGCTCGCCGTCCATCCCCCGCCCGTCGTCGATCAGCGCCCGCCAGGTGGCGAGGCGGAACTCGCCCGAATCCAGGGAGGTTCCGTCCGGCGTGGGCAGGGCGACCGGCTCCGCGGTGTGCCGTGGTCCGTCCCATGCGCCCAGTTCCGCCAGCTCGGCGTGCGCCTGGCTGATGGTGCGGAACCCCAGCGGGCGGTCCAATTCCTCCGCGATCCCGGCCAGGACTCGTACGTCGGTCAGAGCGGAGGTGTCCAGCACTCGCTCGAACGGGCGGGACCGGCCCTCCCAGTCAACGAACGAGCCGGACTTCTCCGCAACTGGCGCGACGGGAAGGATGACGTCGGCGTGGTCGGTGACAGCGGATCGACGTACCTCGAGGCTCACCACGAACTCTGCGGTGTCCAACGCCCGCAAGGCCAGCGCTGGATCGGGCAGGTCGTCGACTTCGACCCCGCCGACGACCAGCGCCTTCAGGTCTCCGGAAGCGGCGCTGGTCAAGATCTCGTTCAGGTCACGTCCGGACCGTGTCGGGAGCACGTCGGTCCCCCAGACCGCGCCGACATCCACGCGTGCGGATGCGTCCGCGAGCGGTCTGCCTCCGGGGAGCAAGCCCGGCAGCAGCCCGGCGTCGAGCGCCGCCCGCTCGCCCGCGCGGCGCGGCACCCAGCCCAGCTTCGCGCCGGTGGTCTGTGCCAGGTCGACGGCGGCGGTGAGCGCGCCGGGACTGGTCGCCATCCGCTCCCCCACGAGGATGACGCCGCCGCTGTCCAGCGCGATGTCCGCGTCGTTCTGGAGACCCGCGATGACCGACGCCTCCTCCCCCGGTACGGCGCGCACCAGCCGGCCACCCATCTTGTGCAGGCCACGGGTGGTGTGCGAGGACACGGAGTACACGCGCAGGCCGCGGCGCCGCATGGCCTTGCGAAGACGAAGGAACACGATCGGTGACTCGTCCTCTGGCTCGAAGCCGACCAGCACCACGACTGAGGCATTCTCCAGATCGGAGTAGGTCGGCCCGAACCGGCTGGCGACGTGTGCGGCGAGGAAGCCGGTCTCCTCCGCGGAGTACGCACGTGCCCGGAAGTCGATGTCATTGGTTCCGAGCGCGGCTCGAGCGAACTTGCCGTAGGCGTAGGCGTCCTCGATCGTCAACCTGCCACCAGGCAGCACCCCGACCGAGGACTGCACGGCCGCAAGCCCCCGGGCGGCGACGGCGAACGCCTCCGGCCACGACGCCGGGCGCATCTGCCCGTCGTCCTCGTCCCGAACCATCGGCCGGGTCAGCCGGTCGTCAAGACGGGCGGACCAGAACGCGAACCGGCCCTTGTCGCAGTTCCACTCCTCGTTGACCTCCGGCTCGTCTCCTGCGAGCCTCCGCATCACCTTGCCGCGGCGGGCGTCGGTCCGCAGTGCACAGCCGGACGCGCAGTGCTCACACACGGTGGGGGTGGACACGAGGTCGAACGGGCGGGAACGGAACCGGTAGGTCTGCGAGGTGAGCGCTCCCACGGGGCAGATCTGGATGGTGTTGCCGGAGAAGTAGGAGTCGAACGGCTGCTCCTGGTAGATGCCGACCTGCTGCTGCCAGCCACGTTCGTTCATCGTGATGAACGGGTCGCCGGCGATCTCCTCGCTGAACCGGGTACAGCGGGTGCACAGGATGCACCGCTCGCGGTCCAGCAGGATCTCGGAGGAGATGTTGATCGGCTTCTGGTAGGTCCGCTTCGGCTCCATGTAGCGAGTTTCGCCACGGCCGTTGGACATCGCCTGGTTCTGGAGGGGGCACTCACCACCCTTGTCGCAGATCGGGCAGTCCAGGGGGTGGTTGATCAGCAGGAACTCCATGATCCCCTGCTGCGCCTTGTCCGCGACCGGGGAGGTGTGCTGGGTGTTCACCACCATGCCCTCGGCGACCGGGAGCGTACACGAGGCCTGCGGTTTCGGGTACGGCGTCAACGTGCCGCCGCGCGGAGCGGCAACCTCGACCAGGCACTGCCGGCAGGCGCCGATCGGCTCCAGCAGCGGATGTTCGCAGAACCGCGGGATCTGTACCCCGATCTGCTCCGCCGCACGGATGACCAGTGTGCCTTCGGGGACGCTGACCTCGACGCCGTCGATGGTCAAGGTCACGGTCTTCGCGACTGCCTTCTCCTGCGCCTGCTCAACCGTCATGCCTGGGCTCCCTCGGTGGCGAACAGCGTGGACGCCATCGGGTCGAACGGGCATCCGCCGCCGGTGATGTGGGCCATGTACTCGTCCCGGAAGTACTCGACAGAAGACGTGATCGGGGACGTGGCGCCATCGCCGAGCGCACAGAACGCGCGTCCCAGGATGTTGTCGCACTGGTCCACCAGGCACTCGATGTCCTCCTCGGTGCCCTGACCGTTCTCCAGCCGCTCCAGGATCAGCGCCAGCCACCAGGTGCCCTCCCGGCAGGGGGTGCACTTGCCGCAGGACTCGTGCTTGTAGAAGTCGGTCCATCGCCGTACGGCACGGACCACGCAGGTGGTCTCGTCGAAGATCTCCAACGCTCGTGTCCCGAGCATCGACCCGGCGGCTCCCACCGACTCGAAGTCCAGGGGTACGTCGATGTGCTCCTCGGTCAGCAACGGCGTCGACGAGCCGCCCGGTGTCCAGAACTTCAGGCGGTGGCCGGGCCGAATGCCACCGGCCAGGTCGATCAACTCCCGCAGCGTGATCCCGAGCGGCGCCTCGTACTGTCCCGGGTTCCGCACGTGACCGGAGAGCGAGAAGAAACCCATGCCCTTGCTCTTCTCCGTGCCCATGCTCGCGAACCACTCGGCGCCGTTGCGGAGGATGCAGGGAACTGACGCGATCGACTCCACGTTGTTGATCACGGTCGGGCAGGCGTAGAGCCCGGCCACCGCAGGGAAGGGGGGGCGCAACCGTGGCTGTCCACGGAGACCTTCCAGGGAGTCCAGCAGTGCGGTCTCCTCGCCGCAGATGTAGGCCCCGGCACCGGCGTGCACGATCAGGTCGAGGTCGAAGCCGGACCCGTGGATGTTCTTGCCGAGGTGCCCGGCGAGGTAGGCCTCCTGCACAGCGTGTTGCAACCGGCGCACGACGTGCAGCACCTCACCCCGTACGTAGATGAACGCATGCTGTGCCCGGATCGCGAAGCAGGTGATGATCACGCCCTCGATCAGGGTGTGCGGGCTGGCCATCATCAGCGGGATGTCCTTGCACGTCCCGGGCTCGGACTCGTCGGCGTTGACCACCAGGTAGTGGGGCTTTCCGTCCCCCTGGGGGGTGAAGCCCCACTTCATGCCGGTGGGGAAGCCGGCGCCTCCGCGGCCACGGAGCCCGGAGTCCTTCACCTGGGCGATGACATCGTCGGGGTCCATCGCCAGGGCCTTGTCCAGGCCGCGGTAGCCGTCATGGTCCTCATACGACGCCAGCGTCCAGGCACGTTCGGCGTCGAAGTTGTCGGAGAGGACCGGGGTCAGGGTGTCGGTCATGACTCCTCCTCACTCTCACCATCGACGTCGACGTCGACCTGCGTCTCCGCCTCGGCGCGTGCGGAGTCGGCCTCCCGGCTGCCTTCCAGCGCGCTCTCCTGAGGGACCTGGGAGGCCGCACCCGAGGCGTCGACCGGAGGGGCGGTCCAGCCTCGTTCGCGGGCCAGGCGCAGGCCGGCCAGGGTGGCCGGTCCGGCGGCCGGACCCTCGTCGGCGAGATCGTCCGGGTATCCGGCGAGCACCCGCTCGGCCTCGCGCCACGTGCACAGCCGGGGTCCGCGGGTGGAGTGCACCTCAGCGCCGGCCCGCAGGTCCTCGACGAGTTGCACCGCGGACTCCGGGGTCTGGTTGTCCATGAACTCCCAGTTGACCATCATCACCGGCGCGTAGTCGCAGGCGGCGTTGCACTCG
>CAYLOC010000048.1:0-18499 GCA_964385195.1 uncultured Nocardioidaceae bacterium
ATGCGTCGTCCGCATGGGCGGCGGAATCTAGGGAGACCAAAGTGATGACGGCGAGACCGCAGACGATGACGGCGTACACCGCGAGACGCGAGAGAGCGCGATGCCGGTTGACCGGCGAACCCTCATCAACACTGAACTCAGTGTTGATGGTCTCTGTCCTCATCCGATGTCACCCCAAGCTAAGAAGGTCAACGAAGATCGCCGACCTCGTCCGTCGGAACACCTCTTTGCCTGGCCACAGCCAGACTCTTCGGTTGTCCGCGAGTGCTCGGATGCAGCGTCTCGGATGCGCCGCCACTCTCGGAATGATGCTGTCAGGTCTCGGAAACCTTCCAGCACCTTTCTTGCAGAACAAGAATTTACCGCCATGAACAGGGGGTGTCAAGGGGTCATTGCTGACTAATGTCATCAGCCAGTCATAGCGGCTGAAACGGGCGCACAGAGGCGGCCTGTCGGCCATTCGGGCCGGCAACTCCCCAGAACTCCGGAGTGATAAGCAGACTCTCAGCTGGCCGACGGACTCCCGCCAGTGATCCGGATCCCCTTGTGTATAAGGGTATCTCGGTGCAGCGGTGCCCCTAGGAATCGGCCTTCAACAACCTTGCGGCGCAGCGACGCCCAACGCCGGATTCCGTCGCCGATGTCGAATAGCTCCGCCGGCTTCCAAGCCTTCTGCCTCCGAAAGCGTGCGGAGCCAACCGTCGAGGGCTCCGTCGGCACCCTTTCGGACTCAGAGGATGGACGTTCTTGACCAGGTTGCCACGGTAGACACAGGGCACCGATTCCATCCTGCGTCCGTGGACTACCAATGAGCTCGGGTGGGCAGCAAGCCACGGCGGACCGTGGTTTGCCATGGCGCACCACCCAGTCACCTATAGTGACGCAACATGGCTGCTGACCCAGTGTTCAGGGTGGCCGGTCTCGGGACTGTTGAAGAACAGACCTACCGTTTCGTTGTATGCCGGGGGTCTACGACCCCCGCCGAGGTGGCCGAGCGGTTCGACGTCACCACCGTGGAGGCGCGCAACGTACTCCAGGTGTTGCAGCAGCGCGGTCTGCTCGTGCAGCCAGAGGACAGCCGTGTCTTCACTGCCGTCGACCCCCGCTCCTCGCTGCATGCGATGACCGACCATCTCACCGATCAAGTCAACCGGATTCGTGACCTGATTCCGGAGTTGGTCGAGCAGTTCAACCGCAGCAACTCCGCCGACGATGGTACAGCCGGGACCCAGGTGGTCACCGACCCTGCGGAGGCGGCGAACTGGTATGTCCAACTCCAGCACCGGGCGAAGCGTGATCTGATGATCTTCGACAGGCCACCCTATGTTTCCGCGCCATTAGAGGCACTCGAAGTGAGCGTGATGGGCCGGGGCGTCACCTGGCGGGCGGTCTATAGCGCTGATAGTTTTGCGCGCGATGGCGCCTGGGAGGAGACCGAGCGGCTGGCACGCCAAGGTGAGCGGGCCCGTATCGTCCCACGCTTGCCGAACAAACTGGTGGTCGCAGATCGAGAGATCGCCTTGGTCAGCCTGAACCTCGACGGCATCCACCACGACATGATGGTGACTGCGGCGAGCCCGCTGGTTGAAATGCTGTGCGAGGTCTTTGAACACTACTGGTACCGAGGCTTGTCGCTCACACAAGCGCACGTCGAGGGGGCAACGCAGGCCGCGAAGGAAGAGAGGACCGGTCGGAAGGGGGTGCGACCAACCTCATCTGCGCGTCAAGTCACCCAAGAGGAACAGTCAATCCTCGCGCTGATCGGCGCTGGGATGACCGACGACGCGATCGCCGTTCGTCTCGGCATGTCAACGCGTTCCTTGCGTCGGCGGAGTCAGCGATTGATGGAGGCCCTCGGTGCTGAGAACCGTTTCCAGCTAGGCGTCGAGGCCGCGCGCCGGAACTGGGTCTGACGCACCTCGTGTCGTACAAGGACGGGTCGTACAACTGTGTCCTACTGCGGCCAGTGACCGCCGGATGCCAACTGAGTTGTCGTAGCGTGCACCCGGCGACGGGTCGTCATAGCACCCACGCCCCTTCAACTGCCCGCTGTCAAAGGAGCCGTCATCGTGCCCTCCCGCCCGATCCTTCGTCGCGTCATCTCGTTGATGACGAGCGCGACGCTCGCGATCCTGCTGTGCCTCTGTGTCGCACCAGCGACTCCTGCGGCCCCCGAGCCCGACAATCCGGTCTTGCGCCCAGCGGGTACCGATGGAGCGGTCGCTGCAGCGAAATCCCTGCTGCCGACCGCGGACTACGAGCCCGGCCGCTACATCGTCGTCCTCCGTGATCCGGCGGCTGCGAACTATGCCGGGGGGCTGAATGGCCTGAAGCCAACTGGCGGGCCCAGCCGCCAGTTCGTCCCCGACTCCACGCGCACCCGCGCGTACACCGACTACCTAAGCAGCACCCAGCGAGAGGTCGCAGCCTCTGTCGGCGCGACGCGGCTGGCGTCGTATTCGCTGACGACCAATGGCTTCGCCGCAAATCTCACTGCAACACAGGCCGCAAGGCTGGCGACAGACCCACGGGTCGCTCAGCTGGTCGAGAACAAGCGGCTGCACGTCACCGACGCGACCACCTCCACCGGCTACACCACCTCCACCGACTACCTCGGACTCGAGGGCGAGGGCGGCGTGTGGGACTCCATCGGCGGCCCGGGGCAGGCCGGCCAGGGCATCGTGGCGGGCATCATCGACACCGGCATCGCCCCCGAGAACCCCTCCTTCGCGGGTGCCCCGCTCGGCACGACGAACGGCGCCGCTCCGTACCGCGACGGTGACACCATCGTCTTCCACAAGTCCGACGGCTCCGACTTCACCGGGGTCTGCCAGACGGGTGAGCAGTTCACCGCCGACGACTGCTCGACCAAGATCATCGGCGCCCGCTACTTCGTCGAGGGCTTCGGGCTCGACAACCTGGGCGACGCCTCGATCGGGGAGTACGTCTCCCCGCGCGACGGCGGCTCACACGGTTCGCACACCGCCAGCACCGCCGCGGGCGACAACTCGGTCGCGACCGGTGGGCCCACCATCTCCGGTGTCGCGCCGGCCGCGAAGCTCGCCGTCTACAAGGCGTGCTGGTCCGGCCCGGTGCCGACCTCGAGGAACGACGACGGCTGCGCGACGATCGACCTGCTCTCGGCCATCGAGGCCGCGGTCTCCGACAATGTCGACGTCATCAACTACTCCATCGGCGGCGGGCCGGCGGCCACCACGAACTCGCTGATCGACCAGGCATTCATGGCAGCGGCAACGGCCGGGATCTTCGTCGCAGCGGCCGGCGGCAACGCCGGGCCGAGCGCCGCGACCGTCGACAACGCCTCGCCATGGATCACCACTGCCGCCGCGTCCACGATCCCGTCGGCCGACGCTACAGTCGAGCTCGGCGATGGTACGGCGGCGCTCGGCGTCTCGGTCACGGTGCCGGCCGACGGCCTCTCCGGCCCGTTCGTGGCCGCGGCATCCGCCGGTGCGGCCGGCGCCACCCAGCCCCAGCTGTGCGGACCGGACAGCCTCGACCCGGCCACGGTGACCGGCGCGATCGTGCTCTGCAAGCGCGGCACCTATCCCCGGCTCGCGAAGTCCGCCGAAGTCGCCCGCGCCGGCGGCATCGGGATGGTGCTGGTGAACGCCCAGCCGAACTCCACCAACTTAGACGCACACAGCGTGCCGACCGTGCACGTCGACGCACGGTACGGCGACCTGCTCGCCGACTACGCCGCCACGACCGGGGCCACCGCCACCCTGGTGCGGGGCAACACCACCGACGACCCGTCGGCACCGACGCCGCAGGTCGCCGGCTTCTCCTCACGCGGACCGGTGGACGCCGACGGCTCCGACCTGATCAAGCCCGACATCGCAGCCCCCGGCGTGAACATCTTCGCCGCAGAGGCCAACCCGGCCGGCGGCACGCCGACCTGGGGCTACATGTCCGGTACGTCGATGGCATCTCCGCACGTCGCCGGCCTCGGCGCGCTCTACCTCTCGACGCAGCCAGAAGCCGAGCCCGCGGAGGTGAAGTCCGCGATGATGACCACCGCGGTCGACACCGTCGACGACGACGGTGAGCCGGCCGCGGACCCCTTCGCGCAGGGCAACGGCCAAGTCACGCCGACGTCGTACCTCCAGCCGGGGCTGCTCTACCTCAATGACGTGGATGACTGGAACGGCTACCTTGCCGGAATAGGCGAGCCGAGCGAGGCCGAGCCGATCGACCCGTCCGACCTCAACCTGCCCTCGATCGGCGTCGGCAGCCTCGCCGGGTCCCAGACCGTGACCCGGACGGTTACCGCGACCGCGCCGGGCGACTACACCGCCGACGTGACCGGCGTTCCCGGCATCGACGTGGTGGTCGAGCCGTCGACCCTGCACTTCGATGCGGCCGGGGAGCAGCACACATTCACGGTGACCTTCACGCGCACCGACGCGACGCTCGGCGACTTCACGACCGGCTACCTGACCTGGACCGACGGCGACATCGCGGTGCGCAGCGCGCTCGCGGTGCGCCCGATCGCGTTCGACGCGCCCGACGAGGTGGCCGGCACCGGCACCACCGGCGCGGCGGAGATGGTGACGCACATTGGCGCCGCCGAGGCCGTCGACGTCACCGCCTCCGGTCTCGCCCGCGGCAGCCGAGTGACCGCCACCGGTCACGTCGGCGGCGCCTCCCACCGCTACGGGGTTGAGGTGCCGGCAGGGGCGTCGTACCTCCGATTCGACCTCGACGCCGTCGACGACACCGCCGACCTCGACCTGGTCGTCTACCGCAAGACGGCGTACGGGCTCACACTGGCGGGCCGGTCGGCGACAGGAAGCGCGGACGAGCGGGTCGACATCGGCTTCGTGCCCGGCACCGGCGGCTCCTATGTCGTCGATGTCGACTTCTACGCTGCCGGGTCGTCCGGGAGCGACCTCGCATACACCCTCACCAGCTACGTCGTGCGGCCCGACGCCGGCCTCGGCTCGCTCACCGTCGACCCGACCACCATCGACGGCGCGGTGGGCGACACACCAACCGTCACGGCGAGCTGGTCCGGGCTGGAGCCGGGGCACTACCTCGGCCTGGTCGAGTACGGCGACACGGGGGTCCGCACCGTGCTCAGCGTCGACGCCGGCGAGGAGGTGCCCGTAGACCCGGGTACGCCGGAGCTTGCGACGCCGGCGGAGTGGACGGCGTACGGTGAGGACCTTGCCATCCGTGCCACCGGACTCACGCCCGGGGTGAGGTATACCGCGTCCGCGGACGGGACCGTCCTGCGCACCGGCACCCCGACGGCGCAGGGCAAGATCAGCTGGCTGGTCACCCTGACCGAGGACCTCGCGGTGGGAGAGCACGAGCTGGCCCTGACCGGCGGCGACACGACGCTGACGGCGCCGTTCAAGGTCTCACCGGTGTCGCTGCGCCGGGCGTACGGCCTCTCATCGACCGGGTTCGACGGGGTGCCAAGAGCGCGGATCGAGTCGACGTACTACGGTCGCGGCGGCGCGAGCCTCCGGTTCCACCTGCAGTCGGCGGAGACCGGCGAGGTGTTCCTCGACGAGGTCCAGACACTCCGCGACAACCCCAGCCGCAGCCGGTGGGGTGCAACGTCCCCGACCGTGCCGGTGGCGGCTGGCGAGGTCGTCGGCTCGGTGACGGTCGTGCTGCCCGACGGCACCGACGGCCCGAGCCTTGCCCTCGACCCGTTCCACGCCGAGTCCGCCGAGCCCGGGACGATCAAGTTCACCCCGCGAGCCGACGACCCCGACGTGGTCGACGTCGCGTTCGTCAACCACACCGGACGGCAGTTCAACCCGACCGTGCGCTACTACGGCGCCGACGGCCGGCAGGTCTTCGCCAACGGTTTCATCGACAACGAGGCCGAGAGCTCGCAGCGGTGGGACCTCACCGGCTTCGAACGGGTGGAGATCCTCCAGGACGACCAGATCCTCGCCGCCTACACCAACCAGGGTCCGGGCAGGGAGGACACCAGCGGCATCTCGGTCTACCAGAACTACTGGGCGACGTTCACCGCGACCGGGGACACCTCGGCGGAGAAGCCGATCACGATGGCCGTGAGCCACCGGTACGCGCCGTACTCCAAGGGCTTCGACATCAACATCGGCGAGGGCGACCATCGGTTCGCAGAGGACCCGTTCTTCCACGAAAGGATCCCGACCGACGTCATCGAGGAGCGCGGCCCGGTCATCTCTCGCTCGGTGGCGGTGCGCGAAGGGGTCGGTCACTGGGCTGTGTCCTACTACGAGCAGGACCTGCCGATCGGGATCCATCTCTCCGCTATGACGTCGGTCGAGGCGCCGCCGCTGACGCGCGACGAACTCACAACCGCGACAACGACCGACTTCATCCGGGCGGGGATGCCCACTGTCAGGGGAAAGCCGTTTGTCGGGTCGACGCTCCGCGCGAAGCCTGGCAAGTGGCGTCCGTCGGGCGTGACGCTCTCCTACCAGTGGCTGCGAGACGGAGCGATGATCGCCGGAGCGGACGACAGGCACTACCGCCTCACGCAGCGTGACGCCGGTCATCGGATCCGGGTGCGAGTCACCGGCACGCTCGGTAGTAATTTCGCCTCCGCGACCAGCCACCGCGCGGTCAAGGTCAAACACCATTAAAGAGGTTTCGCTAGCAAACTGAGTCCTACAGCACCCATCAAGGTGCCAGTCCAACCCTTGTCAGAACTTTCGACACGGCAAGCGAGCGTGAAGACCAGAGAGGGCCACAGTTGGGCAACTACCTAAACTCGAGGGTCAGGAGCGGGCTTCGTTCCCCTCCGCCGCATTCCGACAGAGTCTTCGGTTAGCCGATCTCACTGCTCGGGTGGTAGCGCTTCGTCAGGTGGAGGGTGTTCTCGTCGGTGTGGTGCATCTCGGTACCGATCGCGGCGAGCTTGAGTACCAGGTCTGAGGTGTAGCTGAAGGTCTCCGCGTCCTTGATCGTGAACGTGCTCTTGAAGTTCATGATCTCGGCCCGCTCCAGCAGGTAGGGGTTCTGTAGGATGCCGTAGTCGGCAGCGCCCGGCGAGGCGTCGAAGCGCAGTTCGACGTCGCGCGGCTCAGCGGTGCTGCCGGCAAGAATCGCAATGCCGCGCCCGAAGACGACGTTTCGCATGACCTGTTTGCGAACCCGGTCCCACAGCAGAAAGCCGATCTCGTCGTGGAAGGGGTCCATCGCCTCTTCGCCGTGGCGCCATGCCTTCATGCCGTAGCTCAGGCCCCAGATCTCTTGCTGACCGTTTTCCTGGATCGGAATCGGCTTGAACCACGCTTTCTCGAAGTAGCTTGTCTTAGAGGTCTCGTCCTCCTTGTTGTGGTACGACAGATCGACACCGACGTCGCCCTCCCACTCACCAACCAGCGGCGTCAACGGGCCAAGTTTCCGCGGGCCCTGGATCGTCTGGGACATGGTTCGCCCTCTCCTCATGTTCGTGCGTGATCTCATGTGCAAGGTAGCACTGTCCCGGGGAAAGCTCGCGCCGTGGTCGACCACCTACTCCAAGTGCCACGCTCCCGCCCTGCCCAGAAGTTCCGCGCGGCGACCCGTGCGCCCTGCTGGCGCGGGACCCGAGTTGCCAGAGTTACGTTGCCTCAACGGCTGACGATGGTAGGCATGTGTCTGTTCTTGACTTCGTATCTTGTGGCCGCATCTTGAAGATGTCGTGATCGACTCGCTGTGCCGTGGCCCGGTGGGGACGATGGTGAGCACGGCGCATCCACGTGCCCAGTCTGGACCATGTCCTGGCTGTGGCGAATCCTCGGACCAGGTCCATAGTCGGTACACGCGGACCTTGACTGATGCACAGGTAGCCGCTCAGCCGGTGCGGGTCCTGCTGCGGGTACGACCCTCTTCTGCGACAACGCCCAGTGTGAGCGTCGTAGGTTCGCCGAACAGGTCGATGGGCTGACGCGTCGCTACCGGAGACGGACATCGCTGCTGCGGCTGGTTCGCGCGATCCCCGACCACCCATCCGGTCAAGTGGCTGCGATCGGTGTCGATGACCTCGCGCTACGCCGTAACCCACACGACGCCACCATCATCATCGACGCGGAGACCGGACCGGAGCCTATGCCCAGGCCGCCCGCGACGGGGCACCAGCCGCGTGCGGTGGCCGTGGCACGGACCGTTGAGATCTTTGATCGACGCCGCCACCGGGTGGATCTCGTACCCACCAGTGACGCTGGCGACGAACGCGAGCCGCGAGCCGGGCCGGAGGCCGAGCCTGCTGCGCACGTCGACGGGGATGGTCACTTGCCCCTTGCTAGTGATCCTTCGCCGGAACGTGTCCAGGTAGGCAGCGGCGCTGTTCCTACCTCAACTGTCGAGCACCACGATGTTACGATTCTTGGCGACCCTTCCCAGCCGGTCATCGAGGGAAGCGAGCCGCGCGTTAGTTTCTTCGGCCGCCAGGAGCACGCAGCAATCCGGCATCTTAAGCCCCGTGTCAGAGCGCAGCTGAGCCAACTTTGGCCCAGTGTGGGCTGGGAAGGGAAGTTCTCGTACCTCCACCGCGGTCAGCGTGGTGCGGACCTCGTCCATCTGATCGTCGCCCGCCGGCACGACAAGAACCTCCGCCAGCGTCAGCGAGTTGATGCCGAACTCGTCATCGATCTCACGGGCAAGCAGCGCCTCGGCGCGATCATGGTGCTCGTTCTCGCTGTCGAGGTAAGCGATGAGCACGCTCGCGTCCAGCACGATCACTCGGGCCAGTCCTGGCGCAACTGGTTCAGGTAGTCTGACCCATACGCTCCAGCCAGCACTCCGCTGCCCTTATGTAATGCGGCCAGTCGACGTCGGTGCCGCTCGTTGTGTTCCTGCTGAGCCGCCCGAGATCCTTCCAGCGCGAGCCGAACCAGAACCTGAGAGCGGCTGAGGCCGGGCCACCGCGTAGAAGCCTCGTCAAGGGCGGCGGCCAACTCGTCACTCTCGGTGACGAAGTGACGCGGGCGAGTCGTTGGCATGCCATCCAGTGTAGCACCAAGCGACCATGGTGCTACACCAAGCCACTTGGGGATGCCCCCGATCACTCGTAGTGAGTCCACATCCGATGCACATGTACGACGTGGCGGTCCGGGAGCACCTCGTAGACGAATCGGCGCTGGATGTTGATGCGCCGCGAGCAGCAACCGGCAAGGTCGCCGACGAGCTTCTCGAAACGCGGTGGTATAGCGAACGGGTTCTCCGCGATCACGTCCAGGAGGCTCAGCGCGCCCGTCTTGAGCCCCGAGTCCGAAGCTTCTTCGCATTGTTCTGTGCGGCCAAGCGGCGGATCGACGAGACGCTGCGATGACATCGAACCCACGAAACTTCGACACGTATTCGCCACAGACACCCACAAACGGACGATCAGGGCCGTTACACGGCCGCATATCGCGTCACGGTGCCACGGACCCGCGTGTGCGAGGGTCAGGGCGCATTTCACGCGCTGGTGGCAGGTGAAGGATTCGAACCTTCGAAGGCAATGCCGGCGGTTTTACAGACCGCTCCCTTTGGCCGCTCGGGCAACCTGCCATGACGCTGGATCTGGTGTGGATCAGCGACGAGCAAGACTACCGCACCCCCTAGGGTATGAGGCAAAACCGGTTGCACAGGAGGAACCAGCCATGGCCAGCGAGTCGTCGTTCGACATCGTCAGCAAGCTCGACCGCCAGGAGGTCGACAATGCGCTGAACCAGGCAGCCCGTGAGATCTCCCAGCGCTACGACTTCAAAGGAACCGGCGCGACCGTCGAGTGGCGCGGGAACGAGGGGATCCGGGTGTCGGCAAACGCCGAGGAGCGCGCCCGCGCGGCACTTGAGGTGCTGAAGGAGAAGCTCGTCAAGAGGAAGCAGTCGCTGAAGATCCTCGACGTCGCAGAGCCGCAGCCCTCCGGCAAGAGCGTCAACATCGACGTCGCCCTCAAGGAAGGCATCACCTCCGATCAGGCGAAGAAGGTATCGAAGCTGGTCCGCGACAAGGGACCGAAGGGGGTCAAGGTGCAGATCCAAGGCGACGAGTTGCGGGTCAGCAGCAAGAAGAAGGACGACCTGCAGGAAGTCATCTCCCTCGTCCGGGAGCAGGACCTGGACTTCGCCGTCCAGTTCGTCAACTACCGCTAACCGCCCCACGGGGCCGGTACGGAGAGTTGGCTCGCCGCGTCCGTCGGGCCGCCTTCTCCGCGGCCGTGACTTCCTTCGGCTCCGGAGCCGCCGGGTCCGGGTACGGCGGAGGCGGGACGGACCACATCCACTCTCGCAGCCGTGGCCGCTCGTGGGCCAGGTCGGCCGGGTTCGCCTCGGCGTACTCATGCTCCGGCGCCCAGTGCAGGGCATCGAAGGGGCAGGCCTCCACACAGATGTCGCAGTACATGCACAGCGAGTAGTCGATGACGAACCGATCAAGCACGTTTGTCGTCCGGTCCCGCCCGCCAGGGCCCGCACCGGGCTCGGTCTCCTTGTGAGAGTCGATGTCGATGCACCAACAGGGGCATTCGCGGGCGCAGATCATGCAGACCGTGCAGTTCTCCTCCAACAGTGCGATGACGCCCCGCGACCGGGGAGGCAGCACCCGGGCCGCCGCATCCGCCGGATCCGCGGCCTGAGCGTGATCCTGGCTAGGCATCGTCGGTCTCCGATCCTTGGTTGATCGCCGGGTTCTTCGAGGCGGGTACGCCGAGCGGCTGCGGGCGGCGACGGTGCGGTGCCATCGTGGCATCCGACTCGCCCGGCTCCTTCGCCCCCGGCCATCCCGTGCTGATGCGCGCGGGCAGGACATAGCTCTTGCGGAGGGGGTGGCCGGCAAACTTCGGGGGAAGCAGCAAGCGCGTCAGACCTTCGTGGCCGGTGAATCCGACCCCGAACATCTCGTGCGTCTCCCGTTCATGCCAGGCTGCTCCGGCGTACACCGAACAGACACAGCCCACAACGAGGTGCGGTTCGGGTAGCCATGTCCGCAGGAGCACTGAATGGACGTCTCCTGGCCGCACTGTGGCCACGTGCGCGACAACCCACACGCCATCCGCCTGGTCGTCGCCGTCGACGGCAGTGAGGTAGTCAAAGAAGCCGCACCCGAGGTCGTCGCGTGCCGTCCGCAACGACTGTGCCCATTCCTGCGCCGACACGTCAACGGTGGGTACACCGAATCCGCCGTCCGCAATGACCCCAAAGCAATCGTTTAGCCTCGACCGCCAGTCATCCGCGTCCTTCGTGCCCACTGGTTCAGCCTACGTGCGCGCGCCCGTCCTTTCCGTGTGCGGCTGCGCTTCCGCTGGAGTGCCCTGCTTGAATGACCCTGTGACCACACAGAGCAAACAAGCCTGCTTCCGAGAACTCCACGCAGGCCCGGACGCCCTACTCCTGGCCAACGCGTGGGATGTTGGGTCCGCGCGTCTCTTTGCGTCCCTGGGGTTCAAGGCGCTGGCCACCACCAGCAGCGGGTACGCCGCCACCCTGGGACGCCCGGACGGAGCCGCCACCTTCGACGAAGTGCTGCAACACTGCCGCGATCTCGTTTCGGCGACGCCGTTGCCGGTGAACGCGGACCTGGAGAACTGTTTTGCCGACACCCCGGATGGCGTGGCCGAGAGGGTACGAGCGGCAGTCGAGACCGGGGTTGCCGGATTGTCGGTCGAGGACTTCACCCGAGACCCCGACAGCCCCATCTACGAGAAGGCTCTCGCCACCGATCGGGTGCGCGCTGCAGTCGAGGCCGCACACGCGGGGCCGGACCCGGTAGTGGTGACCGGCCGTGCGGAGAACTACCTGCACGGCCGTCCGGACCTCCAAGACACGATCGGTCGCCTGCAGGCCTACCAAGACGCAGGGGCCGACGTCCTCTACGCCCCGGGGCTCACCGCGATGGCGGACATCCGCGCCATGCTGGCGGCCGTCGACCGGCCGGTCAACGTGTTGGCACTTCCAGGAGTGCCGCCGGTGGCGGACCTGGCAGCCGCCGGGGTACGCCGGATATCGGTCGGCGGCGCGTTCGCGTTCGCTGCGTTCGGGGCCGCAGTACAAGCCGGCCGTGAGCTGATCGAGCAGGGCACCTACGGATACCGGTCGATGTCATCCATCGGCGGCTCAGCAGCGGCACAGGCATTCCAGTAGAACTCTCACACCAGCAGAGGGCGACTGATCGCCCGGCTGTCCACTGTCAGATCCATTCCGTCTTGCATCTTGAGACAAACCTCTTGCTGACGAAGATGCCCTAGTGGTAGAAATCACGGCAATGCTTGACGGAAAAGATTCCGAATAATGGAATCTCGCACCAACGTCGCAGTCCTCGACAAGGCGATGGCAATCCTCTACGCCTACCGACCGGGAGAGGCCGCGCTCAACCCCCAGACGCTCGCGACTCGGACCGGCCTCACGCTGCCCACTGTCTACCGACTGGCGCAGGCGCTCGCGGAGCATGGCCTGTTGGACAGGGACGGCTCGACGTATCGCCTTGGGGTGATGCTGCTTCAGTTGGGGGCACAGGTCACCACACATCTGGACATACGGCGACTGACGTTGCCCCATCTCCGGTGGCTGAACGAGCAAACCGGAGAGAATGCCGAGTTGCATGTTCGCCGTGGTTGTGTCCGAGTTCCGCTTGAGGTCGTTCTGAGCACACAAAACCTGCGTCCGTTCGTCCAAGTGGGTGAACCCATGCCGTTGCACGTAGGCGCGAGCGGAAAGGTTTTGGTCGCATGGATGCCGAAGACTGAGACCGAGGGGCTGCGCGCCGCTAGCGCTGAACGGTTCGCGACGAGCGCTGCGCCTTCCCCCGCGGCACTGACACGGGACCTCGCTCGCATCCGCAAGCGAGGGTGGGGCGACAGCGACGGTGAGCGCAGCCCGGGCTGTGCCGCCGTGTCCGCCCCAGTCCGTGACATCCATGGGGACGTCGTCGGTGCGGTGGTGCTCAGCGGACCGTCAAGCCGCCTGACCAAGCAGCGGCGCGTGCGGTGCGCGCCCTTGGTGCTCCGGACCGCGGCCCTGGCCTCAAGGGATGCGGGATACGTGCCAGACAACAGTCAAGCGATGGGAGAACAGGCAGGATGACCGGGTCGCAACGGCCGACTGAGAACGGCGGACCCTTGCACGGCATACGGGTGCTGGACATTGCCACGGTGTACGCCGCTCCGTTCGCCGCTGCGGTACTCGGCGACCTCGGCGCCGATGTCGTGAAGGTGGAGTTGCCCGGCAGTGGTGATCCACTGCGCGCTCTGGACCCCTTCGACGGGGAGGAGTCGCTGGTCTGGGCCGCGGTCTCACGCAACAAGAGGTGCGTAACCTTGGACCTGCACGAGGAGCGTGGCCAGGAGCTCCTCCTGCGGATGCTGACCGAGCGCGACGTGTTGTTTGAGAACTTCCGTCCCGGAACCCTGGATCGATGGGGGTTGAGCATCGATCGGTTGCGGACCGCCAATCCGGATCTCGTCGTGGTACGGGTCAGCGGTTACGGGCAGACCGGCCCCTACCGGGGGCACGCAGGGTTCGGCACCCCGGCAACCGCGTTTTCCGGGTACGCGTACGTCAGCGGCTATCCCGACAGCCCGCCGGCGCTCCCTCCGATCTCTCTCGCCGACTACACCGCGGGCATGTTCGCGGCGGTCGGCGCGATCGCTGCACTCTACCACCGCGACGCCCGGGGCGGCACTGGCCAAGAGGTCGATGTCGCGTTGTACGAAGCCATGTTCCGCCTGATGGAAACCGTCGCGGCACCGTATGACCGACTTGGCGTGATCCGGGAGCGCGCGGGTGACCAACTGGGGAACTCTGCCCCCACCGGCCTCTTCCAGTCCCGAGACGGGGCCTGGATGGTGCTCACCACAAGCACCGAACGAACCTTCCGTCGACTGGCTCAGATGATCGGCCGGCCCGACATGCTTGACGATGATCGGTTCAGCACCAACCGCCAGCGGGTTCAGCACCGTGACCAGGTCAACGCCGCCGTTACCAAGTGGTTCAGGGAGCAAAGTACGGAAGACATTCAGCGGGACTGTGACGCGCATGGCGTTCCGGTGTCGCAAGTGCTCAACATCGCCGACATCTTCAAAGAGCCGCAGTATGCCGCACGCGACATGATCGTTGAGGTAGACCACCCAACCCTGGGCAGTGTCCGATTGCCCGGGGTGGTACCGAAGTTCTCCCACACGCCCGGCGCGGTCCGTTCCACCGGGCCAGGGCTTGGCCAGCACAACCATGAGGTGTATGCCGGCCTTGGCCTGTCCGAGGACGAGATCACGGCCCTCACCCGAGAAGGAGTCATCTGATGCCCGCCGACGCCACAATCATCCAGAGCCTTCCGACGTCGGTAGGGATCCGGGAAGTCGGGCCACGCGACGGTCTCCAAGCGGAAGGGGACGTCGTACCAACTCCGGCCAAGATCGAACTCATCGACGCACTATCGACCACTGGCGTGACTACGATCCAGGTGACGTCTGTCGTGCGGCCCGACGCGGTCCCCCAACTGGCTGACGCGGAGCAGGTGATGGCGGGGATCACCAGGGCACCCGGCGTTTCGTACTCGGTCCTGGTTCCGAATCTGCGGGGGGCGGAAAGAGCACGCGGGCTCGGCGCCGACGAATGGGACCTGATGCTGTCGGTCACGGATGCTCACAGCAGGTCCAACGCCAACCGCGGCACCTGGGAGGCGCTGGAGCGACTGGAGCCGGTGATCGAGATGGCACACGCAGAGGGCGTATCGGTGGTCGGGGGTATGGCGACCGCCTTGGGGTGCCCGTTCGAAGGTCGGGTTCCCTACGACCGGGTCCGTTCCGTCGCACAGGCCTACCACGACCTCGGCATACGCCGACTCTCGGTAGCCGACACTGTCGGGGTCGCTGACCCGGCGCTGGTCTACTCGACGATGTCAGGATTGCGCGAAGACTTCCCCGACGCCGAAATCGGCCTCCACCTTCACGACACCCGCAGGATGGCGCTGGCGAACCTCATGGCCGGTCTACAAGCCGGAATCACTCTCTTCGACGCCTCCATCGGAGGGCTCGGCGGCTGCCCATTTGCCCCCGGCGCCAGCGGCAATCTCGCTACCGAGGACGCGGTGCACATGTTGACGCTGATGGATGTCGACAGCGGGGTTGACCTGGACGCTGTGCTGAAGCTCGCCCGCGCCGTCGTCCCCAGCATGGTGGGTCACCAACCACACAGCGCCGTCGCGGTGGCAGGGCCCTCCTGGAACCTGCACCCCGCACCAACCCATCAGGCCCTTGCTGTTCCCAAGTCCTAGGGCCAACGATCTATCAACCCGCACCCAAGGAGGATTACGATGAAAGCACGACGAGTCGTTGCTGTGGTTGCCGCGCTGGTCACCACGGCTGCATTGAGCGCATGCGGCAGCGGAGGAGGCGGTGATGGCGCGTCGTCTTCGGAGAACGCTGACTATCCCGACGGGCCGGTTACGATCACCGCGCCGGCAGATCCGGGCAGCGGTTGGGACACCACCGCTCGCGCTCTCGTGGAGACGTTGCAGAAGGAGAATCTAGTCACGAGCCCGTTGCCGGTGCAGAACCGGCCAGGTGCGACTGGATCCGTTTGGTTGTCAAAGATGATTTCCACCTACAAGGGGCAGGACGACCAGATCGCGATCACCTCGCTCCCGATCATGTCAAACGAGTTGCGGGGGCGAACCCCTCACGGCTACAAGGACGTCACGATGATCGCCCGGCTCTTCACCGAGTACTACATCGTTGTCGTCCCGGCCGACTCGCCATACAAGAGCATCGACGACCTGGTGAAGGCGATCAAGAAGAACCCGAAGTCCGTCCCCGTGGGGGCGGCAGGCGACGACCGGCTTCCCTTTGGCCTCGTCGTCAAGTCCGGAGGTGGAGATCCGAAGTCGATCAACTTCATCAACTATGAGGGCGGTGGTGACGAGATCACCGCTTTGCTGAACGGCGATGTGAAGGCAGCTGTCGCCGGGGTCAGCGAGTTCCGCGGTCAACTGATTGCCGGGAAACTGCGGGGGCTCGCGGTATTGCGCGATCAGCGGCTGTCCAAGCCGCTGAACAACGTACCCACCGCCAAGGAGCAAGGCTACGACGTGACCCTGGCGAATTGGCGCGGAGTCTACGGACCGCCCGACATGCCGGAGAGCGCCGTGAATTTCTGGCAGGACAAACTTCACAAGGCAATGCAGACCGACACCTGGAAGGACTTCGCCAAACGTAACCAGTGGACCACGACATACATGCAGGGGGAGGAGATGCAGAAGTACCTCGACAAGACCTTCGCCGAGATCAAGGATGCTTTGAAGTCGACCGGCCAGTATCAGGCCGGCTGAGCGTCGAAGGGAGTTATCAGTGCGTTCACGACGGTGGCACCCCGACGTGATCGTCGGCTGCGTGGTCTTCGCCTTCGGCCTCTTCATCATCATCACGGCCACCCAGATCGCCCCGGCCGCTTCGCGGTCGTCGGTGGTCGGCCCGAGCGTGATGCCGATGGCTGTAGGCGCAGTCCTCGCCGCCTCCGCACTGGCGCTGACGGCGAAGGGCGCGTGGAGCATGCGGCGCGACTCGTCCGGACCAACAGCACCGGATGCATCTGTTGGCCCGACCGGTACGTCGCCGGAGAATGGCACATCGGCGGACTCTGACGCCGCTGAGAACGAGGAGGCGCCGCTGCCGGGAAAGGTCCGCCGTTTCGCGATTCTCACAGTGTTGATGCTGGCCTACATCCTCGCGTTCATCCCTGTGGGCTACCTCATCTCGACGTTCGCATTCGTGGCCGCGGCCAGTAGCTACATCGATCCCCGAAAGTGGCCACGCAACGTTGTCTTCGCCGGAGCATTCGCAGTCGTGGTGTACTTCGCGTTCACCGAGGTTCTGCACGTCAGCTTGCCACCGGGACTTGTGGGCTAGTTGGCGTAATGGATCTTCTCTCCCACTTCGGTGAGGGCCTGTTGGCCGCGCTGACGCCGGTGAACTTGATGTTCGCGTTCTTGGGCGTTCTGATCGGCACGGTAGTCGGGGTGCTACCGGGAATCGGGCCTATCACCGCGATCGCGCTGTTAATCCCGCTGTCGTTCGGTCTCGACCCCGCATCCGGGCTGATCCTTCTCGCCGGGATCTACTACGGGTCCATGTACGGCGGTTCCACGACGTCAATCCTGATCCGCACACCTGGGGAAGTCGCGTCTGTTGTCACCACGTTGGAAGGCCACGAGATGGCCAAGCGCGGCCGAGCCGGTCCCGCGCTGGCCACCGCCGCCATCGGTTCATTCATCGCCGGAACGCTCGCAGTGGTCGGGTTGATGCTCCTATCACCCGTGCTGGTGAAAGTCGCAGTGATCTTCGGCTCCGCGGAGTACTTCTTGCTGATGGTGCTCGCCCTGTCCATGACCTCCGCGCTGACGACCGGGTCCAAGCTCAAGGCGTTGATGGCGATGCTGTTCGGGATGTTGATCGCGATCGTCGGCATCGATCCCCAGGCCAGCGTTCCGCGTCTGACCTTCGGATCCCTTCAACTCAACGACGGCATTGACTTCGCGCTGGTAGCGATGGCTCTGTTCGCCATCCCCGAGGCCCTGGACAACCTGTCCAACGGCCATACCAAGCCCGGAAAGATGGTGCGAGTCCAAGGCAGAGTCTGGATGAACAAGGAGGACTGGCGCCGGTCAGCTGGACCATACGGACGCGGGTCGGTCATTGGTTTCATGTCTGGACTCCTTCCGGGGATTGGCCCCACCCTCGGATCTTTCGTGTCCTACGTTACGGAGAAGAAGTTTGCTGGGCGGCACCGGGCAGAGTTCGGTAAGGGGGCGATCGAGGGGGTCGCGGGTCCAGAGAGCGCGAACAACGCAGGGGTCGGTGGCGCCATGGTCCCCATGCTGACCCTCGGCGTACCCGGATCAGCGACAACCGCACTGCTGCTCTTCGTGTTCATGATGTACGGACTCCAACCCGGTCCGTTGCTGTTCCAGCAGAACACGGTGCTGGTGTGGACGATCATCGCCAGCATGTACGTCGGCAATGCCGTCCTGCTGGTGCTGAACCTGCCGCTCGTCCGCTTGTTCGTGCGACTACTCAAAGTGCCACCGGCACTGCTGTACACCGGTGTCCTCGCTTTCACCGTGCTCGGCGCCTATGCCCTGACATTCAGCCGGTTCAACATGTTGCTGTTGCTTGGGTTCGGCCTGGTGGGCTTCTTGATGCAGCGCTACGACTTCCCGTTGGCCCCGACAGTGCTGGCGCTCGTCTTGGAGCCGCTGCTGGAGGAAAACCTGCGTCGCGCGCTCAAGATCTCCGGCGGTGACCCGATGACGTTCGTCGAGAGGCCCATCTCGCTAGTGCTGGTGATTCTGATCTTCGTCGGGCTGCTGATCCCAGCGGTGACACGGACGGTCCAATCATGGCGGGAGCGGTCACAGAGACGTCCGCTTCGGACTGTCGTCTGAGGATTTCCAGCGGCACGGACAGGACCGTGAATGGCGGACGGTGGCTGGCTTCATCTCACAGCCATTGTGTTGAGCTTCTTCAAGCCGTCCAGCAGCGACTCCGGCCGGGGCGGGCAGCCGGGCACGT
>CAYLOC010000049.1:0-2742 GCA_964385195.1 uncultured Nocardioidaceae bacterium
GGGCCAGGCCCACATCAAGAGCACGTTCAACAACACCATCATCACCATCACCGACCCAGGGGGTGCGGTGATCTCGTGGTCCAGTGCGGGCATCGTGGGCTTCAAGGGCTCACGGAAGTCCACGCCGTACGCCGCGCAGATGGCTGCCGAGGCGGCCGGCCGGCGCGCCATGGAGCACGGCATGAAGAAGATCGACGTCTTCGTCAAGGGCCCCGGGTCGGGCCGGGAGACGGCGATCCGGTCCCTGGCGGCCGTCGGCCTCGAGGTCGGCACGATCCAGGACGTGACCCCTGCCCCGCACAACGGCTGCCGCCCGCCCAAGCGGCCCCGTGGCTGACCCGCGCGAAGGAGAACACCACCATGGCCCGCTACACCGGACCCCTCACCAAGAAGTCCCGCCGCTTCGGCTCGGACCTGATCGGTGGCGACGCGGCGTATGAGAAGCGCCCCTACCCGCCCGGTCAGCATGGCCGCGCCCGCATCCGCGAGTCGGAGTACCGCAACCAGCTGATGGAGAAGCAGAAGGCGCGCTACACCTACGGAGTGATGGAGAAGCAGTTCCGTCGCTACTACCACGAGGCGAACCGGCGCTCCGGCAAGACCGGTGACAACCTGTTGCAGCTGCTGGAGTGCCGTCTCGACAACGTCGCATACCGGGCCGGTTTCGCCCGCACCCGGCGGCACGCTCGCCAGCTCGTCGTCCACGGCCACTTCCTCGTCAACGGCAAGAAGGTCGACATCCCCTCCTACGAGGTCTCCGCGCACGACGTCATCGACGTACGGCCGAAGTCCCACGAGATGACGCCGTTCGTGGTGGCGCGGGAGACCCACGGCGAGCGGATCGTCCCCGCATGGATGGAGGTCATCCCCAACAAGATGCGGATCCTGATCCACCAGCTACCGACCCGGGCGCAGATCGAGATCCCGGTCCAAGAACAGCTCATCGTCGAGTACTACTCGAAGAAGTAAACGTCACACGCGGGCGACCGCGTTGACACCCCCGTGGGGCACCGCCCCGCATCCCCGGATCGTCCCTCTTGCGGGGGACCGAAGAAGAACACCTAGCTGCGTCGTCAAATAGCGGTCGGCGTAGGAAGGAAGAGTCAACAGTGCTTATCGCGCAACGTCCGACGATGTCGGAGGAAGTCTCCAGCGACTACCGTTCCCGCTTCACCCTGGAGCCGCTCGAGCCCGGGTTCGGATACACCCTGGGCAACTCGCTCCGCCGTACCCTGCTCTCGTCCATCCCCGGCGCCGCCGTGACGTCGATCCGGGTGGACGGGGTGCTGCACGAGTTCTCCACGATCGAGGGCGTCAAGGAAGACGTCACCGAGATCGTGCTGAACCTGAAGATGCTCTGCGTGTCCTCCGAGCACGACGAGCCGGTCACCATGTACCTGCGCAAGCAGGGCCCCGGCCCGGTCACCGCCGGTGACATCGCCCCGCCCGCAGGCGTCGAGATCCACAACCCCGACCTGGTCATCGCCACCCTCAACGACAAGGGCAAGATCGACATGGAGATGGTCGTGGAGCGGGGCCGTGGCTACGTTTCCGCGGTACAGAACAAGAGCCCGGACGCCGAGATCGGCCGGATCCCGGTCGACTCGATCTACAGCCCGGTCCTGAAGGTGACCTACAAGGTCGAGGCGACCCGTGTGGAGCAGCGCACCGACTTCGACAAGCTCATCGTCGACGTCGAGACCAAGCCGTCGATGGCCCCCCGCGACGCCCTGGCTTCTGCCGGCAAGACCCTGGTGGAGCTGTTCGGCCTCGCCCGCGAGCTGAACGTCGAGGCCGAGGGGATCGACATCGGCCCCTCGCCGGTCGACGAGCAGCTCGCCGAGGACCTGGCCCTCCCGGTGGAGGACCTGCAGCTCACCGTCCGGTCCTACAACTGCCTCAAGCGCGAGGGGATCCACACCGTCGGCGAGTTGCTGCTTCGCAGCGAGCAGGACCTGCTGGACATCCGCAACTTCGGCTCGAAGTCGATCGACGAGGTCAAGGCCAAGCTGGCCGAGATGGGCCTGTCGCTGAAGGACAGCCCGGCCGACTTCGACCCGCGTGCGGCCGTCGACTCCTTCGAGGAAGACGACGACGCCGGGTTCGTGGAGGACGAGCAGTACTAAACCCCTGCGGGGCCCGGTCCCCGCACGCCCCCGTGGTGACGTCCTCGGTGGGTGGACCTGGAAGCGATCCGAGTACCTGGTACGGCTCGGGGCCGGAGGGCAGACGGCTCTCCGGCCGTAAAGGAGAGATGACAGATGCCCAAGCCCACCAAGGGAGCCCGCCTCGGCGGCAGCCCGGCGCACCAGAAGGCGATCCTGGCGAACCTCGCCACCCAGCTCTTCGAGCACGGCGCGATCACCACGACCGAGGCCAAGGCGCGTCGGCTGCGTCCGTTCGCGGAGCGGCTGATCACCAAGGCCCGGCGCGGTGACCTGCACAACCGCCGGCAGGTGCTGCGGGTGATCCGCGACAAGACCGTCGTACACCTGCTGTTCACCGAGATCGCCCCCAAGTACGCCGAGCGGCCGGGCGGCTACACGCGCATCACCAAGACGGGACCGCGCAAGGGCGACAACGCGCCGATGGCGGTCATCGAGCTCATCCAGGAAGAGTACTCACCGGACTCGGCCGCCACGTCTGCTCCGGCCGCGCCGCAACCAGCAGCCGCACCGGCGCCGGAGACCGAGGACGCGCAGCCGGAAGAGACACCAGCACCCGCGGAGGCCGCCGAGACCG
>CAYLOC010000049.1:2842-14539 GCA_964385195.1 uncultured Nocardioidaceae bacterium
CGGAGTCCGCGCCGGCCGAGGACGAGGAGTCGCAGGCCGCGGAGTCTGAGGAGAAGTAGCCTCAGGCCAGTTCCGACAGCGGCACGTTTGGGTCGCTGAGCCGGTCGGGGTCGACCGGAGTCCTGCCGAGGATCAGCGCCTTGACGTCGTCGACGACGTCCCAGACGTTGACGTTCATGCCTGCCAGCACCCGGTTCTCGGCGTCGAGCCAGAACGCGATGAACTCTCGCGCGTCCCGGTCACCGCGCAGCACCGTCCGGGCGTAGCTGCCGGGCGGCGCATGTCCGACGTACTCCATCCCGAGGTCGTACTGGTCGGTGAAGAAGTACGGCAGTTCGGTGTACGGCGACGGGTCGCCGAGCATCGTGGCCGCCGCGGCCGCCGGCTGGTTCAGCGCGTTCGCCCAGTGCTCCACGCGGACCCGCTGCCCGAGGGCCGGGTGGTGGTGGTTGGCGATGTCGCCGGCCGCGCAGATGTCGGGGTTACTGCTTTGCAGCGCCTCGTCGACGAGTACGCCGCCATCGATGTCCAGGCCGGCGGACTCGGCCAGCCCGAGGTTCGGCTGGGCCCCGATCCCGATGATCACGATGTCAGCCTCGACCCAGGTGCCGTCGGCCAGCCGTACGCCGGTGGTACGAGACCCCTCGGTGGTGATCTCCTCGACGCTGGCCGAGAGGTGGAAACCGACGCCGTTCTCCTCGTGCAGGCCGAGGAAGACCTGGGCGAGCTCGGGACCGAGTGCCTGGCCGAGCGGATACTCCGCGGCTTCGATGACCGTGACCTCGGCGTCGCGGGTGCGGGCGTTGGCAGCGATCTCCATACCGATCCAGCCGCCGCCGATGATCGCGACCTTTCCGCCGTTGTGCAATGCCTTGTCGATGCGGTCGGAGTCCTCGACCTTGCGCAGGGTCAGCACGCCGTGGGAGGCGGCACCTGCGAGGGGCAGCGTCCGTGCGCGGGAGCCGGTAGCGAGCAAGAGCTTGTCGTAACCGACCTTGGTCCCGTCCACCAAGGCCACCTCGTGGCCGTCGGCGTCGACGGCGTCAGCAGCCTTCCCCAGCATCAGGTCCACGTGGTTGTCGCGGTACCAGTCCGCGTCGTGCACATCCAACCCCGCACGCGGGGTGGACCCGGCCAGGTAGTCCTTCGACAGCGGTGGCCGTTCGTACGGCAGGTGCTCTTCGTCCCCGATCAGCGTGAGCGAGCCGTCGTACCCCTTCTCCCGCAGGGCCTCGGCGGCCTTCGCACCGGCCAGGCCACCTCCGACGATGACGAACCTGCTTCCTGTCACGGCTGACTCCCTTCTCCTGCGCAGCGTGCGCCGACCAGTCCTAAGAACTCCTGCCTACACCGGGGGTCGGTGCGCATCAACCCCCGCACCGCCGAGGTCACGGTACTGGCCCCTCGCGCCTGGACGCCGCGCAGCGTCATACACGTATGCTCGGCCTCGATGACGACGCCGGCGGCGACCGGGTCCAGCGCCTGCTCCAGCCAGTCGGCGATCTGCACCGTGAGCCGCTCCTGCACCTGGGGGCGGGCGGCGAAGTGCTCGGTGACCCGGGCCAGTTTGGACAGGCCGAGAATCCGGTCGCCGGGGATGTAGCCGACGTGTGCCACACCGACGAACGGCAGCAGGTGGTGCTCGCACACCGACCGCAGGGGGATGGACCGGGCGAGGACCAGTTCGTCGTAGCCCTCATCGTTGGGAAACGTCGTCGCCTCGAACGGGCGGGGGGTGAAGAGCTCGGCGTAGGCCCGGGCCATCCGCCGCGGGGTCTGGCGCACCGCCTCCGCGTCGAGGTCGATCCCGAGTGCTCGGAGGAACTGGCCGGCGGCGAGTTCGGCGGTGTCGAGGTCAACGGCGGTGTCGGTCTCCCCAAGCGATGTCTCGACCTCGCGGACCAGTTCGATCGTCATGTGTTCCCTTCCCGTTCTGACAATGAACGTTAGTCTTATACGCACGCCGTGTCAACGTGTTGGTTTCCAACAACGTATGTTAGCGGTATAGTACGCAGTGTGACGGAGTCTGCCAGGAGCCTGGAGGGTGCGATCGGCGCGATCGCGGTGCTCGACGACCCTGTGCGGAAGAACCTCTACGGCGTGGTACGACGTGCGGGTCGGCCGATGACCCGGGAGGAGGCAGCAGCCGCCGCCGGAATCTCGCGGAATCTCGCCGCTTTCCATCTCGACAAGCTGGTCGCAGCGGGTCTGCTGCGGTCCGGTTTCGACGCTGGTGATCGGCCCCGCCAGGTGGGTCGTACGCCGAAGACCTATGTGCCCAGTGCGGAGGCGGTCCAGGTCAGTGTGCCTGCCCGGGCCTACCAGGATCTGGCCGAGATCCTGCTCGACGCGGTGACTGCGGAGTCCACGGGCACCGCGGGGGAGGCGGCCAGGCGGGAGGCCGCGCGGGAACGAGGACGAGACGCTGGCCGGTCGGCGGTGCGTCCGCGGGGGCGGCTGGGGCCGGAGCGGGCGCTGACGGCGGTCGAGGCGGCCCTCGACGAGCGTGGCTACGAGCCGTACCGGCCCGAGCCGGACTGTGTTCGGATGCGCAACTGCCCGTTCCATCCGCTCGCCGCCCGGTCTCCGGAGGTGGTCTGCGGGATCAACGTCGAGTTCTGTTCCGGTCTGTTGGAGGGAATGGACGCCGGTGCCGTGCGCGCGGTTCTTGCGCCGCGGGAGGGTGAGTGCTGCGTGGAGATCAGGCGGCGGGACGGTGAGCCGTCGGGCCACTGAACCGCTGACGTGCGCGGTTCGTCTCAGCTGTCACCGCGACGGTTTGGGTCGCCCGGGCCAGGCCGGCGCTGGGCAGGTCGACGTACACCGACTCGTGCTGGCCGGCGGGTACGGCGAACGTCTCGTGCCAGATGCCGACCGCGCCTCCACTGCTGCGTGAGCGGCGGTTGAACTCCCGCCAGGCCGGGCGGTGCTCGCGGTCGGGATCGGTGGCGTAGCGGTAGATGTCCTCGACGCTGCGCCAGTACTGGATGACCGTGGCGCCGCGCCCCTCGATGACCGTGCGTGCTCCCAGGAATCCGGAGTCCGGGTCCTGGCTCAGCTCACGGATCATCCGTGGCATGGCGTTGAGCAGCGGCCACCAGGTGGTCACCTTCCAGGGCTTGTTCACCCGCATGCCGATCAGGAAGAGTGCAAGGTCACCGTCGTGGTGGTGGGTGACCCGGCCCCGCTGGATCGTTGTCATGACGGCCTCCTCGGTGGTTAGATAGTGTTACTCTCTAATATTGGAGAGTAACACTATCTAATGTCAAGAGGACTGTGATGCGGATCTCTGAACTGGCCGCCGCCGCCGATCTTCCCGTCGCCACGGTCAAGTACTACCTGCGAGAGGGCCTGCTGCCGCCGGGGGAGCCGACGAGCGCGACGCGTGCGACGTACGACGAGACTCACCTGACGCGGTTGCGGCTGGTCCGGGCGTTGATCGACGTCGGCGGGCTGAGTCACGCACAGGTGCAGGCGGTCCTCACCTGCTTGGAGTCCGGATCGGGAAGTCTGCACGAGACTCTGGGCTCGGCGCACATGGCCCTGACCGAGGTACCCGACGACGCCGTCTCCACCGGCCGCGCAGAAGAGATCGTCGCCGGGCTGGGGTGGCGGGTGGATCCGGACACCCCGGCGCTGGTCGAGCTGGACCGGGCCCTGGACGCGGTGCGGCAGGTGGGCCTGCCGACGACGGAGGAGACCGTGCACACCTATGCGCGGGCCGCGGCCGAGATCGCGGAGGCCGAGGTGGCCGGCGTACCGACAACCTCTCCCGAGGACGCGCTGGTCTACGTAGTCACCGGGGTCGTGCTGTATGCCCCGGTCCTGCTGGCCCTGCGCAAACTGGCCCAGCAGGACGCCTCCGCCCGCCGGTTCACCTGAGTTGTCAGAAGCTGGACACGTCATAGCGTGCTCAGCTTCTGACACGTCGGGCTGGGTTGGGACAATGGGGTGCGTGCCTCCCGTACCCGACACCGTGCGCCTGCGGCTGGACATCGCCTACGACGGGACCGGCTTCCACGGCTGGGCCGCACAGCCCGGGCAGCGGACGGTCCAGGGCACGCTGGAGGCGGCCCTGGCCACCGTGCTGCGGGTGCCCGCGGTGTCGCTGACCGTCGCCGGCCGCACCGACGCCGGAGTGCACGCCCGGGGACAGGTCGCGCACGTCGACGTACCAGCGGCCGCCATGGTCGAGGGGGGCCGGTTGCTGCGGCGCCTGGCGGCGGTGCTGCCCGACGAGGTGCGGGTACGACGAGTGGTGCCGGTGTCGACGGGGTTCGACGCCCGCTTCTCCGCGACCTGGCGGCGCTATGCCTATCGGATCTGTGACGAGCCGTCCGCCGTGGACCCGTTGGCACGGCACCACGTGCTGGCGTGGCCGCGACCACTGGACGTGGCGACGATGAATGCGGCATCGACGGACCTGCTCGGCGAGCATGACTTCGCCGCGTTCTGCAAGAAGCGCGAAGGGGCGGGGACGGTCCGCGAGCTGACCGCGCTGACGTGGGTGCGCACCGGGGGGTTGGTGGTCGGGCGGGTGCAGGCGAACGCGTTCTGCCATCACATGGTGCGCTCCCTGGTCGGGGCGCTGGTGCCGGTCGGGGAGGGGCGGCGCGGCACCAGCTGGCCCCTCGACGTACTCACCGCCGGTGTCCGCGACCCACGGGTGCGGGTGATGCCTGCCCACGGGCTGACGCTGGAGGAAGTCGGCTACCCCCCCGAGTTGTCAGAAGTACAGCACGCCAGAGCGTGCTCAGCTTCTGACAACTCAGAGGGGGAGGGGGTGTGATGGGCGAGCACTACTTCGCCGCCGAGCCGGGGTCCGCCGAACACCGCCGACGCGTGCCGGTGCGGGTTTGGGGCCAGGCGCTGGAGCTGGACACGACGTCGGGCGTGTTCGCCTCCGGTCGGCTCGACATCGGTACGTCGGTACTGCTCGGCAAGACCACGCCACCGGCCCGGGCGGGGACGTTCCTCGACCTCGGCTGTGGGTACGGCGTGATCGCGTGCGCGCTGGCATCGGCCGTTCCCGGGGCACGCGTGTGGGCGGTCGACGTCAACGACCGGGCGCGGCGGGTGTGCCGGGACAACGCCGCCCGGCTCGGCCTCGGCGACCGCGTGCGCGTGGCGCGGCCGGGCGGCGTACCCGACGACGTGGAGTTCGACGAGATCTGGTCCAACCCGCCGATCCGGGTCGGCAAGAACGCATTGCACGCCTTGTTGCTGACCTGGCTGCCACGGCTCTCCCCGGGCGGCCGTGCGATGCTCGTCGTCGGGAAGAACCTGGGCGCAGACTCACTCCAACGTTGGCTGGAGCGCCAGGACTACCCGACGTACCGCGTCGCGTCGGCCAAAGGCTTCCGGGTGCTGGAGGTCGGGGCGGCCTGATCCGACGGACTGGCCAGAACAGCTAGATGGCGGGGGTTCGGGCTGTGAACATCGGTGCAGTCTAGTCCCGCAGGGGCAGCAGGAACTCCCAGACGCTGTCGTCCATCCCCGGTGCCGTTTCGTGGCCGAAGTCCGGATAGATCTGTACCGACTTCGGGCCGGAGACCTTGTTGTACGCCGCGAACTGGGTCGACGGCGGACAGATGGTGTCGCACAGACAAGTCTGCAGCATCACCTCTGCCCGGATCCGCGGGGCCAGGTGCTGTACGTCGAGGTAGCCCAAGCGCTGCCACAGCTCACCGGCGAGGCGGTGCTGCGGGTCGAACCGGCGGAAGTGCTCCCGTAGTTCGCGGAAGGCCTCCTCGGCCAGGTCCAGCTCCCAGACCCGCTGGAAGTCACACAAGAACGGGTACCGGGAGGCGCACCGCGCCACCTCCGGCACCAACGCAGCGGCGACCAGCGCGAGCGCACCTCCCTGCGAGCCCCCGTGGACCGCGACTCGCGCCGGGTCGACCCCGTCCAGCCGACCGGCGTACCGCGTGACCTGCGCGGCATCGAGGAACACGTTGCGGAACAGCCAGTGCTCCGGCGCGTCGGTCATCACCCCGCGGATGAAGTGACCGTCGATCGTGCGCCCACTCGTGCCACCGGGGTCGGTGGAGAGGCCGCCCTGCCCCCGCACGTCCATCGCAAGCACCGTGAACCCCGCCTGCGCCCACCCGTACTTCGCGCTCCAGTCGCCCACGGACCCCCAGTAGCCGTGGAACAGCACCAACGCGGGGCCGGGGCGTGTCCGGTCGACCGGGCGGACCAGTTGGGCGTGCACCCGCGCACCGCCGACGCCGCTGAACCAGACATCCGCACACTCCACACCTGCTGGCGGTGTGACGCCGGCGGGAGTGTGCTCCGGCGGATCCGTCAGCGAGTCGAGCTCGGCCAGGGCCGCCTGCCAGAAGGCGTCGTGGTCGTCTGGGCGGGGGTTGGTGCCGGCGTACGACGGGAGTTCCTCGCGCGGGAGGTCGAACAGCATGTGCCGAGACTAGGCGACCGCCACCTGCTCGACATGGCCGGTGCGGGAACCAAGGCGTACGGCGCCCTCGCGCGGCGGGCCGTAAACCAGTGGGACCGGTGGCCCGGTCTTCCTACGATGTGTGCTACCTACCGGATCGGGGAGAGGAGGACCGTGACGCAGCAGCGCACCGCGACGACCTGAGTCAGGGGACGGCGCCGACGTCGGTGCGACGGAGATGACACCTACCGGTGGCAGCTGGCTTCGCTGGCTGACAGTGGCCGAGACAATGAAGCAACCTCGGTCGAGGTTCGGATCCGGATGCCCAGCGGGCTCTGGTGAAGGTGGAACCGGAAGTAATCGCCGGTGACGGCGGTGAATAGTGTCCCTCGCTCCGTCCAGCCCGAGAGCCCGTCAGTTCCCCGGAACCGAGGGCGAGAGCGAACGGAACCCTGCGCCTGCATGTCGATATTCCTTCGACTGCGGGAGCGGGTCATCAGCAAGATCACCGAGAACACCGCCTTCGCGTGTACGCAATGCGGTGTGGATGTGCTGCCGTTGGTCCACGGCAGCTATCGGAACCACTGTCCGGCATGCCTGTGGTCCCGGCACGTTGACGTGCGCCCGGGCGACCGGGCAGCCGACTGCGGGGCACCCATGAGGCCGGTGGGCTGGGAGCAACGGCCCGGCAAGGGGTTCGTGGTCATCCACGAATGCGTGCGCTGCGGTTGCCGACGGGCCAACCGGCTGGCGCTGGATGACCGGCGGCAGCCCGACGACATCGATGCCGTGGCGTCACTGCCTCCCGCTCAACCATGACCCGGGTCGTCACCGGGAGCGGAGTGGAGCGCGTTCTCCGTCTCGGCGGCGTCGGGCGCCTTGTCCGCCATCTGCTTCGCACGCTCGACCAGGGGCGTGAGCTTCGCGTTCAGCACGTGGTCCCCGGTGTATACCACCGCCCCTGCTCCGATCACGACCAGCCATCGCGGGCCAGGGAGCCGGCGCAGTCCGCGAAGTACCAGCACGCCTTCCACGGCCCAGCTGCCGTTCGGCACGACGCCTTCGGCGAGCACCCGCTGCCACGTCGGGGCATGATCGGCGACGCCGATGGTGATCGGGGACAGCCCCAGCGGGTCGATCTGCCGTGCCACAGCGCCGGTGCCGGCCAGCACGGCGGCTTGGGCAGCGGTGCGTCGCGGCATCCGGCCGGGCAGTACCGCCGCCAGGACCAGCCCCCCGGCGCGGACCAGCGAGCTCGGTTTGGGTGAGACGTCCACTAAACCTCCTCCGTAGGCGGGGCACATGCTACCGGTGGCCCCGTGCATGGTGCTGGGACAGACTGGGTACGAGTTGGCGTACGACGAGAGGGGTACCGATGAGCACAGAGGTGGACGTCGTCGTCGTGGGCCTCGGCCCCGGGGGCGAGGCCGTGGCCACGCAGCTGGCGCAGGCAGGACTGGAGGTAGTCGCTGTCGAGAAGAACCTGGTCGGCGGTGAATGCCCGTACTACGGCTGCATCCCCACCAAGATGATGATCCGTGCCGCGGGCCTGCTCGCCGAGGGCCGGCGTATCCCGGGGATGGCCGGCGACAGCACCGTGACCGCCGACTGGTCCCCGGTCGCCCACCGGATCTCCGAGCAGGCAACGACCGGCTGGGACGACCAGATCGCCGTTGACCGGCTCACCGACGCCGGAGCCACGTTCGTGCGTGGCAAGGGCGTGCTGGCCGGACCCCGCACGGTTGAGGTCGACGGCCAACGGTTCACCGCGCGCACCGGTGTGGTCCTCAACACCGGCACCGACCCCGCCGTACCGCCGATCAACGGCCTCGCGGACACGCCGTACTGGACCAATCGCGACGTCGTGAAGCTCACCGAGCTGCCGGCGTCCCTGGCAGTGATCGGGGGCGGGGCGATCGGGCTGGAGCTGGTGCAGGCGTTCGCCCGGTTCGGTGTCGAGGTGAGCGTGGTCGAGGTGGCCGACCGGCTGCTGGCCGCCGAGGAACCGGAGTCCGGCGCGTTGCTCGCCGACGTGCTCGCGCGCGAAGGCGTCCAGGTGCTCACCGGCGTAGACGTCTCTGAGGTCTCCTACGCCGATGGGCGGTTCGCCGTCGTGGCGGGAGAGCAGACCCTCAGCGCGGACAAGCTCCTCGTCGCCGCGGGGCGCCGGACGAACCTGCCGGACCTGGGGCTGGACACCGTCGGGCTGGACCCCGGGTCGACGACGGTCCCGACCGACGAGCGGATGCGTGCCTCCGGAGCGGACGGCCTGTGGGCCGTCGGCGACATCACCGGTCACGGCGCCTTCACGCACATGTCGATGTATGAGGCCCAGGTCGCCGTCGCCGACATCCTCGGGCGCGACGGGCCGGTCGCCGACTACCGGGCGGTGCCGCGGGTGACGTTCACCGACCCCGAGGTCGGCTCGGTCGGGATGACCGAACGACAGGCCCGCGACTCCGGACTGACCGTGCGGGTCGGAACCGCGCCGATCCCCAGCAACTCCCGCGGATGGATCCACGGCCCCGGCAACGACGGCCTGGTCAAGCTGGTCGAGGATGCCGACGCCGGGGTGCTTGTCGGCGCGACCTCCGCCGGACCCACCGGCGGGGAGGTGCTCTCCGCCCTCACTCTCGCCGTACACGCGCGGGTGCCGACCGCCACGTTGCGGACGATGGTCGGAGCGTTCCCCACGTTCCACCGGGCTATCGGGGAGGCGCTTGCCGACCTCGCCTGACCCCGACCGGACACCTGCGACCCACCGAATCCCGTCAGGATCGCCGGAAAACGGTGGGACAGCGGTGTCTGGTCAGTTCGGGGGTGGTGTCTGGGGGGTAGCGGCGGGGTGGGCGTAGAGGTCGCGGAGCAGGGCGATCTCAGCGCCGTGGTGGAGCAGTTCGCGGTTGATGTGCAGTACCAGGGTGGCCATCGGGTACTCCGCGAACTCCCCCTCGGCGGGGCCGACCGGCTCGGCCAGCGCCGCCTCATCCACACCGCGTACGCCGTCGAGCCACGCGGCATAGAGGTCGTCCAGCTGCCGCAGCGCCTCGGCCGCAGTGCCGGCGTACTCGAATGTCTCGTAGTCCACCGGCTTCCCGCCGAAGTGACTCGCCAGGCGCATCCCGAGGACGCCGACCAGGATGTGTGCCAGCCGCCACGCGATCGTCGTCACCGGAGCCGGGTCGGGCTCTGGCAAGGCGAAGTCCACGGTGTAGCCGCCGGCTCCCGCAGCGATCGGCGCGGTCGACTCGCCGCGCCGGCGGACGTTCCAGCAGCCTTCCACCGGCTCCCAGAAGTACTCCTCGTCGGTCAGCCCCGCCAGGCGTGGCCGCAACTGGCCCCGCCAGTGCCAGTCGATCTGTTCGGTCAGCTCGTGTGTCCAGTTGATGTCCATGGCGGCCATCCTTCCGCCAATTGCGGTCAGGTCGGGTCCGCGAGTAGTGGCAGAATCGCCGGACATGGACACCACTGCCGCCCGCCTCCTCCGGTTGCTGAGCCTGCTGCAGTCCCGCCGCCAGTGGTCGGCCGCAGATCTGGCGGACCGGCTGACGGTCACCGAACGCACGGTACGCCGCGACGTGACCCGGCTGCGCGAGCTCGGCTATCCGGTGGTGGCGGCACCGGGCGTCGGCGGTGGCTACCGGCTCGGTCGCGGCACGAAACTGCCGCCGCTGCTGCTGGACGACGAGGAGGCGGTCGCCGTCGCAGTCTCGCTGCAGACCGCCGCCGGGGGGACCGTGACCGGCGGCGGGGAGGCTGCCGCCCGCGCCCTGGCCAAACTCGACCAGGTGCTTCCCGGGCGGCTGCGCACACAGGTGGCTGCCCTCGCCGCCTCCACCGTGTCGATGTCGGCCGGGACGCCGACGGTGGACTCAGCGGCTCTTGCCGCCTTGGCGACGGCGTGCCGCGACTCCGAACGGGTCCGCTTCGACTACCAGCGCCACGACGGGACCGAGTCGCACCGACGGGTCGAGCCCTACCGGCTGGTCTGTACGGGCCGGCGGTGGTACCTGGTCGCGCGAGACCTGGATCGCGACGCCTGGCGGACCTTCCGCGTCGACCGGATCGACCACGTCGTCGCCACCGGATGGCGGTTCGACGCGGAGGACCCGCCCGATGCCGTGGAGTTCGTCTCCCGCGGGGTGGGGGTCGCGCCGTACCCGCATCAAGCACGTATCCGGCTGCACGCGCCGGTGGAGACGGCCATGGAGTGGATACCTCCCTCGACCGGCCTGCTGACGCGCATCGACAGCGCGACGTGTGAGCTGGCCATCGGGGCGGACTCCCTCCATGCGCTGGCCCGGGAAATGGTCATGCTGGACTGCGACTTCGAGGTGCTGGAACCCCCGGAGCTGGTGGATCTGCTGCGTCATGTCAGGACGCGGCTGGCCCGGCTCTAGCAGGGGTTCTCGGCGGTACAGGTCGCCAGCGCCACCAGCCGTTCGTAGGAGCCGTTGAACACGTCCCGGTCGGTGGTGCCGATCCCGGGTACCCATCCGGTGGAGGTGTACTGCCAGAACGTCCAGAACGGCCAACCGTTCGGCAGCGGGTACGGGTCCGACCCCCAGTTCGCGATGACCAGCGGCGAGGTGTCTCCGAAACCTCCGTAGTTGCCGGTGCACTGGGACCACCAGTTCGTGGTGGTGTAGACGAGCGGGTACCGCCCGGTCATGTCCTTCACGGTGTTGCTGAAGTCAGAGATCCAGTTGACCATCTGCGCATCGGTGAGGTTGTAGCACGTCGGCCCGTACGGGTTGTACTCGATGTCGAGCATCGGCGGCAGGGTCAGCCCGTCGCCGGACCATCCGCCGCCATGGTTGACGAAGAACCGGGCCTGCGTGGCGCCGCTGGAGTCGGCGGGGTTCGCGAAGTGGTAGGCGCCCCGGATGATGCCGTGGTAGTAGGACTGCAGGTAGTTGTGGTCGAACGAGGCGTCGATGAAGTAGGTGCCCTCGGTGGCCTTGATCATGGCGAAGTCGATACCCGCAGCGTCGACCTGGTCCCAGTTGATGTAGCCGTTGTTGTTGCTCACGTCGACTCCCTGTGGAGCCGACGCCATCGGGTGCACGCGGGGCGTCGAGTTCTTCCACTGCTGACGCAGTGACTTCGGGATCGTCGAGCCCATCGCGTGGTCGTTCGCCGCGGTGACCGGTGGGTGCGCGCCCTCTGACGGCGTGACGTTCGCCGGTGGGGGCGCGGGGTCGGTACTCGCCTCCACCGGCCCGACGGTGAGTGTGGCGGCGGCCAGAACGAACGCGCCCAGTGCAGCGATCCGTGCGGCGAAGCGCCGGCGGTTCCGG
>CAYLOC010000049.1:14639-18283 GCA_964385195.1 uncultured Nocardioidaceae bacterium
GCGGGTGGGTGCGGCGGGGTGACGGTTGCATGTGCGGTCTCCCTTCGGTGGTACGTCGGGGCGACCGCCCGCTGTCGTGCTCGGTGTGCGACGAGTCACCCACGACGGGTGCTCCTCGATCGTCGCGCAGGTCAGATCGGGACGCAACCGGAGGAACCACCACATGCGCGGCTGGTGCTGGCTAGTGCAGGTACGACGCGCCGTTGAAGTCGACGATGGCGCCGGCGGCCCACTGCGCGCCCGGCTGTGCCAGCGACATCACCGCGGTCGCCACCTCCTCCGGGGTCGCCACCCGCCCGAACGGGCTCTGTGCCCGGATCGCGTCCCCTTCCGCCCCGGCCAGCCGGGTCGCGGCCATCTCGGTGTCGATGAAACCCGGCGCGATCCCACAACACGCAATGCCGTGCGGCGCCAGGGCCACCGCGAGCGACTGCGTCAACGCGTGCACCCCGGCCTTCGTCGCGCCGTACGCCGGCACCTCCGGCTCCCCGCGGTACGCGCCGCGCGAGCCCACCGACACGATGCAGCCGACGGGAAGCCCGCCGACCGGCGGCCGGTCGATCATCTGCCGCGCCACGAGGTAGGAGACGTTGGCGGTACCCAGCAGGTTGACGTCCACGGTGCGTCGCCAGGCATCGGACCACTCGGCGTACGTCGAGTGCGCGACGTCGAGACTCAGGCGATGCCCGCTGCCGGCGTCGGTGGAGTACAGCGCGGCGTTGTTCACCAGGACATCGACGCGCCCCAGAGCATTGACGGCCGCGTCGACCAGGCGCTGCACCTGTTGAGGATCGGCCAGATCCCCTTGCACGATCGTGTGGCCGTCTCCCTCGAGCGACCGCAGCACGTTCGCCGCCTCAACAGGACTCTGCCGGTGATGGACCGCGATCCGGTCCCCGCACATCCTGGCGAAGGTCCGCGCCACCTCCGCACCCACTCCCCGGGAGGCGCCGGTGACGAGCACCCCGCGGCGCGGGCGTTCGGGAAGTCCATCCTCGTGCGGTGTTTCGGGCTCCTCGCTCATGGGCCGAGCGTATCCGCACGGGCATTACCGGGCGGACCGTAGGTGACGGATGGACAACGATTACGGCTCGTGCGAGGCAAGTGGGGCGGATCACAGGTGCCAACCGCTAACCTATGGGCTTACGCCTACCTACCAGGGAGACGCAGATGACCCAGACTTGGAAGCAGTCCCGGCGGGCGTTGGTGGCGCTCGCCGCGGCCTGCACGCTCGCGTTCGGTGCCGCGGCCTGCGGCGGATCAGGCGATGACGGAGGTTCGGCCACGGTCGACGGCGTCACGCTGCTCAACGCCGGGAAGCTGACCACCTGTACCCACCTTCCGTACAAGCCGTTCGAGTTCAAGCAGGGCGACAAGGTGGTCGGGTTCGACGTCGCCATGCTGGACCTGCTCGCCGACGACCTCGGCGTGGACCAGAAGGTGGTCGACATCGGGTGGAACCAGATCACCTCCGGCGCCGTGTTCGCCGCCGACAAGTGCGAGATCGGCTTCGGCGCCATGACGATCACCGACGAACGCGCGAAGTCGGTGAAGTTCTCCGACCCGTACTTCAACGCGACCCAGGCGTTGCTGGTGCGCAAGTCCGACCCGTACAAGTCACTCGCCGACCTCAAAGGCAAGAAGCTCGGCGTACAGACCGACACCACCGGCCAGATCTACGCCGAGGACCACAAGGACGAGTTCGGTTACACCATCGTCGTTTACGACGACTCCATCACCGAGTTCGAGGGAGTGAAGTCCGGGAAGGTCGACGCCGCCATCAACGACAACGCACCGTTGTACCAGTTCTCCAAGACCAATCCCGACACCGAGGTGACCGCCGAGTTCGACACCGGCGAGCACTACGGGTTCGCGGTCAAGAAGGACGACGCCAACGCCAAGAAGCTGGTGGAGAAGCTCAATGCCGCCATCGCCGACGCGAAGAAGGACGGCACCTACGAGAAGCTGTTCAAGAAGTGGTTCGGCAAGCTACCCCAGAAGGTGAACGAGTAGGGAAGCGTCATGACTGATACCGCTGCGCCTCCCGCAGCGGCGCGGAGGCGGCTGAGTCCGCGTCAGCGGGCCCAGCGCATCCGGGTCGTCCAGTACGTCGTCCTGGCCGTCGTCGTGGTGGCGGCCATTGTGCTCGCGGACTGGCAGCAGATCGCGCACGTCTTCTTCGATCCCGCCCTGATCAAGGAGACGATCCTCAACGGGCTGGGCATGGCCCTGTTCCATACGGTGGTCTACACCGCCGGAGGTTTCGTGTTCGGCCTGGTGGTGGGCACCATCCTGGCGCTCATGCGGCTGTCGGACATCGGACCCTACCGGTGGATCGCCACTGCCTACGTCGAGTTCTTCCGCGGTCTGCCGACCCTGGTCGTGTTCATCGCGCTGTCGCTGCTGCCGCTGGCGTTCAACGGCTTCTCGCTGCCCTACGACCCGTTCGGCACCGTGTGGCTGGCGCTGGGCATCGTCGGCAGCGCCTACATGGCCGAGACGATCCGCGCCGGCATCCAGGCGGTCCCGAAGGGGCAGGTGGAAGCGGCCCGGTCGCTGGGCATGCCGTCATCGGTGGCGATGCGCAAGATCGTGTTGCCGCAGGCGTTCCGCATGATGCTTCCACCGCTGACCAACGAGCTGATCCTGCTGGTCAAGGACTCCTCACTGGTCTACGTCATCGGCATCGCGGTGAGCAGCTACGAGCTGACCAAGTTCGGCCGTGGACTGGCCAACGACACCGCGAACATCACCCCGCTGGTCGTGGCCGGGTTCGGCTACCTGCTGATTACATTGCCGTTGTCCTACATCGTGCGGCGCATGGAGCGCAGCACCGGCGTTTCGGCAGGGGTGCCGGCATGAGTGGAACAGCACAAGCGGTACCGGTCGTTGACGTCCACGACCTGCACAAGTCCTTCGGCGACAACCACGTGCTGCGGGGCATCAACTTCTCGGTCAGTGCCGGTGAGGTGGTATGTGTCATCGGCGCGTCGGGGTCGGGCAAGTCCACGTTCCTGCGGTGCCTGAACATGCTGGAGCACCCGCAGTCGGGCAGCGTGATCATCCGTGGAGACGAGATCACCGACCCCGACTGCGACATCGACGCGGTACGCCGGCAGATCGGGATGGTCTTCCAGCAGTTCAACCTGTTCCCGCACTACAGCGTGCTGGAGAACTGCATGGTGGCCCAGCAGACCGTGCTGCGGCGCAAGCAGGCGGAGGCCGAGCGGGTCGCACGGGACAACCTGGTCCGGGTGGGGCTGGAGGACAAGATCGGCCAGTACCCGTCCCAGCTTTCCGGTGGGCAGCAACAGCGCGTGGCAATCGCGCGCGCACTGTCGATGGACCCGGCCCTGATGCTGTTCGACGAGCCCACGTCGGCGCTGGACCCCGAGCTGGTCGGTGAGGTGCTGACCGTCATGCGGGGCCTGGCGGAGCAGGGCATGACGATGATCGTGGTCACCCATGAGATGACCTTCGCCCGCGAGGTCGCAGACCGGGTGGTGTTCATGGATGGCGGCGTGATCCTTGAGGACGGCACACCGCAGGACGTGATCGGTAACCCCCGGGAGCCCCGGACCCGCGAGTTCCTCAAGCGGGTCCTGGACCCCACCCACGTCCAGCCCGCCTGAGCAGCCACGCCC
>CAYLOC010000050.1:0-17693 GCA_964385195.1 uncultured Nocardioidaceae bacterium
CGCGGTAGTCACGTGCCCCGAAGACGCTGGTGGCGCGGTCAGGTCAGCGCGTTGACCACACGGGAGACCGGTGGCTTCTCGATCTGCTTGCCCATCCAGACGCTGGTCTCTACGAGCGCGTCCAGGTCGACACCGGTGTCGATGCCCATTCCCTCCAACTGCCACACCAGGTCCTCGGTGGCGAGGTTGCCGGTCGCGCTCTCGGCGTACGGGCAGCCGCCGAGTCCGCCGGCGGAGGAGTCGAACGTCGTCACCCCCGCCCGCAATGCCGTCAGCGCGTTGGACAGAGCCTGGCCGTAGGTGTCGTGGAAGTGGCAGGCGAGCCGGCGCGTCGGTACGCCGACATCGGCGAACCCGGCGATGAGCCGCTCGACATGACCCGGCGTCGCGACACCGATGGTGTCGCCCAGGGACAGCTCGTGACATCCGAGGTCGAGGAGCCGCTGCCCCGCCACGACGACCTGGGAGATCGGGACCGGTCCCTCCCACGGGTCACCGAAACACATCGAGAGGTACGCCCGCACCCGGAGGCCGGCCGCACGTGCCCGGCGTACCACCGGCTCGAACATCGCGAACTGGTCCTCCAGCGACCGGTTGAGGTTGCGCTGGGCAAAGGACTCGGTGGCGCTGCCGAACACCGCGATCTCCGTCAGCCCCTTCTCCAGGGCCCGGTCCAGGCCGCGTTCGTTCGGTACCAGGGCCGGCATTCGGTCCGCAGCGTCGAGGTCGAGGGCCCCGACCAGGTCCGCTGCGTCGGCGAGCTGGGGGACCCACTTGGGGTGGACGAAGCTGGTGATCTCGATCGCTCGCAGCCCGGCCGCAACGAGACGGTTGATGAACTCCGCCTTGACCCCCACCGGCACCACCGCTTGCTCGTTCTGCAGCCCGTCGCGGGGGCCGACCTCATAGATCGTCACGCTGCCGGGCAGCCCGTCGGCCGGCTCGACCTGCGGGTGCCGCATCATCGGGAATCCTCCTGCGGGGGTTCGGCCGGTTCGACCACGAACAACGTGGCACCGAGGTCGACCTGCTGACCCGTCTCGGCGGTCACCGTCGAGACCGTCCCGTCGAAGGGCGCCTTCATCGTCAGTTCCATCTTCATTGCCTCCATGATGCCCAACGTCGCGCCTTCGGTCACCGGGTCACCGGGAGCCACGTGCACCGACAGCACGGTCCCGGGCATCGGTGCGCTCACGGCCCCGTCGAGCACGGCCCCCCGCGCCGCGGGTCCGAACGCGTCCGGGCGCACGAACTCATACGCCTGCCCCCGGTAGCTGACCAGCACTCCTCGGCTCCCGAGGACCACATGCCCCTCATGGACCTCACCATCGATCTCCAGGCGGGAGACGCCATCGTGTACGCCGAGGGAGCGCACCTCCCGCGAACCCAGGGGTCCGGCGATGGCACCGCCGACGACCTCGACCGCCAACAGCCGCGTCTCGCCGTCGCTGGTCAGCTCCACCGGAACCGGTGCGGGCGGGCCGCCACAGCGCCACCCGTCGCCGGCACCGAACGGGTGCTGCGGCGCGTCGCCGTACGCCGATGCGACCGACCACGCGGCCAGTGACCAGGCGGGCGAGGGGGTCTCCAGCCGGAACTCCTCGACGTGGCTGTCCAGCCAGGAGGTGTGGATCGCGCTGTCCCGGAAGGCCCCGGAGGCGGCAAGGTCACGCAGGAAGCCGGCGTTGGTGGTGAGACCGAGGATGGCGGTGTCGTCCAACGCACCGACCAGGGCGCGGCGGGCCGCCTCGCGGGTCGCGCCGGAGGCGATGACCTTGCCCAGCATCGGGTCGTAGGACGTGCCGACACGTTGGCCGGTCTCCAAGGCGGCGTCCACCCGGGCGCGGGCCGGCCAGCTCACCAGGGTCGCGACGCCGGCCTGCGGCAGGAAACCGTGGTAGGGATCCTCGGCGTACACGCGGGCCTCGATCGCGTGACCGGAGACGGAGATGTCTTCCTGTCGCAGCGGCAGCGGGTCGCCCTGCGCGACCGTGAATTGCAACCGGACGAGGTCGCAGCCGGTGACGATCTCGGTGACGGGATGCTCGACCTGCAACCGAGTGTTCATCTCCAGCAGAAACGCCTCTTCCCCGGAGACCAGGAACTCCACGGTGCCGGCGCCGACGTACCCGATCTCGCGGCACAGGGCCACTGCGGAGGACGTCACCACCTCACGGACATGCTCGGAGATCACGGTGGCCGGAGCCTCCTCCAGCACCTTCTGGTGGCGGCGCTGCACCGAGCAGTCCCGTTCGTAGAGGTGCAGGACGGTCCCGTGGGTGTCGGCGAGCACCTGGACCTCGATGTGGCGACCGTTCTCGACGTACCGCTCGAACAGCAAGGTGTCGTCGCCGAACGCGGCGGCCGACTCCCGCTCCGCGGCGGCGATCGCATCCGGGAGATCGGCGGGGTCGCGCACGACCCGCATCCCCTTGCCTCCGCCACCCGCGGCGGCCTTGACCAGCAGGGGAAAGCCGACCTGTGCGCCGATCTCCTCGGCGTCGGCCGGATGGGTGGAGTCGGCGCTGACGTCGGCGGCGGGGATGACGGGCACCCCGGCGGCGACGGCGATCTCGCGGGAGCGGTCCTTGCGGCCCATCGCCTCCATCGCCTCCGGCGTCGGGCCGATGAACGTCAGACCGGCGTCGGCCACGGACCGGGCGAACTCGGCACGCTCGGAGAGGAACCCGTACCCGGGGTGGATCGCGTCGGCGCCGGCGCGTTTCGCGGCGTCGAGGATGGCCGGGATCGATAGGTAGGACTCGGTGGCCGGGGGCGGGCCGATCCGGACGGCGGTATCGGCCTCGCGGACGTGCGGAGCATCCCGGTCGGCGTCGCTGTAGACCGCGACGCTGCGCAGTCCGGCCTCGGCGGCGGCCCGGATCACCCGGATCGCGATCTCCCCGCGGTTGGCCACCAGGACGGTGCCGAACCTGCTCATCTCCTCACCTTCCTCTTCCGCCGAGACGTCAGAACTTCCGCTCTTTTCTCGGCGTGTCGTGGCACTTTTGACCTCTCGATGCGGAAGTTCTGACGTCTCGGCGTGGGGTCACATCCGGAAGACGCCGTACGACGGCTCGGGGATCGGCGCGTTCGCGGCGGCAGCCAGCCCCATCCCGAGCACGCGCCGGGTGTCCACCGGGTCGATGACGCCGTCGTCCCACAACCGGGCCGTGGAGTAGTACGGCGACCCCTGCGTCTCGTACTGCTCGCGGATGGGCGCCTTGAACGCCTCCTCGTCGGTGCTCGACCACGCATCACCACGGGCCTCCAGGGCATCGCGACGGACCGTGGCCAGCACCGACGCCGCCTGCTCCCCGCCCATCACCGAGATCCGCGCGTTCGGCCACATCCACAGGAACCGCGGGTCGTAGGCGCGTCCGCACATGCCGTAGTTGCCCGCGCCGAACGACCCGCCGATGACCACGGTGAACTTCGGCACCACCGAACACGCGACCGCGGTGACCAGCTTCGCGCCGTCCTTGGCGATGCCGCCGGCCTCGTAGTCCCGACCGACCATGAACCCGGAGATGTTCTGCAGGAAGACCAGCGGTACCCGACGCTGGTTGCACAGCTCGATGAAGTGTGCGCCCTTCAACGACGAGGAGGAGAACAGGATGCCGTTGTTGGCGACGATCCCCACCTCGTAGCCCCAGATACGTGCGAACCCGCAGACCAGCGTCTCGCCGTACAGTGCCTTGAACTCGTGCAGCCGGGAGCCGTCGACGATGCGCCGGATGACCTCGCGGACGTCGTACGGGGTGCGGGTGTCGACCGGAACGACGTCATAGAGCTCCGCGGGATCCTCGGCGGGGGGCTCCGGTTCGGCCCGGGCGAGCGACGCCGGCGCCGCCGGGCCGAGAGTCTCCACGATGGAGCGCATGATGGCCAGCGCCTCGTTGTCGTCGGCCGCGAGGTGGTCGGCGACACCGGAGGTGCGGGCGTGCACGTCGCCGCCGCCGAGCTCCTCGGCGGTGACCACCTCACCCGTGGCCGCCTTCACCAGCGGCGGGCCGCCGAGGAAGATCGTGCCCTCGTTCCGGACGATGATCGACTCGTCGGCCATGGCCGGGACGTAGGCGCCGCCGGCGGTGCAGGACCCCATCACCGACGCGATCTGCGGGATGCCGAGCCCCGACAGGGTGGCCTGGTTGTAGAAGATCCGGCCGAAGTGCTCCCGGTCGGGGAACACCTGGTCCTGCAGCGGCAGGAACGCCCCGCCGGAGTCCACCAGGTACAGGCAGGGCAGGCGGTTGTCGCGGGCGACCTGCTGGGCGCGGAGGTGTTTCTTGACCGTCAGCGGGTAGTACGTGCCGCCCTTCACCGTGGCGTCGTTGGCGACGACCACGCACTCCCGGCCGCTGACCCGGCCGATCCCGGTGACGATGCCGGCGCTGGGGACGGGGTCGTCGTACACCTCGTGCGCGGCCAACGGGGAGAGCTCCAGGAACGGTGACCCGGGGTCGAGCAGTCGGTCAACCCGGTCACGCACCAGCATCTTGCCGCGGTCGGTGTGCCGGGTGCGGGCGCGATCTGATCCGCCGCGTCGTACGGCGGCGAGCCGGCCTCGAAGCTCCGCTACCAGGTCGCGCAGCGAGCCGGAGACCGGCGGGGACTCCGTTGGCTGCTCGGACATGGGCCCTCCGGTTCTGATCACCGCGCTGCTGGCGTTCCTGAGGCTATCGGTCCCCCGCGTGGTGGCCAACACCGGCGGTCGTCAGCCGCTCGCGGACTCATGCCGGTAGCCGCTCGCAGTGAATCCGAGCACCGTACGGAAGTCGCGGGCCAGGTGGGCCTGGTCGGCGTACCCCAGGTCCGCGGCGATCCGCGCCAGGTCGGCATCGGGGTGTTCCCGCACGTGCGCCGCCGCCTCCTGGAGCCGCCGGCGGCGGATCATGGCCGACGGCGTCAGTCCGACATAGACACGGGCGAGTCGCTGCAGGGTCCGGGGGGAGACGTGGAGGGCAGCGGCCACGTCACCGAGCGTGACCAGGTCGGGGTCGGAGTCGATGCGTGCGGCCATCGCATTGGCCAGCCGGGCCGGCTCACCGGGAGCCGCGACCCGGGCGCCGAGCCAGGCGGCGAACTCGGCGACGGCGCGAACCCGGTGCTTCCCGGAGTCCTGCGGTTGCGTCATCTCGTGCGCGACGCGACGGTGCAGATCGGGGAGTGACAACGGCAGGTACTGGTCGCGCAGTGCGGTGGGATCGTCGGTGAACGCGGGTACGGCGGCCGGACGCAGGAGGGCGCCGACGGCCCAGCCGGCCCCGGTGAGGTCGCGGTGGGAGGTCCGCGTCGCCGGGCCGGACAGTCCCACCATCCCCGGTTCCACCACCAGGTTGCACGCGGGGAAGGCGATCAACTGCTGCCGGGAGATACGACCCGGCGGCACATCCCACTCCGGAATCCAGAACCACCGGACAAGTTCTGCCACCTCGTCTGGCGGCTCGACCCGGGTGAAGGTCGGGAGGCGGGCCGGGTAGAGCACCCCGCGCCCCTCCGGGTGCTCGCTGGTGGGCATACCAGCAGCGTAGAACCTGTCGCGAATCTCCAAGCCCACTGTCGGCTACCGGCCTACCGTCATCTCCATGACAGAGAACACCACGGCAGCCGACGGCGCGTACACCACCAACGGCATCCCGCACGGAGCCTCCAGCCTCACCCCGTTCCTCGCGATCCCCGACGCCCGGGGCGCCATCGAGTTCTACCGCGACGTGTTCGGCGTACGGGTGGTCGACGTCACCGAGATGGGCGGCCACGTCGCGCACGCCGTCCTCGACTTCGGCAACGGGATGCTGCAACTGGGAGAGCCCGCGCCGGACTACCACCTGGTGGCCCCGCCGGCGGGCGAGGACGACTGCTACTCCCTCGGGCTGTACTGCTCCGACGCCGACGCCCTGGTCGCCAAGGCCGAGGCGGCCGGGGCGACGGTGCGCGAGCCACTGACCACGTTCGTCTCCGGCGACCGGTTCGCGAGCATCCGGGACCCCTTCGGCGTCCGCTGGTCGGTCATGACCCGGGTCGAGGATCTCTCGGAGGAGGAGAGCGCGCGCCGGGTCGCCGAGTGGGCGAAACAGAACGCCTGACCACGCCGACCCGGAGGGACGCTTTAGGCTAGGCCCTGTCGCACCCCGCGCAGACGGGATCAGAGGAAGGTCGACGGATAGCTTTGGCGCAGCGGGTCTTCGTGCACGTAGGCACCCCGGACTCGGGCCTGGCGGCCCTGGAACGGACCGTGTGGCGCCACTCCCGCACACTGCGCCAGCATCGGCTGCTGATCCCCGGCGAGCGACACCTGCACCTGGCTGCGGCCCGAACGATGGCACGCCGATCACCGCGATTGTCCCGGAGCGGCAACCCGTCCTCGGCATGGGAGCAACTCGTCGAGCACACACGGAACTGGGACGGCGACGTCCTGATCTGCCACGAGCGGTTGTCCTACGCGACGCAGAGCGCGGCCACTGCGGCGCTGGCCAGTCTCGGGGACCACGAGGTCCATCTCGTCGTGACCTCCCGCCCGCCGCACCGCCAGGCCGAGTCCACGTGGCAGCGGCAGCTGCGCAGCGGGTCGACCGCGACGTACGACGCGTTCTTGAACCGACTCCGTGACTCCCGGAACCGGCCGACCCCGTTCTGGCACGCACACGCCCTGGTCGGCATCCTCGACCGCTGGGCCAAGACGCTGGATCCGAAGCGGGTGCATGTGCTCACGGTCCCCGCCAGCGGGGATGCCTCGGTGGTCTGGAAACGGTATGCGAGCCTGCTCGGTGTCGATCCGGGCGCCTGCACGCCGCAGCCATCGACGCCGCTCCTGGGGGCAGCACAGACGGAGTTCCTGCGCCGGATGCATGCCGCCGGCGACTACCGGTTCCGGGACAGCTCACGAGACCCGTGGTCGCGGAAACTGCTTGCGATGAAGGTGCTCAGCGCCGCGCCGGACACGCAACCGATCGCCATCCCTTCCGCGCACCGGGAGTGGCTGACGCAACGGGGCGCCCAGTTGGGGAGGGCCATCCTCGAACGCGGCTGCGACGTCGTCGGTGCGGTGGACGAGCTGGAAACAGCCCCTGACTCCGACGGCGGTGGCCTTCCGGCGGAAGCCTCCAACGAGGAGATCGAGGCGGTGGCGGAGTGGACCATCGGCAGACTGCAGGAGGAGTGGGTACGGCTGGAGTCCTCCTACCCTCCACCGTCGGTGAATGTGACCGACGGGATCCCCGGCGCCTGGGAGATGCTGGAACATATCCGCGCCGCGAAGACCGGCAGCAGCGTCCGCCCGGCACCCCCGGACCGGTCGCGGACGCTGCCGAAGATCCTGGAGTCGGTGCGCGGCCTGCGGCTGCGGATACCGACTCCGGAGTCACACCACGACACCCGGGCCCCCTGACCACCCTCACCTCTGTCGCCGGGTACGGCGCAGGATCCGGTCGGACTCGGTAGCCGTGGCAACGTCTCGCGGGTAGGACTGCCGCGCGCGGAGCAGGATCAACAACCCGGCCGCGAGCAACGGGACCAGCATCACCGAGAACGTGTTGGCCAGACCCGTCCCGGCAGCCGGGTGCGACGGCCCGTAGGCGTTGACACCGCCGCCGCCGAACAGCTCAGACATCAACCCGAACAGCAACGGGGCGGCGGCGGCCAGGCCGGTCCGCAACACGGTCCGTACCGACTCCGCCCGGCCCCACAGGTGTGCCGGCATCAGGTCCAGGCGGGCCGCGTCCAGCGGGGGATTCGCCCCACCAAGTGCCGCCGCCGCAAGGAAGAACAGGATCATCGCCTCCGCCAGCACCGACGTCGCCAGGCCCGGTAGGAACAACATCCCGGACACCAAGAACATCACCCCGGCCACAAACGGCCGCGCGGTCACCAGCCCCCGACCGAGCAGGGCATCGGCCACCCGCCCGCTGACCAGCACACCGCCGATCGCGCCGAGCCCGATGAGGAACAGCAGGGTGGTCGCCGTCGCCTGCCCCACGCCGTACCGACCCTGGAGGAAGACCACGGCGAACGTCCGCAGGCCGGAGAAGAAGAAGTACCCCAGGGCCGAGGCGACGATGAGCACCCGGTTGGTGCGGATCGACAGCACATACTGGATCGCCCACCACAGCGACTTGCGGGTCGGGTCGTCGTGCAACACCAGGTGCACGTGCGGGTCCGCGGCCGTGGTCGCGGACGGGTGGTCCGCGCCAACCGCTCCGTCCTCGTCATGGGCAACCGGACTCGGCGGGTTCCCGGCCACACCCGGGATCCGATCGGCGCCGGCCGGGATCCGCGACGGGCCGTTGCGGGCCGGCTCCGGCAGCGCCCGCCAGATCAGCCATGCCAGGGCGAACCCCGGCACCGCGAGCAAGAAGAACGCCACCCGCCACGACGAGACCGCGGCGATGTCTCCGGAGACCACGAGGCCGACCCCTGCTCCGATCAGCTCTCCGGAAAGCACCCAGCCATAGATCCGGCCACGCTCACCGACCGGAAAGAAGTCACCGGTCAGCGACGCCACGGCCGGAGCCGCGGCCGCGGCGATCGCGCCGAGAGCAAGCCGGGTGAAGAGGAGCATCGAGTACGACGTGGCCAGGCCGCTGCCGACCATCGCCAGGGACCAGATCGCGATCGCGACCGCCAACAGCCGGGTACGGTTCACCCGGTCCACCAGTACGCCGACCGGAAGCGTCGCGACCGCTCCTACCCCGGTGGACGCCGTCACCAGCAGACCAACCTCGGTATTGCCGATGCCCAGGTCCCGCTCGAGCTGACTGGCCGTCGCGCCGATGGTGGTGGCGTCGGCGGCCTGGAGCGCGAGCACGCACGCGAGCAGCGTGAGCACCTGCAGCCGAGCGCCTCCCCCGACCATGACCCGCAGCCGCGCCCCGACGCGGCCACGCACCCAGCGCTCGATGCGGGCTGCCGCGTCGGCCGTCCGCGACGCCGCCGACCCGGGCCCGTCTCCTCGTCTGGCAGCCATGCGCTCCTCCGCCTCGACGCTACCCGCAGGCCCGGAGCTTTGCTGTCGTGATAGACCGGTGCGCATGGCTGAACACCCCTCGTCGCACACCGCGTCGCACCCGGCAACACCGTTCCACGACCTCGACTCCTACGTCGCGCTGCCGCGCCTGAGCGGGCTGGCGATGAGCCCGGACGGCACCCGCCTGGTCACCACGGTGGCCACCCCCAACGCCACGGGCACCGCCTACGCCAGCGCCCTGTGGGAGGTGGACCCCCACGGCGGCCGGCCGGCACACCGGCTGACCCGCAGCAGCGAGGGGGAAAGCGGAGCCGCGTTCACGGGGAGTGGCGACCTGTACTTCACCTCTTCCCGTCCCGACCCAGACGCGGCCAAGGACGCCCCCTCTGACGTCAAGGCATTGTGGCTGCTGTCGCGCGCCGGTGGCGAAGGCCGACCGGTCGTCGTACGCCGGGGTGGAGTCGGCGCGGTCCGCACGGCCCGGGACGCCGACGCCGTGCTGATCAGCGCGTCGGCGCTTCCCGGAGCCGACGACGAGGACGCCGACGACGTACTGCGCAAGGCACGCGCCGAGCACGAGGTCAAGGCGATCCTGCACGCCGGCTACCCGGTGCGGTTCTGGGACGCCGACCTCGGACCCGGCGCGGACCGGATGTACGCCGTGGAGGGCCCGACCGAAGACGAGGGCATGGCGGAGCTGCGGCTGCTCACGCCCGACTCGGGGCGAGCCCTGGATCGTGCGGAGTGGACGGTCAGCCCGGACGGCACGTGGTTCCTCACCAGCTGGCAGACACCGCGTCCGCGCGGGGATGTCAGAAGCGCGGTCGCCCGGGTCGACGTCGCCACCGGCCAGCGGCGGATCGTCGCGGCCGACGATGCCCGGGACTACGAGCCCGGTCCGATCAGCCCGGACGGGTCACGCGCGATCTTGGCGCAAAGCACCGTCGCGACACCCGACACCGCGCCGCGCAGGTCGCTGGCGGTGCTTGATGTGGAGGCAGGAACCGTCTCGGACCTGGCGCCGGAGTGGGACCGGTGGGCGAGCCCGATGGACTGGCTCCCGGACGGCTCGGCGGTTCTCGTCGTCGCCGACCAGGACGGCCGCAGCCCCGTGTTCTCCGTCGACGTCGCTTCCGGCGCGGTCACCCAGGTCACCCACGACGACGCCTCCTACACCGACGTGTCCGTGGCACCGGACGGGGGCGCCGCCTACGCGCTCCGGTCGTCGTACGCCTTTCCCTCCGAGGTGGTCCGGATCGACCTGCGCAGCGGAGACGTCACGCGGCTGCCGGGACCGGCCGAGCGACCGGAGCTGCCGGGGCGCCTGGAGGAGACGGAGGCCGCGGCGGCCGACGGCACCCGCGTCCGCGCCTGGCTCGCGCTCCCCGAGGACAGCGCCGCCGACCACCCCGCGCCGCTGCTGCTGTGGATCCACGGCGGGCCGCTGTCGTCGTGGAACGCGTGGTCGTGGCGGTGGAACCCGTGGCTCATGGTGGCCCAGGGGTACGCCGTCCTGCTCCCCGATCCGGCCCTGTCCACCGGCTACGGCCAGGACTTCGTCCAGCGCGGCTGGGGCCGGTGGGGTGCCGAGCCGTTCACCGACCTGATGGCGATCACCGACGCGGTCGTCGCCCGGCCCGACATCGACGACGGGCACACTGCGGCGATGGGCGGGTCGTTCGGCGGTTACATGGCCAACTGGGTCGCCGGCCACACCGACCGGTTCGACGCGATCGTCACCCACGCGTCGCTGTGGGCGCTGGACCAGTTCGGGCCGACGACCGACATGGCGTCGTACTGGGCCAAGGAGATGACCCCGCAGATGGCCGCGGCGAACTCACCCCACCAGGCGGTCGGCGACATCACCACACCGATGCTGGTCATCCACGGCGACCGGGACTACCGGGTGCCGATCGGAGAGGGGCTGCGACTGTGGTGGGAGCTGCTGTCCGCGTCCGGGCTGCCCGCCGACGCCGACGGCGAGACCGTGCACCGGTTCTTGTACTTCCCGAACGAGAACCACTGGGTGCTCACCCCGCAACACGCCACCGTCTGGTACCGCGTGGTGTCGCACTTCCTCGCCACCCACCTGGGCCGCGACGTACCCCCGCTGCCCGCCGACCTCGGCCTGACCCCGCCCGACCCCACCTGACCCCGCCGTTACGTCCTGCACCCCGCGCGCCCCCACGCGCACCCTGCAGGACGTAACTCGGGGGGCCGTCCGGCGGGCGTCAGCGTTTGGGGAGCAGCGGCGTGGGGGCGTCGGTGCGGGGGTCGGTGAACGCGTACGTCGACCCGTTGCGCCGGTACTCCTCGGCGTACCTGCCGACCTTGTCCTCGTCGAGGTCGACGCCGAGACCGGGTCCCGTGGGGGCAGCGAGGGTGCCGTCGCGCGGGTCCAGCGGGTTCCCGGCGACCACGTCGTCGGACAGCAGGGCGGTGTAGGCCTGGTTGGCGAACAGGAAGTTGGGCGAGGAGCAGATCACGTGCAGCGCCGCCGCGGTCGCGACGCCGAGCTCGCCGAGGCTGTGCTTGACGACGGCGTACCCGGCCGCGTCGCACAGGCCGGCGCTCCGCTTGAGGTTGAGCAGCCCGCCGTCCATGCAGTTGTCCACCGACAGCGCGTCGGCGGCGCCGGCCTGGATCACCGCGAGCTGGTCGTGTCTGGTCCAGGATGCCTCGTTGGCCAGGAGCGGTACGTCGAGCCGGCTGCGCAGGTAGGCCATCTCGGCCAGGTTGCGGCCGGAGACCGGCTGCTCGACGAACTCCAGGTCGTACTCGGCCATCCGGGCGACCGTGCTCAGGGTCGCCGCGGCGGACCAGGACTCGTTGGCGTCGATGCGGATCCTCGCCTCGGGGCCGGCCGCGTCCCGCACCGCCGCGACCCGGGCCACGTCGGTGTCCGCGTCATCCGCACCGACCTTGAAGTAGAGGGTCCGATAGCCGGCCTTCACCGCGGCAGCGGCTCCGGCCCCCATCTCCTCCGGTGCCTCCATCCCGAGGTAGTAGATCGCTTCCGCACGGTCACGGACCCGGCCCCCGAGCAGCGCCGACACCGGCTGGCCGCAGACCCGGCCGACGATGTCCCAGCAGGCCATCTCCACCGCGGCGATGGCGGGACTGGTGGCCCGGACGTGGTGCCACGTGCCGACGATGTCGATGGTGGCCATCAGCCGCTCGATCGCCATCGGGTCCTGCCCGGCCACCAGCGGTTCCACGGTGCGGGCAACGGCCTCGATGATGTCCACCGACGGGTACGCCGGCGCCTCACCCAGTCCCACCAGCCCCTCGTCGGTGTGCACCTGCACCAGGACGCTCGCCAGCCCGCGCCGCTCGCCGTACGCCCACCGTTCGGGGCGGACGTAGGGGACGGCGACGGGCGTGGTGACGATCTTCGTGATCCGCACGGGTGCGGCTCCTTCCATACTCGATTCGTCCGACCCAGCCCAGGTGGTTGCCGCCCGGGCCGGTCGGACGGATGCCGTCAGACGACGGCGGGTTCGCGGGAGGTCCGGGTCAGGAACTCCCCGCCGTCCTCGGTGACGACGACGGTGTCGGAGATGCAGTACGGCGCGGGCTCGTCGACCAGCAGCCACGACAGCACGTGGAACACCATGCCGGCACGGATCACCAGGTCACCACCCCGCCGGATCCCCTGGACCGAGCCGCCCACCCAGCTCGGTGGGAAGCCGATCCCGATGGCGTAGCCACAGTGGTGCCGGCGGTACAGGTCATGACCGAGCCCCTCGTCGACCACCTGCTGCCACTGCGCGTACACCTCGCCGCTGATCGCTCCGGGGACCAGGGCCGCCCGGACCGTCTCCAGCGCGGTCGTCGCGATCTCCGCGGAACGCTCCGCGCCCGGCGACAGCGAGCCCACCGACACCATCCGGGTCAGCGGTGCGTGGTAGCGGTACACCGACGCCGAGAGCTCCATCAGGACCGCCGTGCCCTCGGTGAGGCGCCGATCCCGCCAGGTCACGTGCTCGTGGCGGAGGATGTCGGTACTGCGGATCAGCGGCGCGAATCCCGGGTGCTCGCTGCCCCCGCGGATCATCTGGGCATAGACCGCGGCGGCGACCTCTCGCTCGGTGGCATCGGAGGAGGCGGCGGCGATCCCCGCCTGTACCGCCCGGTCGGAGATCCGCGCGGCCCGCCGGATGCAGTCCAGCTCGTGGGGGGACTTCACGGCGCGGATGTCGACGATCAGCCCGGAGGCATCGATCCATGCCCGGTCGGACAGCTCGGTGCGGACCCGGTCCCACACCGCAGGCGGGAAGAACATCGCTGCCAGCTCAACGCCGACGGTGGCGCCGGGGGACGTGACGTCGGCGATCGCTCCGCCGACCACATGTGCGGGGTCCTGGTCGTCGCCGTACCCGATGTGCACCACTCCCGGAACCTGTACGGCGATGGTGGCCCGCTCCATCTCCCGCGCGACCAGCACCGGTGGCCCGTCCAGCCCCAGGAGCAGCACGGTGAGGCTGAAGTACCCCTGGAAGTTCAGTCCGGTGAGGTAGTAGATGTTCTCCGGTCCGACAGCCATCAGCGCATCCACCGAACGGGACTTCATCTCGTCGCGGACGGCGGACCGTCTCCGATCCAGCTCCTCGGGGTCAAGATCCGCAGCGATATAAGGGCCGGCGGCAGGAACATGGCTCGATTCGGGCATGCTGGAAACGGACAAGGAGAACAACCTCCGAAGGAAAAACGCGGCGATGTGCCGCTAGCGCTCATCGTGCGGCGCAACGGCCTTCGGCGTCAAGCGGTTCGGTGAGATCGAGCGCTCAGGGATACACCTGAACCGTCCCTGGTTCGTGCCCAAACCGCTGGGTTTCCCTGCCGGAACCGCGCACGATGGGAACCAGCAGCACTCGAACCTGTCAAGGAGAAACCATGAGTCACAGCCTGAGCCGCCCGCGTGAGGGGCGGATGATCGCCGGTGTGTGCGCCGGCCTGGCGCAGCGGTTCGGCTTCAGCGCGAACGGCGTCCGGATCGCGTTCCTGGTCAGCTGCTTGTTACCCGGCCCACAGTTCATCGTCTACCTCGCACTGTGGATCCTGATGCCGACGCAACGACACGCCTACCAGCCCTGACCGAACACCTCCGACCCACCGTTTTGCGGGCCTTCGGCCCGCATTCGGTGGGTCGGAGGTGTCTGGTCGCGGGTCAGCCGGTGTTCTGCAGGCCGGCGGCGACCCCGTTGACGCTGAGCAACAGCAGCGTCCGTAGCCGCTGCTCCTCCGCGTCGGAGGCGTAGTCACCCTGACGGAGCGCGGTCAGCGCCCGCAGTTGCAGGTGGGACAACGCATCGACGTACGGATTGCGCAGGTCGACCGCGGCGGCGAGCACCGGGCGACGTTCCAGCAACCGGTCGATGTCCAGTACCTGCATCAGCAAGGCGGTGGTCTGGTCCAGTTCGGCCAGGATCCGGTCGGTGATGTCGGGCCGCTCCCCCAGGGCCAGATACCGTTCGGCCACGTCCCGGTCGGTCTTGGCCAGCGACATCTCCGCGTTGTCCAGAAGTGCAGTGAACAGCGGCCACTCGGCGTACGCCGTGCGGAGCGCGTCGAGGTCGTCGACGGCGGCCAGGCCGGTGCCGATGCCGTACCAGCCGGTGAGGTTGCACCGCGTCTGGGACCAGGCGAACACCCACGGGATCGCCCGCAGGTCCTCCAGCGACCGGCCACTCCGGTGGCCCGCGTCGGCGCCCGCGCGGCGGGAGGGCCGGGATCCGAGCGAGAGGTCCGAGAGCTCCTCCAGCGGGCTGACCCGGGCGAAGAAGTCGGGGAACCCGGCGGTGCCGACGAGCGCGCGGAACGCGGTCCGGCTCGCGTCGCGCATGACCGTGCCCAGGGTGCCGAAGCGTTTCGCGGCCGCGGCGTTCCGGTCGGCCACCTCGTCGGTGTCGGAGAGGAGGACAGCGGCGGTCACCTGTTCCAGGTGGCGCTGGGCGATCTGCGGGTTGCCGTAGCGAGCGAAGATGACCTCACCCTGCTCGGTGACCTTGAACCGACCCGCGACACTGCCCGGAGGCTGGGCCAGGATGGCGCGGTTGACGGGGCCGCCGCCGCGGCCCAGGGATCCGCCGCGACCGTGGAACAACGTCAGCCGGAGCTGGTGCCGGTCGGCCCAGTCGGCCAGCGCGGCCTGCGCGTCGTACAGCAGCAGCGTGGCGGCGAGCGGGCCGACGTCCTTCGCGGAGTCGGAGTAGCCGAGCATCACCTCCATCTGCTGCGGGTACCCGGCGCTCTCGGCCCACGCGTCGAGCGTGTCGGTGCACGAGGCAAGGTCGTCACCAGTTTCGAACAGCGGCACCACCTGCAGTGCCAGGGTGTCCGCGCGGTCGCCGAGCGCGTACCGGGCGAGCCGGGTCACCGCGTGCAGGTCCTCGGCGGTGGCACAGAAGCTGATCACGTACCGCGCGCACGCCCGCGGTCCCCACCGGTCCTGCACCGCCGCCATCACCCGGATCGTGTCCAGCACACCGGCGGTCGCGTCTTCGGTAGCGGTGCCGTCGTGGGCCTCCAGGTCAGCCAGTGCCGCGGCATGAACCTTGCTGTGCTGGCGAATCTCCAGTTCGGCGAGGTGGAACCCGAACGTCTGCACCTGCCAGATCAGGTGCTGGAGCTCGCCGTACGCCGCGCGGGGTGCGTCGGCTGCGGCCAGCGACTCCTGCACCAGCCGCAGGTCCTCAAGCAGCTCGTCGGGGTCGGCGTAGGCGAGGTCGGCATCACGCGTCCGCGTGGCCCGGATGCGCGTAGCCGCCAGGCACACCAGCTGCCGGTGCGGCTGCGCGTCGGCGGCCTCGACGATGGCCGGGAAGACCGTCGGGAAGGCCGTCGCGGCGTGCTGCAGGACCCGGGTCAGGTCCGCGCTGGGCGGCACCAGGTCCGCGGACTGGCTCAGCGCGTTGCCGACCCGGGTAGCGACCGCCTCCAGCGCCCGCAGTACGTGGTCGGCCTGGATGTCAACGGCCTGGCGGGTGATGTCGGCGGTGACGAACGGGTTCCCGTCGCGGTCACCGCCGACCCAGGACCCCAGCCGCAGGTACGCCGAGGCCCGCGGTGGGTCGGTGTCAGGCGTCCCCAAAGCGCGGTCGGCGGCACGGTACAGGTGCGGGACCAACCGGAACAACGTGTCGTCGAACACCGCCATCGCCGTACGGACCTCGTCCAGCGGATCGAGCTGGCGGCGCCGCAGCAACGCGGTCCGCCACAAGGTGGCGATCTCTTCGGTGAGGCGGCGTTCGGCCTCGGCGCGCTCGCTGTCGCCGAGCCGGGGGTCGTCGCGGGCCTGGAGCTGGTCGGCGATCCGACGCAGCGCGGTCACCACCGCGCGGCGGCGTGCCTCGGTCGGGTGGGCGGTGAGTACCGGGTGGATCTCGGCGTCGGCCAGCGACCGGGCGGCCCGTTGGGGTCCGAGCGACGCGATGGCACCGGCAACCGAGTCCAGCCGGGGCTCCCCCGCCGTACGGTCCCGGGCGCGCAGCACACGTACGCGGTGCCGGTCCTCGGCGAGGTTGACCAGGTGGAACAGTACGGCGAACGCCCGGGTGACGTTGGCGGCGCGCTCCGGGTCCAGAGCGTCGACCACCGCCTGCGGATCCGCTTCCGTGCTGCCGTGCCGGGCGTCCCGGGCGGAACGACGCAGGGTCTCGACGTCGTCGTACAGGTCCCGTCCGCCGGTCTCGGCCACCACCTGGCCCAACAGCGCACCCAGGAGCCGGACATCGTCATGCAAGGCGTCGAACCCGATGCTCGCCCCAGCCATGAACGCACCAGCCATGCCCGCAGGCTACCGAGTCGGCCCCGGCTGCTCCGTGGGGTCCACGAGCCGAACACTCCGCACCGGCCACCGGTGCCCACGATCCGACGCTCACGTTGCCCGGACGGCGTCACCGTCGGATCGTTCTCGGGGTGCGCGAGGGGGGAGTCGAACCCCCATGCCCTTTCGGGCACACGGACCTGAACCGTGCGCGTCTACCTGTTCCGCCACCCGCGCATACCTCGCCGTACCGCCGTACGACGAGACGACAGCCTAACACGCGCATCGGCCCCACCCCGACTCGCCGGCGGGGCCGGGGTAAGCCGGGGTCAGCGCCGGGGTATGCAAGGCAGACTGCCCGTGTACAAGGCACGTTTGCCTCGTCGACGGTGCATCTGAGCCGTCAACAAGGCAAACGCGGGGAGGGTGGTCGATGTCGCACGTGGTCGCGGCAGGTTTTCCCGCTACGATCGTGGAGGATCAGTGTCGACCACGCCGCGGGGAGGGGCGGCCCAGCCGTGGTCGGAAGAGGTCGAGCCCGCCCGGGAAAGGCGTAGCGCCGAAGGAGAGCGAGTACCCATGAGCGCCCTGCACCGCTTCGAGCAGCGACTCGAGGCGCTGGTGACGGGTGCGTTCGCGCGGGCGTTCCGCAGCGCTGTCCAGCCGGTCGAGATCGCGTCCGCGCTGCAGCGTGAGGTCGAGAACTCCGCCCAGATCCTCAGCCGGCAACGCCGGCTCGCCCCCAACATCTTCGAGATCGAGTTGTCCACCACCGACTTCGACCGGCTCTCGGCGTACGGCGAGACGATGTCGCGAGAACTCGCCACCATGCTCCAGGACTACGCCGAGGAACAAGGTTATGTGTTCGCCGGCCCGCTCCACCTGGACTTCCAGCGGGTCGAGGACCTGACCACCGGCCGGTTCCACGTCCGCAGCCATGCCGCCGCCAACGTGCCGACCGCC
>CAYLOC010000051.1:0-5064 GCA_964385195.1 uncultured Nocardioidaceae bacterium
TGAGCCCGGCGGCGACCAACGGTCCGGTGTCACATACAAGCACGCCTACCGGCCGAAGCCCTCTGCCAACAGTTCCTCACTCTTGGCGCCGACGGCTGTCCCGTCACCTTCGGCCATCCCGAACCAGGCTGGGGGCCAACTGCCCTCTGCCACGGGGTGTACATACCGTCGCATCTCAGCGAGCGCACGTGGGACGGCCTCGTCTGGGATCTCCTCTGCCAATCGTGCAAGCTCCTGCCGCTCGGTACTCATGCACGTAGTCTACGGCGCCATCGTCTCCCATTCGGCCATCTCGCCGGGCTGTCTGGCGAGCCCCTACCGTGCCACCTGCGTGCCACTAGCAGCGGGCAGGCACGCTCTTCAACGGACGGAACCGGTTGCTCGCTCCTGTCGCCCCGCGCGCGTCGACGGCGTGGACACCGACCAGTCCCCGAACACACCATTGCAAGGCAGGGTCGAGGGCCCAAGCCCCTTCGTCTCCACCACTACGAACCGTGATGGGACGATGCTTCCGAATCGCCCTGCGCGAACCACCGTTACTCTGAACACGTGGTCAGTCACGGGCACGCCGGAAGCGCGGATCCCCTCTTCGAGCAGATCTACGCCGAGGCAGGCACAGATCTCTCGGCAGTTCCGTGGGCCGTCTTGGAGCCGCGGGCAGCCCTGACCGACTGGCTCAACGGGCAGGCTCCACCCAGCGGGAGCACGGCCTTGGTTGTTGCCTGCGGCCTCGGTGACGACGCCGAGGAACTGGCCCGTCGCGGGTATCAGGTCACGGCATTCGACGCGGCCCCTACGGCGATCGAACGTTGTAAGAAGCGATTCCCCGACTCGACCGTCAACTACGTGGTTGCCGACTTGTTCGCACTCCCCACCTCGTGGCAGGCAGCCTTCGACCTCGTAGTGGAGATCTGGACACTACAGTCCCTGACCGAGGACGAGCAGCCGGCTGCCGAGGCGGCGATCGCGGCAACGCTCCGCCCCGGCGGGCGACTGTTTGTGTACTGTCTCGCCCGCGACGACGACGCAGTCCTCGACTCACGACCCTGGCCGCTGCGCCGGGCGCAACTGGGTCCGTTCATCGACGCCGGCCTGCAGGAGGTAGAACTCGTGGAAACGCCACCGCAGGACGGTCGAGCCGGAACGTTCACCGCGACGTACCAACGGCCGGTCGAACCATCGGTCCAGTGACCGCCGATCAGGGCAGGATTCGCTGGAACTCACCCTCCACGGCGTATCTGGCAAAGCCGAACGCCTCGTTGATCGGCGCATGGCGGGCTGCCATCTTCCGGGGAGTCGGCGACGGGCGACTCGAGGTCGGCTGCGGCTGGATAGGTGCCACGCCACTGACCAGCGGCGTTGTCCGGTCAGGGCGTGACCGGTTGGGCGAACTCCAGCGAGAGCGTCCCCTCATAGGCAGGAACGGTGAGGGACTTGGCCAGCCGCAGTGACCAGCCGAGGTGGTACGGCGCCTGGATGTACTCGCGGTAGATCTGCACCTGACGTGAGGCCTGCAACGCGTCGTAGAGCTTGGTCGGGTTGCCGATGGCGACGATCCGGTACGGCGGTGAGTACGGTACGCCGTGCAACAGCACCGTGTTGCCCACGCACTTGATCCCGGTCGTGCTGATCAGGCGCACACCTTGCAGGCTGACGCCCTTCGCGCCACCGGCCCACAGTGCGTTCACCACTGCCTGGATGTCTTGCTGGTGCACCACCAGGAGGTTCTGGTCGATGCCGCTGGAGGTCGGTTTTCCCGCCTTCGGTGAGTCATCGAGCGTGACCACGATGCCGGGGCCGCTGAGCTTCTCCAGTCCCACCGGGCCGGTGAGCCGGCCGACCTTGTGGTGCAACGTGTCGATCTGGTTGCCGCTGACCGCCTTCGACAGCGCCGACACCTGGTCCTGCAACTGTTCGGCCTGCTCCTGCAAGGCGGTGACCCGGGACCGTTGCTGGTCCACGAGGTCGATGAGACTGCTGTGCGCGCCGCCGCGCAGGTCGGTGCCACGGGCGTGCATCATGCTGGTGATGGCGAGCAACCCCACACACGCACAGGCGACCGGCACCCCGATCCGCCACCACAGCGGTCTCGGGCGCCGCCGCGATCGGAGTCTGCGCCACCAGTCACCCAGTCGTGCGCGAGCCTGGGCCATGCCCCCAGCCTAGGGCAGGCGTCGGCGGCTGCGAACCCTCCGCGCTGTCCGTCGCGGGGGATCAGCGGTTACCCTGGCAGTATGCCTGAATCTCGCCAGCGCAAGAAGGCCGACTTCACGCCGCCGCAGACGTCGAAGAAGCCGGTCAAGGTCGGCAGTGGCCGGTGGGTCGCACCGACTATGTGCACCCTGTGGATCATCGGGCTCGCGTGGATCGTGGTCTACTACATCGTTCCGGACCTGGCGTACTTCGGCGAGCTCGGCAACTGGAATCTGGCCATCGGCATGGCGCTGATCGCGGCCGGGTTCATCCTCGCCACCAAATGGGAGTAGCTGCATAGGGGAGTAGCTGCACCGGTTACACCGGTGTAATTCTCCACAGGGGTTATCCCCAGTGTGGACAACCCGCGCCTCTGCTCGCCCGCTCCGGGCCGGCCGCCCGGAACCGCCCCACTGCCGGATCGTGCAGGTGGCACCCGCGCGCCCGGCTCGACGTACCGGCCGCGGCGCCCGGAGAAGGGTGGGCAAGGCAAACACACCGTTGGCGAGTCAGATTTGCCTTGTCAACGGTGCATTTGCCCCGTCAACAAGGCAAACGCGACCCGTCGCGACCGCGCTCGCCCGGCCAGGCGTGGGCGGGAAGGGGCGTCAGGTGGTGAGCATCATGGTGCGTACGACGGTGCCGGCCAGGCCGATCGCGAAGATCAGCACCATGCAGCCGACGGTGAGGAACGTACGCCGATCCCGGGGCGCGTACGCGATCCCCCAGCCGAGCACCAGCCCGGCGATCAGCCCACCGATGTGCGCCTGCCAGGAGATGTTTCCCACGGTGAACGTGATCACCAGGTTCAACCCCAGCAACACCAGCAGTGAGGTCACGTCCCGCTTCTGCCGCAGGAAGATCACCAGCGCCGCGCCGAACAGCCCGAAGATCGCGCCGGACGCGCCGAGGGTGTAGCTGATCGGTGCAGCGAACCAGTAGGTCGTCACCGACCCGATGAACCCGCACAGCAGGTACAGCGACAGGAACCGGATCCGCCCCAGCGCGGCTTCGACGAACGACCCGAAGATCCACAGCGCGAACATGTTCAGCGCGATGTGGAAGATCTCGGTATGCAGGAAGGTGGAGGTGATCAGCCGCCAGTAGGCACCGTCGGCGACACCCTCCACCGTGAAGATGCCCTGCGAGGTCGGGATCCGGTAACTGTCCGGAGCCATGGCCATCAGCCGGCCGAACCAGCCGCTGAAGCCCCCCGTGGCTCGCGCGATCACGAAACACACCACGTTGACCACGATCAGCCCGATCGTGACCGCGTCGGCACGAGTCGGGATCCGGCCACCGAACGCGGTGCGGGGCTGCCGCTGCTCGCCCTGCCCCTGGCGGACGCACTCCGGACACTGGAACCCGACCGAGGCCTGCCGCATGCAGTCGGGGCAGATCGGTCGCCCGCACCGCTGGCAGGAGATGTAGGTCTCCCGGTCGGGGTGCCGGTAGCAGTGCGGGATGGTGTCCGGCGATGTGCCGCTCATGGTCGTACGGCGATCAGCGCCGCTCGATCTCCACCCGGTCGATGACGACCGGCTCGACCGGCCGGTCCGACCGGTCGGTACGGGTGGTGGAGATGGCGTCGACGACGTCACGACTGGCCTGGTCAGCGACCTCGCCGAAGATCGTGTGCCGGTTCGTCAGGTGCGGCTGGGGCCCGACCGTGATGAAGAACTGCGACCCGTTGGTGCCAGGGCCCGCGTTCGCCATTGCCAGCAGGTACGGCTTGGTGAATGCCAGCTCGGGGTGGAACTCGTCCTTGAACTGGTAGCCCGGCCCCCCGGTCCCGCTGCCGAGCGGGCAGCCGCCCTGCACCATGAAGCCGTCGATGACCCGGTGGAACGTGAGCCCGTCGTAGAACCGCTCGGTCGACTTCTGTCCCGATTTCGGGTCCGTCCACTCCTGCGTGCCCTCCGCCAACCCCACGAAGTTGTTCACGGTCTTCGGGGCGTGGTTCGCGAACAACTCCAGGACTACGTCACCGCGGTTGGTCTTCAGCGTGGCGAACAGCGTCTCGGCCACCAGGCACCCTCCTTCCAGTCATGCGGCCGGACGGCAGGCGAGGCCCGATCCGCTCAGCGTACGTCGGAGCACCATCCTGCCACGCCGAGTGAGCCGGGCCGAACGGGGCGGTTGGTGAAACGGGACGGAATGGGTAAGGCTAGGGGGAGTCGGGGGCGGTAGACGTGCCCTCGCCGGAGTCCAGGCTCGCCAGCCCGGGCTCAGCTGCCGGATCGAGGAGGGAAACTCGTGGCAACGACGATGCAGACACCCAGCAAGGAACAGATCACGAAAGCCGGCGCGGGGTTCCGCGACGCGACGGTGCCGGTCGCCCAGGCGACGTGGGAGCGCGTCGGGGAGGCGGCCGGGGCGACCCGGCACTGGCTCGAGCCGCGGCTACGAGACGCCCGCAAGGAACTGGAGCCGCGGTTGCGCGAGGCCGGTGAGCAGGTCGGTCCGATGCTGAAGGAGGCGCGCGAACAGCTGGAACCGAAGCTGCACGAGGCCCGGGAGCAGCTGGAGCCGGTCGCGGCCGAGCTCACCGAGCAGGGCCGCACCCACGGGCGTCGGGCAGCGGAGCGGATCGGGTTGGTCGAGCCGGCGAAGAAGTCCCACAAACTGCGCAACCTGTTGCTCGGCCTGGGACTGGCCGGGATCGCGGCGGTGGTCTACAAGGTGTTCTTCGCCAACGACAAGGACGAGTGGACCACAACGACCCCGGACCGCGGTACCGCTGGAGCGAGCCCGAGCACGGCCCCCGGCGGTGCGACACCGCTGCACGCTGTCGATCCTGCGCAACAGGCGCAGAACGCGCAGGCCACGCAGGGTTCACAGGCCACGCAGGGTTCACAGGCCACGCAGGGT
>CAYLOC010000051.1:5164-9248 GCA_964385195.1 uncultured Nocardioidaceae bacterium
CAGGCCACGCAGGGTTCACAGGCCACGCAGGGTTCACAGGCCACGCAGGGTACGGACAGCCAGAGCGCAGGTGGTCCGGCCACAGAGGGACGCGAGGGCGGCGCTACGACGAGCTGACCTCGTCGGTCGGTTGTGGCACCGCTGAGCGCGCCCGCAGTTCCGGGTGCTCGGACCGCACGCGCTTGGTCGCGTTGTGCTCGCCCACGAAACTCAGGAACGGCACCGTGCCGAGCACCAAGGTGATGACCGCGAACACCAGCGGGAAGCGAGCCTTGTAGGCGAGGTTTGCCGCGACCACGAGGAAAATCATGTACAGGAATCCGTGCATGGTTCCCACGATCATCGTGATGTTCGCACCGAGTTCTTGCACCGAAGAACCGTCGGCGGTGAGGTACTTCAGTGGCACCCCGACACAGATGAGGACGATGAGGAACACACCGATAATCGTGGCCATGATCCGGTAGGCCAGCAACGAACCCTTCACACCTTTAGACGGTACCTCGTCGCTGGTAGGGCACCGGCGACCCCGTCGTCGGCCAGCCCGTCGTCGGCCAGTGTCGGCAAGGATAGGCCAGGGTCGGCCGGTGTGTCCGGTTGCTCGCGGGTCAGGTACGACGACGCCTGTCCTCGGCGTGCACGATCTTCCACCACATGAAGGCGACGAAGGCGGCGAAGACCCACCACTGCACGGCGTACAAGAAGTTGCGGACTCCGGCCCACCGCGACGGCTCCGGCAGCGGCGGGGACACCGCTGTCAGGCCGGGGGTCGTCACCTGTCCCGGCTGCACGATCACGTAGCCGGAGTACAGGTCCTGCGGCACCCACCGCACCAGCCGGGGGATCTCGATGCCGGTGGTGGTCCGGTCCTGGCCGGGGGGTCCACCATGCGACTGCGACGGCTCCAGGTACCCCTGCACCGTCACGACGCCGGAGGGTGTGGCGTGTACCCGGTGATCGGCCGAGCCGCGGACGACGAGGACGGCGGAGCCGCTGCTGGTGACCAGCGGCGTCACGGTGGTGTAGCGTCCCTCGGCACCGGACAGGCCACGCACCCAGAACTGCCGGCCGGGTGTGTAGGTGCCGGTGACCGTCACCGGACGGCCGACGCCGTTACTAGGGAACGCGGCGTCCGGACCGAGCACGCTGTCCAGCGGTACCGGCGTACGATGCAGCGCCTCGACCGCGGCGCCGTGCTGGTGGTCGCGGTAGACGTCGAGCTGCCACACCCCCAACACCACCATCGCGGCCATCAGGATCGCCGCGACGACCGCGAGTCCCGCGGCCCTCCACACCATGAGGCCAGTGTGCCAGTCAGGGGTGGCTGGCCTTACACCGTCTGTACGTCGACGCCGGCCGTGCGGAGCGCGGTGAGCGGTTCGGGATGGGCGTCGGTATCGGTGATCAGGGCGTCCACCTCGGTGACCGGGCAGATACGTGCCAGCGCCGAGCGGCCGAGCTTCGCCGCCGTCGTCACCACCACCACGCGGTCGGCGTGGGCGACCATGGCGGCGTTGGTGCCGCTCTCGCCCAGGTGGGGGCAGGTGGCCCCGTCGCGCGCGCTGAAGCCGGAGACCCCGAGGAACAGCACGTCCATGTGCAGGTCGGCGAGCAGCCGGTCCGCGAACGGCCCGTACAGCTCGTAGGACTCCCGAACCGCCGAACCGCCGATGCAGATCGTGCGCAGGTGCGGACGCAGCACCAACTCCGAGGCGATGTTGAGCGCGTTGGTGACCACGGTGACCGCACCGTCGCGTCCGGTCGCCAGGTCCTCCGACGCCGCCATCTGGCGGGCCGTCGCCGTGGTGGTCGTCCCGCCGTTGAACCCCACGACCATCCCCGGGGTGACCAGCCGGGCAGCCGCCGCGGCGATCCGCGCCTTGGGGTGGTCGTCGCGCTCGCGGCGGTAGCGTGCGGGAAGGTCGTAGGCGACGGCTGCGGCCACCACCCCGCCGTGGGTGCGGGTGACGAGTTGCTGCTGCTCCAACCGCGCGAAGTCCCGGCGGATGGTCGCAGCGGAGACCCCGAACCGGGCCGCGGTCGTGGTCACGCTCAGGCTGCCCTGGTCGGCGAGCAGGTCCAGCAGGGCCCGCCACCGCCGGGACCGGCCCTGTGGCGCCGGTGGGTCCCCCGGCTCGTCGTTGTTCGCAGACATCACGCCAGTCCCCTGCGTCGCAGCGCGCGAGTGTGCGATTCTGCACGTTCAGCGCGGAACATTGACATAAACACGCATCTTAGACCATGCTCAGGGCGTGAGCCCACCTGTTGCCACTCATCTTGACACCGAGGTGCACAGTCAGCCCGACTGCTGGGAGCGCGCCGTCAGCCTGGCACCGTCGTACGCCGACCGGCTTCCTGCCGCCGGGGAGCGCGTCGCCGTGCTCGGGTGCGGCACCTCACTGTACGTCGCTGCGGCGTACGCCCGCGCCCGCGAGACCAGTGGTCTCGGCCCCACCGACGCCTGGCCGGCCAGCCTTGCCCGGCTCGACCGGGGTTATGACCGGGTCGTTACCCTCACTCGTTCCGGGACCACGACCGAGGTCCTCGACGCACTCCGCAGCCTGGGCGACCACCGCTCCGGCAGCCCTGCGCGTCCGCGCGTCACCGTGGTCACCGCTACCGCCGACTCACCCGTGCTGGAGTTCGGGGACGCGATCCTGCTGGAGGAGTTCGATGAGCGGTCGGTGGTGCAGACCCGGTTCGCCACCTCCGTCCTCACGATGCTCCGGGCCGGCCTCGGCACCGAACTGCGTCCGGTCATCGACCAGGCGCGCACGATCCTCGACGCCTCCGACGACGGCCTGGCTGTGCTCCGGAACGCCGAGCAGATCACGTTCGTCGGGGTGGGCATCGGCGCGGACCTGGCCGACGAGGCCGCGCTGAAGCTGCGGGAGTCGACCCGGTCCTGGACCGAGTCCTACCCCGCCACCGAGTACCGGCACGGGCCGATCAGCATCGCCGAACCGGGGAGAGCGGTGTGGAGTCTCGGACCGCTCGTCCCCGGATTCGCCGCCGATGTCGCCGCCACCGGCGCGCATCTGGAGACCCACGACACCGACCCGCAGGCGGAACTGGTGCGGGTGCACCGGGTCGCCCTGCTGCGGGCCGCGGACCGGGGAATCGACCCCGACCACCCGCGGAACCTCCAGCGGTCGGTCATCCTGGGAACGTGACCCGCTCCGACGATGCCGTCCTCGCCGTCGACGTCGGCGGCACCTCGATCAAGGCCGAGGTCGTCGACGGTTCCGGCGACGTCCTGCTCACTGGAGAGGTGGCCACGCCGTACGGCGACGCCGCCCGGAACGCGATCGCCGACCTCGGGCGCGACCTCATCGGAAGGGCGGCCACGGCCGGGTCCGGTATCGCCAGCGCGGGCGTGATCCTGCCCGGAATCGTGGACCGGAGTCGCGGCGTCGGGGTGATGAGCGCCAATGTGGGCTGGCGGAACCTGTCGTTCCGTGCAGAACTCGCGGCCGCCTGGTCGGTCCCCGTTGCGGTCGACCATGACGTGACCGCCGCGGGGCTGGCCGAGTGGCAGGCAGGCGCGGGCCGCGGGGTCGACGATCTCGCGTTCGTCTCGGTCGGCACCGGGATCGCCGCTGCACTGGTGTCGGGAGGCCGGCTGCTGCGCGGCGGAGCCGGCCAGGCGGGAGAGATCGGGCACCTGCCCGTGGATCCGAACGGCCGGCGCTGCGGCTGCGGCGGTCGCGGCTGCCTGGAGACGATCGCGTCGGCGGCATCGGTGGTCCGCAGGTACGGCGAGTTGTCCGGAACCCACGTCTCCTCCGCCGCCGACGTGGTCGCGCGGTTGGACCACGATGATGCGGCCCGGCAGACCTGGGACGAGGCAGTGGCGGCGCTGGCGACCGGCCTGTCCGCGGTCGTCCACCTGCTGTTGCCGGTGCGCGTCATTCTCGGTGGTGGCATGTCCCGTGCGGGCGAGGCGCTGACCCGGCCGGTGGCCGACGCGCTGTCCCGGCGGGTGTGCGCGGTCCCGGTTCCCGACGTCGTGTCGGCGGCCCTCGGCCCGCGTGCCGGAGTGGTCGGTGCAGCACTGCTGGCGGCAGAATCCTCGGTGACGACGGAG
>CAYLOC010000051.1:9348-17645 GCA_964385195.1 uncultured Nocardioidaceae bacterium
TCGGTGGTGGTGCGCGGGCGGGTGGTCACACCGGAGGCGGTTCTCGATGACGCCGTCGTGGTCACCCGGGACGGGGTGATCACCGAGGTGTGCCCCACCGCAGAGTGGGCGGGCCGCGCGTCTGCAGAACGGGTCCCGGTGCCGGAGCCGGACGGGATCGTGCTGCCCGGACTCGTCGACATCCACGCCCACGGCGGGGGAGGTCACTCGCTTGCCAGCACCGACGCTGCGGAGGTTCGTGCCGCCGCGGGTCACCACCACCAGTCCGGCACCGCCAGCGTGGTCGCCAGCCTCGTCACGGCGTCCCCGGAGGAGATGCTTGCCCAGGCTGCGGCCCTCGCCCCCCTCGTCGCCTGCGGTGCGGTCGCCGGCATCCATGCCGAGGGGCCGTTCCTCTCCCGGGACCGGTGCGGCGCCCAGGACCCCCGGTTCCTCCAGGCTCCTGATGCCGGGTTCGTGCAGGAGATGGTCCGGGCCGCAGAGGGGACGCTTCGGATGATGACCGTCGCCCCCGAGCTTCCCGGTGCCGCGGCAGCCATCGACGTACTGCGCGAGTCCGGAGTGCGGATCGCGTTGGGCCACACCGATGCGTCGTACGACGTCTTCCGGCAGCACGCACGGGACCTCGACGGCACCGCGCTGGTGACCCATCTGGCCAACGGCATGCCGCCGATGCACCACCGCGACCCGGGGCCGGTCGCCGCCGCCCTGCTCGAGGCGGCTGCGGACCGGGCCAGTGTCGAGCTCATCGCCGACGGGGTGCACCTCGATGACGGGTTCGTGCAGATGGTGTTCGGCGTCGCCGCTGCGGGCAGGGTCGTGCTCGTCACCGACGCGATGGCCGCGGCGGGGATGGCCGACGGCAACTACCGGCTCGGGTCGCTGGCGGTGCAGGTCACCGACGGGGTGGCGCGCCTGTCCGAGGGTGCCGCAGCCGGGTCGATCGCCGGTGGCACCGCGAGCCTACTGCACGTGGTACGCCGCGTGGTGCACTCGGGTGCGGCCGGCCTCCGGGACGCCGTGAACGCGGCAAGCCGGACCCCGGCCCGCCTCCTGGGCATCGACGACCGCGTGGGCGCGGTGACCCCCGGCCGGACCGCCGATCTGCTGGTCGTCGACGACGACCTGGAGTTGGTGTCCGTCCTGCGCGCCGGACGCTAGTTTCCGTTCGTGGCTTTGGTGGCCGTCGCCTGCGTGGTGGCCTCGGTGGTCGAGGGTTCGGTTGTCGTGGGGGTGGTGGGGGCCGTGGTCGTCGGTGCCGTGGTGGTGGGCGCGGTCGTCGTCGGCGCGGTGGTGGTGGGTTCGGTGATCGTGGGTGTCGTCGGCGTCGGCTCCGGCCCGAGCGAGAGGTAGATCGTGACGTAGCTGCCGTAGGGCCGTTTGGTCCCGCTGACCGGGTCCTGGCGGATCACCGTGTTCTTCGGCGCATCGGACTCCTGCATGGAGGGGACGACGTTGAAGCCTTGCTCCTTGAGGTGGTGGACAGCCGCCTTGCGCTTCTCGCCGACCACCGAAGGCACCTCGATGTACCCGGTGGAGTAGTACACGGTGATATCGGTGCCGACCGGCAGCGTCTCACCGGCGGCCGGGTCGGTCCGGGTGACCTGGTCCTCCTCCTCGGTGCTCTTCTCGTCCTTCTTGGGGGTCACGTCGAACCCCAGCCCTTCCAGCTTCGCCGTCGCGGCCGCGAGGCTGAGCGTGGTCACGTCGGGAACGACGGCGGTCTTGGTGCCCGAGGACACCACCAGGTCAACGGTGGAGTTCTCATCGACCATCCGGCCGGGCGGCGTACCCTGCCGCAGCACTGTGCCTTCCTTGACCGTCTTGCTGTTCTCGTGGTCGACGCTGCCGGCGGAGAGATGGTGCGCCTGCAACTCACTCTTCGCCTGCTCCAACGACACACCGACCACGCGCGGCACCTCGACCTGCGCGGGGGCGTCACTGGACAGCAGACGCGGGCCGACGACGAGTGCGGCGATGATGACCGCCACTACCAACGCGATGATCGCCACCCACAACGCCGCCTTGCGCCCGGACCCCTCGTCGTCGGACTCCTCGTCGGTGCGGACCGCCGGGGTCACCGTCGTCGGAGGAGCGGTCGACTCGGTGGGGAGGATGTTCTCGGTCTCGTCGGTCGGTGGGCCGCTCACGACGGGTGCGTGCACGGTCTGGCCTTGCAGCGCGCGGGAGATGTCCGCGCGCATCTCCGCGGCGCTCTGGTAGCGCTCCTCGGTCGACTTCGCCAGCGCCTTCATCGTGATGGCGTCGATTTCGCCAGGGATCTCCGCGTCGTACGCCGAGGGTGGCGCGGGCTGCTCGCGCACATGCTGGTAGGCCACCGACAACGCCGACTCCCCGACGAACGGGGGGCGCCCGGTCAGCAGCTCGTACAGCAGGCATCCGGTGGAGTACAGGTCGCTGCGAGCGTCGACCTGCTCGCCGCGAGCCTGCTCGGGTGACAGGTACTGGGCGGTGCCGACGACGGCGGCGGTCTGGGTCATGGTGGCGGAGGCGTCGGCCATCGCGCGGGCGATGCCGAAGTCCATCACCTTCACGTCCCCCGCGGGGGTGAGCATGACGTTGGCCGGTTTGATGTCGCGGTGGATGATGCCGGCCCGGTGGCTGTAGTCCAGCGCGGCGAGCACCGTCGCCACGATCTCCAGGGCACGTTCGGGGAGGATCTTGCGTCCCTCGCGGCTGATGTCACGCAGCGTGCGGCCGTGGACGAGCTCCATCACGATGTAGGGCACCATCAGCCCGGTCCCGCCCGGGTCCGGCTCCTCGCCGGTGTCGTAGACCGCCACGATCGCCGGGTGGTTCAGCGACGCCGCGGACTGCGCCTCGCGTCGGAACCGTACCTGGAACGTCTGGTCGCCGGCGAGGTTGGCGCGGAGTCGTTTCACCGCGACCGTGCGGCCGAGCCGGAGGTCGGTGGCGCGGTACACCTCGGCCATCCCGCCACGTCCCAGCAGCGACACCAGTTCATAGCGGCCGTCGCCGATCGTGGGCCGCTGGGGAGGTTGCCCGCCGCCGGTCGGCTCGGTGTTCATGGTCTTGTCCTTCTCATTGGTTGGATCATCGTTGGGTGATTGGTTCGGTCATCGTTGGATGACGGCTTCCATGACGTCGCGGGCGATCGGCCCGGCCAGGCCGCCGCCGGTGATGTCACTGCGCGGGGTCTCGGTGTGGGTGATGACGACCGCCACCGCTACCTGCGGGTCGTCGGCCGGTGCGAACGTGACCATCCATGCGTACGGTGCCTTGGTCGGAGCGGTGTTGGCGGTCCCGGTCTTCCCGGCCACCGGCACACCGGGGATGCGGGCCGGCGTACCCGTGCCTTCCTCCACCACGTTGACCATCATCTGGGTCAGGTCCGTGGCGACGCCGGCTGAGACTGCCTGATGGAGGACCTGGGGTTCGGCCCGGTCGAGGACGTCCAGGTCAGGGGAGCGGACCTCGCTGATCAGGTACGGCTTCATGACCGCTCCATCGTTGGCGATCCCGGCGGCCACCATCGCCATCTGCAACGGTGTGGCGGCCACGTCGAACTGCCCGATGGCGGCCAGCGCGGTCTCCGGCTCGGTCATCTTCGTGGGGAAGTGGCTCTCCGCCGTCGACACGGCGTCGAAGTAGTCCTGGTTGAAGCCGTACTTCTCCGCCTGTTTCAGCAGCGTCTTCTTCCCCAGTTTCAGGCCCAGGTTCGCGAACGACACGTTGCAGGACACCTCAAGGGCGTGGGTCAGCGTGATGGGGTCGCCGCCGCAGGTCGACCCGTTCTCGTTGTGGAGGTCGTGGGTGGTCTTCGGCAGGTCGAGGCTGGCACCACCCTTGACCAGCGACTGGGGGGTGTAGCCCTCGGACAACGCTGCGGATGCGGTGACCAGCTTGAACGTCGAGCCGGGGGGAAACCGTTGTTGTGTGGCCAGGTTCAGCATCTCGCGGCCCTGGTGGGCACTCAGGTCCTTCCAGGCGTCCTTCGCCCGGGAGAAGTCATGCACGGTGAGCCGGTTGGGGTCATACGACGGCGTGGACACCATGGCCAGGATCGCACCGGTCTTGGGGTTCAGCGCGACGACGGCGCCGGAGGTGTCGCCAGGGATGTCCTGGAGCCCCTCCCAGGCGGCTTTCTGTGCTCGCGGGTTGAGGGTGAGCGACACACTGCCGCCCTGGGGCTCATTGTTGCCGACCAGGTCGATGATCCGGTTGACGAACAGCCGCTCGTCGCTGCCGGACAGGATCGAGTTCTGGGACTTCTCCACGCCGCTGGCGCCGAAGTAGCAGGAGTAGAACCCGGTCGCGGGAGCATCCATCTTCGGGTCGGTGTACTTCCGTCGGTACTGCAGCCGGTCATGGGAGGGGACGCTCATCGCGATCGGCTGGCCGTTAACGAGGATCGGACCGCGCTTACGGGCACACTCGGCGTCCCGCGCCCGTTTGTTGGTCGACTGGTCGTTCAACGCGTCGGCATGGAAGGCCTGGATGTAGGTGATGTTGGCCAGCAATGCCAGGAACAGCACCAGGCAGCCGATCGCGAGCGTGCGGATGGGACGGTTCACCGGCTGGGCACCTCCTCCCTTCCCTGCCTGCGCTCCGGCCCAACGAGTTGCGGCGGCGGCCGGCGCGCGTGGTTGCTGATCCGCAACAGCAACGCCATCAGGGCGTAGTTCGCCAGCAGCGACGAACCGCCGTAGGACAGGAACGGCGTGGTCAGCCCGGTCAGCGGGATCAGGTTGGTCACCCCGCCGAGCACCACGAACACCTGGAGTGCGAACGCGATCGACAGCCCGACCGCGAGCAGCTTGCCGAACGGGTCACGGCATACCAGAGACGTCCGCAGTCCCCGCTCGACGATGATGCCGTAGAGCACGATGATCGCCATCAGCCCGGTCAACCCGAGCTCCTCACCCAGCGATGCGGCGATGAAGTCGGTCCAGGAGTACGGCGTCAACTGCGGGCTGCCCTGCCCCCAGCCGGTGCCGAGGATGCCGCCCCACGCAAGGCCGAACTGCCCCTGGATGATCTGGTAGAACGTGTCGTAGTTGGAGAACGGGTGCAGCCACCCGTTCACCCGCACCTGGACGTGGGCGAACGTCAGGTAACTGAAGTACGCCCCGGCACCGAACAACAGCCCGCCGAACACCAGCCAGCTCGGCCGCTGCGTCGCCACGTACAGCAGCACCACGAACAACCCGAAGAACAGCAACGACGTACCCAGGTCGTCCTCAAACACCAGGATCGCCAGGCTCAGCAGCCAGATCAGCACGATCGGACCCAGGTCCCGGCCCCGTGGGAGGTCGAACCCGAGGAAGCGCCGCCCGGCGAGTGCGAGGGCGTCCCGCTTCACCACCAGGTAGCCGCTGAACGAGATCGCCAGGCACAGTTTGGCGATCTCCCCCGGCTGGAAGCCCATGCTGCCGACCCGGATCCAGATGTGCGCGCCGTTGACGCCGACGCCCAGACCCGGGACCAGCGGCAGCAGAAGCAACACGACACCGGCCAGCCCCATGGTGTACGTCAGCGTCTGCAACCGCCGGTGGTCCCGGAGCAGGATCAGCACCGCACAGAACCCCACCACCGACACCGCCGACCACACCAGCTGCTGGGTGGCGAACATCTGCGCATCGGGGTCGGCGGCGGCGCGGGCCAGGTCGATCCGGTGGATCATCGCCAGCCCGATCCCGTTCAGGGCGATGACACAGGGCAGCAGCACCGGGTCGGCGTACGGGGTCGTCAGCCGGACCACCACGTGACAGGCCAGTCCCAGCGCCACCAGCCCGCCGCCGTACCCGGCAATGTCGGCCGGCACCTCGCCCTTGACCCCCAGGCCGACGAGTGCGTAGGCGCTGACGCCGATGAACAGCGCGATCAGCAGTAGGAACAGCTCCGCCCCACGACGCTTGCGGGGAACGAACGTGGCCAACCGGGGCGGGGTCGAGGTACGGACGCTCATCGTGGGGTCCCCCCGGTCGAGCCCGACGGTCCGGTTCCAGTGCAGTCGGTGTTCGCCGCCAGTACCTGGGACGGCGTGCTGGTGGGCGAGGGCAACGCAGACCCGGTGCCGGCGACGCCGCCGGGCGGTGCGGTGGTCGGTTCCGGGCGCTCGGGCGCGGTCGTCACCGCGGCCGCCGGTCCGGTACTGCCGTGCGTGCCGTCCTTCCCGGTGGTCGTCGTACGTGGACTTGGACTCGTGGTCGTGCTTCCCGGCGGGCCGGAGGGAGAGCGACCCGGACTGCGCTGGGTGGCCGGTGGAGCGGTCGGCGTCAGCGTCACCGGCGGCGCGGTGGACGGGGCGCGTTGTTGCTGTGCGCAGACGATCACGAGGGTTTGGAGCTCGGAGACGATATGGCGGGCGTCATCGAGGTCGCGGGCCGGTAGCCCGTCGATCACCTGACCCCGCCGGAACTCGGGAAGCCGGGAGAGCAGGATGTCCTGTCGCTCGTACACATGGTGCATCTGGAGCCCGGGCAGGCTGGTCTCGACGCCCTGGTAGATGGCGACGTTCTCGCCGGCGGCGCCGACGTAGTACTGCTGCTGGGTCCAGCGGTAGCCGTACCACCCGGCCGCGCAGAGCACGAGGATCAGGACCGCCGCTAAGGCGCCGCGCTTGAGCCACACGAAGCGCCGTGGCTCCCGCGGGGCGTAGCGCAGTTCCTCCGGGTCGATGTCGGGGTCGTCGAGCAGCATCTCGTCGGACTGGGACACGTCGCGGTGGGTGAACGTGCGCAGCATCGCCAGCGGGCTCGGGCGTTGGCTGGACGCCGCCCCTACCAGCAACGGCTCCGCGTCTGCGGGCTCCTCGCCGGCGGCGTCTGCTTCCTCGGCCACGTCGCCGACGATCACGGTGATGTTGTCGGTGCTGCCGGCGTCCAGGGCCAGCTGGGTCAGCTGCGCGGCGGCCGCCTGCGGCGATCCGGAGGCAAGCGCCGCTTCGATGTCGGCGGCCGGGACAAAGCCGGACAAACCGTCGCTGCACAGTACGATCCGGTCGCCGGGGCGTACGTCGTACACGGCGAGGTCGGGGTCGTTGTCGTGCCTGCCGTCGAGGACCTTCAACAACATGTTGCGGTGGGAGTGGGTCGCCGCCTCCTCGGCGGTGATGCGGCCCTCGTCGACGAGGCTCTGCACCCAGGTGTGGTCGCGGCTGATCCGGAGCAGCTCCCCGTCCCGCCACAGGTAGCCGCGGGAGTCACCAAGGTGAGCGACGCCGATCTGGGTGCCGTTGAACAGCGCCGCGGTGACGGTGGTGCCCATGCCCTCGGTGCCCGCGTCGGCGTCGATGACCTCGGTGAGCCGCTCGTTGGCGCGATGCAGCGCTCCGGCGAGGGCCTCGAGCATGTCGTCGGCGGGGGTGGCGTCGAGCCGGCGGAGGGTCTGGATCGTCACCGAGGACGCGACGTCACCGGCGGGCGCCCCGCCCATGCCGTCGGCGACCGCGAGGAAGTGCGGTCCGGCGTACCCGGAGTCGTCGTTCTTGCGGCGGTTCCGTCCGATGTCGGAGACGGCTCCGAAGCGCAGCGTCAGGACCACGGGCGCTACTTCTTCAGCTCCACGACCGTCTTGCCCAGCCGGACCTGGACGCCGATCGCCACGACCATGGGGGTGGTGATGCGGTGGCTGCCGATGTAGGTGCCGTTGGTGGATCCGAGGTCCTCGACGTACCAGTCCGCGCCGTTGGGCACGAACCGGGCGTGCCGGGTGGAGACGTAGTCGTCGTCAAGGCGGATGGTGGCGTCGGCCCCGCGGCCGAGCAGCAGCGGTTGGTCACCCAGCGGGTGGCTGGTCCCGGCGTCGGCTCCGTCGGTGATGACCAGTTTCGTCGGGGCACCGCGGCGCCGTCGGGGCGCCTTGACCGGTTTGGCGCGGGCCGCCTGGCCGCGCGGCTCGACCCGCTCGCCGAACATGTCGGACTTCACGACCGACACCGACGTGAGCACGAACAACCAGAGCAGCGCCAAGAACCCCAGCTTGATGAGGGTGAGGGTGAGCTCGGACATCGCCTCAACCGCCTCGGCCGGTGGGCTCTGCGGCGACGCCGGGCCGGATGTGCAGTTTGATCTTGGTGCGCCCGACCTGGACGGTGGTGCCGTCGGAGAGCACCGCATGGTCGACCCGCCGTCCACCGACCAGCGTGCCGTTGGTGGAGCCGAGGTCGACCACGCTGACCATCACGGTGTCACCAGCAGGCTGCACCCGGAACTCGGCATGTCGCCGGGAGACACCGGGGTCGTCCACGCGCAGGTCGGCCTCACTGCCGCGACCGACGATCAGCCCGGGCTCGTGGAGGGGGTGCCGGGTGC
>CAYLOC010000052.1:0-17561 GCA_964385195.1 uncultured Nocardioidaceae bacterium
GGAGGTCGAGCTCGCCAAGCGGATCGAGGCGGGCCTGTTCTCGGAGGAGAAGCTGGGCGGCAAGCCCAAGCCGTCGGCGAAGCTGGTGGAGGAGCTGGAGTGGATCGCCGAGGACGGTCGCCGGGCCAAGTACCACCTGCTGGAGGCGAACCTCCGGCTCGTGGTTTCCCTGGCCAAGCGCTACACCGGCCGCGGGATGTTGTTCTTGGACCTGATCCAGGAGGGAAACCTGGGCCTCATCCGCGCGGTGGAGAAGTTCGACTACACGAAGGGCTTCAAGTTCTCGACGTACGCGACGTGGTGGATCCGGCAGGCGATCACGCGGGCGATGGCCGACCAGGCACGCACGATCCGCATCCCCGTGCACATGGTGGAGGTCATCAACAAGCTGGCGCGGGTGCAGCGGCAGATGCTGCAGGATCTCGGACGCGAGCCCACCCCTGAGGAGCTGGCCCAAGAGCTCGACATGACCCCGGAGAAGGTCATCGAGGTGCAGAAGTACGGCCGGGAGCCCATCTCCTTGGCCACCCCGCTGGGCGAGGACGGGGACTCTGAGTTCGGTGACCTGATCGAGGACTCCGAGGCGATCGTTCCCGCCGACGCGGTCAGCTTCACCCTGTTGCAGGAGCAGCTCCACGCCGTGCTCGACACGCTCAGCGAGCGGGAGGCCGGGGTGGTGTCGATGCGATTCGGCCTCACCGACGGCCAGCCGAAGACCCTCGATGAGATCGGCAAGGTGTACGGCGTCACGCGGGAACGGATCCGGCAGATCGAGTCCAAGACCATGTCCAAGCTCCGGCACCCGTCCCGCTCACAGGTCCTGCGCGACTATCTGGACTGACGACCTCGACCGAGCACGGTGCCGCCGGGGGATGCCATAATGGGCAGCCATGGCCTCTGCTCCGCCGAACGGCGTCCCCGCCCTGGAGCAGATACGGCATTTCGTCCTCCACGACGCGGAAGCGGGCTGGCCGCAGGTGCGCGACACCGACGAGGTCCCCGCCGAGCTGTTCGGGGCGGCCACGTCACTGGGCCTGCAACGGCTGACGATTCCCGCCGAGTACGGCGGCTTCGGGCTTGCCATGCCGGACTACCAGCCCTACCTCGAGCTCACCGGGCAGGGGCCGGGATGGCTGCGGATGCTGACCCACGTCGGTAACGGCTTCTGGCGCCCGCTGGCCCGGTTCGGCAGCGACGAGCAGCGCGCCCTGGTTCGGTCGATGGCACACGGAGAGACGTTCGTGGCGTTCGCGCTCACCGAGCCAGAGGGCGGGACCGGGCGCGACCTGCGCTCCCGCGCCGTGCAGGAGGGTGACCACTGGCGGGTCACCGGTACCAAGCACCTCATCACGTTCGCCGACCGTGCGGACTACTTCCTGCTGACCGTCGCCAGCGACGACCGTCGCGCCGCGGACTCCCTCACCACATTCTGTGTTCCACGCGACAGCGCTGGCCTGACCGTCGACGTCGGCCAGCACACGATGGGCCTGGCCGGGACCGGGCACGGGATCCTGCGCTACGACGACATGATCGTCCCGGACCGGTACCGGCTCGGGGAGGTGGGCGAGGGTCTCACCGTGGGGATGTCGTTCCTCGACTACAGCCGGGTGTCCCTGGCCACCTGCATGGTAGGCGTGGCCCAGCGCGCCCTGGATGAGGCGGTGTCCCACGCGCGCCGCCGGCACACCTTCGGTAAGCCGCTGGCCGCACGCCAGGCGGTGCAGGTCCACCTGGCGCAGATGGAGACCGATGTCGCCGCGGGCCGGGCGCTGGTCCGCGACGTCGGGCTGCTGCAGGCCACCGGGGGCGACCTGACCGCCGCCGCGGCCACCGCCAAGCTGTTCTGCCAGCAGATGGTGGGCCGGGTCACCGACCACGCCCTGCAGGTCAGCGGGGGAGTGGGATACACCACCGACAGCGTGGTGGAGCGGCTGTACCGTGACGCACGCGGGTTCTGGTTCGAGGAGGGTACGGCGGAGATCCAGCAACTCGTCATCGCCCGGGAGCTGTTGAGGGAAGGCGGATAGACCATGCGCTACGTCCAGATCACCCCGGGCCAGGTGAGCCTGCACTCCGGCCCGTCGTCGCCGCTGGGCGACGGTGACGGGCGCGTGCGCGTCCTCGCCTGCGGCGTCTGCGGAACCGACCTGGAGGCGCTGCGCGGCATGGTGCTGCCGCGTGGCGTGGACTACCCGCTCCGCCCCGGCCACGAGGTCGTCGGGGTCCTCACCGAGACCAACGGCGGCCCCGGGGACGCGGCGTTGACCGAGGGGCAGACCGTCGTGTTGCACCCGCTCGCGCCGTGTGGGGAATGCGCCGCGTGCGGACGCGGCGAGGAGCAGTTGTGCTCACGGGTCCGGGCGCTCGGCTTCCACGACGCCGGCGGGCTGGCCGAGGAAGTCGTGTGGCCGCTGTCACGGATGGTGCCGGTCGCCGGGATCGTGCCCGAGCAGGCCGCGCTCCTGGCCGACGCGGTCGCGACCGCCTACCACGCGCTGCAGTACGCCGCGCTTCCGGACCACGGTGCCCTGTGCGTCCTCGGAGCCGGGGGTCTCGGGGGACAGGTGCTGCGACTCGCCCGGGTGCTCTACCCGGACGTGCGCGTCGCCGCTGTCGTCCGCAGCGAGGTCTCTGCCGAACGAGTCCGGTCCCTGGGTGCGGCCCCGGTACGCGGCCTGGAACACGCCGTGCGTGAGGTCCGCGCCGCGATCGGGCGTCCGGATGCGGTCATTGACTTCACCGGGGACGAGACCGCCGCAGCCGCCGGGCTCCACGTGCTGCGGCCCGGGGGCCGGCTGGTACTGGGCTCGGTGGTGGACAAGCCGATCGACCTCGGGATCTCAGTGACCGGAGTGACCGCCCGCGAGATCACCGTGCACGGGGCCTACGTCTCCACGATGGCCGAGCTACGCCGGGTGACCGACCTGGCCACGAGCGGAGACCTGGACCTCTCCGAGGCCGTCAGCCACGTCCTGCCCCTCGACCAGGCCCCCGAGGCGCTCCGCCTCGTGGAGGAGCACCCGGCGGGCCTGCAGCGACTCGTCCTCCGACCAGAAAGCAGCCGATGAGCGACTCCGTGGACATGACATCGGTCTTCAGCCCGACCCTCCTGGCCGGGAAGACCGCCCTGGTCACCGGCGGCGCCACCGGGATCGGCTGGACGATCGCGCGCTCGCTCGGTCAGACGGGCGCGTCGGTGGTGCTCGCCGCCCGGAACGCCGACCGGCTGGACGCCGCTGCAGCAGACCTCCGGGCGGAGGGCATCAAGGCGACATGGAAGACCCTGAACATCCGCGACGCCGAGCAGGCCAGCGCAGTGGTCGACGAGGTGGCCGCGGAGAACGACGGCATCGACATCCTGGTCAACAACGCCGGTGGACAGTTCCCCGTGAAGGCCGAGGACCTGTCCCCCGGCGGGTGGCGTGCGGTGGTCGACCTCAACCTCAACGGCACGTTCTACATGACCTCAGCGGTCGGACGGACGATGATCGACTCCGGTCGCGGCGGGAGTGTTCTCAGCGTGGTGTTCAACACCCAGCAGCATCCCATCCCCGGCAACGTGCACTCCGCCGCCGCTCGCGCCGGGGTGATGCAGATGATCCGGACGCTCGCGGTGGAGTGGGCTCCCTTCGACATCAACCTCAACGGGATCGGGCCGCTGTACCTCTCCGAGGCCGCGCGGTCGGCGTACGGCGAGCATGTGGACTCCGTGGTGACCGACCGGACGCCTGCGCGGCGCTGGGCGAGCGCGCAGGAGATGGGGGCGTGGGCGGTGATGCTGTGCTCACCGGTCGCGAAGTATGTGACGGGGGAGATGCTTCCCCTGGACGGGGGTAACCGGCTGGCCAGCGGGCTGGCGTGGCGGGGTACTCCGGTTCTGCCGGAGTAGAACCGGCTCCTCAGCGCTCCTCGTCCGGCGCGCTGGCCGGTGTCTCGTCGAGCCGCTCGGTTTCGTCGTGGATGTTCGCTGCGACCTCTTGCAGTTTCTCGGAGTGCTCCCGGGCGTGGTGGGCGCAGAACAGCAACTCACCTCCGCCGATGAGTTCTACGCGCACGTACGCCTGGGCTCCGCATCGGTCACAGCGGTCGACAGCGGTGATCTGCGGGCTGGTTGCGACTGCTGTGGTCACGGTAACCCCTTCCCATTCTCGTCGTGGCAAATATCGTCGTACTCGGTTCGTTCTTCCCTGCCGGTCAATCTACTCATCTCAACATCTCACGCAGGTGACCCATTCCGCAGGCTCCCTCCGTCCTGTGAGATGCCACCTTAGACGCATCGTGACTGGTCGGGGATGGCAAATGGGGGATCTGTCACCGTTTCGCGCCCGCGTGTCGTGGCTTCCGCGGCCCGCGACGGCCCGGCGTGTGCCGGCGGCTGTCGCCACCTCCCCGGGTATCGTGTCTGTCGCACCTCCTCCTCGAGCGGTTACCTCGAGTCTACGGGTGCGGGCAACGGGGACCAGCGAGAGTGACCCACCGAGTCAGACAAGGAGTCCAGTGGCATCCACGGCTGTCGATGGGACGTACAACGCGCGTCATCTGTTGGTGCTGGAGGGCCTGGAGGCGGTCCGGAAACGGCCGGGGATGTACATCGGCTCCACCGACACCCGGGGCCTCATGCACTGCCTGTGGGAGATCATCGACAACGGTGTCGACGAGGCGCTGGCCGGCGTGTGCACCACGATCACCGTGACCTTGTTCGCCGACGGGTCCGCCGAGGTGTGCGACAACGGTCGTGGTATCCCGGTCGACGTGGAGCCCCGCACCGGCCTGCCTGGTGTGGAGGTGATCTTCACCAAGCTGCATGCCGGCGGGAAGTTCGGCGGCGGCTCGTACGTCGCCACCGGCGGCCTGCACGGCGTCGGTGCATCGGTGGTGAACGCGCTGTCGGAGCGACTCGACGTCGACGTCGAGCGGAGCCCGTCGCGTCGCGGCATGTCGTTCCGCCGGGGGGTGCCCGGGACATTCAACGGCGAGGGCCCGGACGCGGCGTTCACCGAGGGCTCGAACCTGCGCAAGCTCGGGCGGGTCAAGAAGGGCGTCACCGGCACCCGCATCCGGTTCTGGCCGGACCGGAAGCTGTTCACCGCCGAGGCCCGGTTCGCCTATGACGAGCTGGTGACCCGCGCCCGCCAGACGTCGTTCATCGTGCCCGGCCTGGCCCTGACCATCCGCGACGAGCGCGGCGCGGAGGTGGTGGAGGAGACGTTCCGCCATGACGGGGGCATCGCGGAGTTCTGTGAGTACCTGGCGGAGGACGAGAAGGTCACCGACGTGCTCCGGCTGCAGGGCTCGGGACAGTTCACCGAAACGGTCCCGTTGCTGGACGAGGCCGGCCACATGACCTCCTCCGACGTGGACCGCGACCTCGTCGTTGACATCGCCGTGCGATGGGGGACCGGGTACGACACCGAGCTGCGCTCGTTCGTCAACGTGATCGCCACACCGAAAGGCGGCACCCACGTCTCCGGGTTCGAGCGCGCGTTGACCAAGACCGTCAGCGAGGCGGTTCGCTCCACCCGGGGGCTGTTGAAGTCCGGCGAGTCCGACCCGGTCAAGGACGACGTCCTGGAGGGGCTGACTGCCGTGGTCGCCGTACGACTGGCCGAGCCGCAGTTCGAGGGACAGACCAAGGAGGTGCTGGGAACGCCGGCCGCCTCCCGGATCGTCGCCAAGGTCGTCAGCACCGAGCTGAAGCGCTTCTTGACATCGAACAAGCGCGCGGAGAAACCGCAGGCGCGCGCGCTGATGGAGAAGGTCGTCAGCGCCGCCCGCACGCGGGTCGCTGCCCGGCAGCAGCGCGACACCCAGCGACGCAAGAACGCGTTGGAGTCCAGCGCGCTGCCCGCCAAGCTGGTCGACTGCCGCAGCAATGACGTCGACCGCTCCGAGCTGTTCATCGTCGAGGGTGACTCCGCGCTGGGGACCGCGAAACTGGCGCGCAACTCCGAGTTCCAGGCACTACTGCCGATCCGCGGGAAGATCTTGAACACCCAGAAGAAGTCACCCGGGGAGATGCTGCGCAACAACGAGTGCGCCTCGATCATCCAGGTGGTGGGAGCCGGCAGTGGGCGGACGTTCGACCTGGACCAGATCCGCTACGGCAAGGTCATCTTCATGGCCGACGCGGACACCGACGGCGCGCACATCCGGACGCTGCTCACGACGCTGTTCCACAAGTACCTCCGGCCGATGCTGGCCGATGGACGCATCTATGCCGCGGTCCCGCCCCTGCACCGGATCGAGCTGACCAACCCGAAGCGGGGGATGGGCAAGTACGTCTACACCTATTCCGACGACGGCCTGCAACGCAAGCTTGCCGAGCTGACGAAGAAGGGCGTGCGCTGGAAGGAGCCGGTGCAGCGCTACAAGGGGCTGGGGGAGATGGACGCCGGTCAGCTGCGCGAGACGACGATGGACCCCCGCCGACGTACGTTGCGCCGGATCACCCTCGACGGCGCCGAGGGTGCCGAGTCGGTCTTCGAGCTGCTGATGGGCAACGACGTCGCTCCGCGCAAGGAGTTCATCATCCAGGGTGCCTACGAGATCGACGCGCACAGCATCGACACCTGACCTCAGTCCCGGCGTACTCCCCTGAGCCAGTCCGGATACGGGAGCGGGTCGGCGCCGTCCTCGATCTGGGCCAGGAACTCGCCCTCGAACCAGTCCCGCAGCCGCTGGACCGGCTCGCTCGCCGGCAGCGTCATCAGCTGGCCCCGGCGCGACAGTGACTCCGCCTCGGAGACGAGGGCACGCAGGTTGGTGATGCTGGCACGGACGTCCTGCGAGGCCAGCACCTCGATGTCGACACGCTCCTTCCCGGTCCGGACGGCGTGGTGGGCGATGATCCGCGCCGGGTTCCAGTTCGTCGCGTGCTGGGCGACGTAGTCCGACAAGACGTCGCCGAGGCGCTGGAAGGCGGGGTCGTCCAAGAGGTCACCCAGCAGCTGCAGCTCGCGGGTGTACTCCGCGATGTTGTCGTCGTGGGCAAGCAACAGGGCCGCCGGGCACTGCCGGAATCGGACCACGGGCCAGTCCTGGAAGATCTCCATCGCCGCAGCACGGTCAGGGCTGCGGGTGATGTGTGCCTCCGTTCGAGCGGGACGGTCGCTCTTCTGCACGGACGCGGCATGAAACTCTGCCCAGACCCGCTTGCCGACCGGGAACTCCTCGATGCCCCAGACGGTGGCGAGGATGGAGACCAGGAACATTCCCCGACCCGTGCTGGAGGGGTCCTCGCCGGTCAGGTCCTCTCGGCAGGCGTCGCTCAGCTCCGGCTGCCGGGCGAGCACGTCGGCGGACCCGCTGCCGGAGTCGGTCACTGCGGCGCGGACCGACGGACCGGGATGCTTCTCCAGCTCGACCTCGAAGTAGCTGCACTCGCTGTGCAGGACCGCATTGGTGGCCAGCTCGTCGATGCACAGCGACACGTCGCCGGCCAGACGCGCGCAGCCCCATTCGTGGAGGGTGGTGTCGACGAATGCCCGGGCGGTCGGTACGCTCACCGGCCGCGCCACCAGGCGCAGGGCGGTGCGGGTGGCTGACAACGTGTCACCGGAGTCCACCCTGCAGACTCTAGGCGGCACGATGCTCAGCCCGCGAGTATCCCTCGGGCCAGGTCCCGGGCCCGCTTGATGTGCTCGGCATCGATCCCGCGGTCGGCGATGCCGCCCTCCAGGAGAAGGAACAGATGCTCGGCCAGCGTCTCCGGATCCTCCTCGGGTCCGGCCTCGGCGACGAGCTCGGCCAGCCGTCGGCGTACGGCGTGCTTGTGGGCCCGGATCACCGCGAAGCCGGGGTGGTCGGCCGGCAGCTCACCCGCCCCGTTGAGGAATGCGCACCCGCGATGGACCTCCAGGGGGCTGTCGATGGAGGCGTCGAACACCGCCAATGCTCGTGGCGGGTCCGCTGCGGCGACTCGTGACTCCAGGTGTGCCCACCACGCCTCGTGACGTTGCTGGAGGTACGCCGCAACCAGCGCGTCCTTGGAGCCGAACCGGTTGTACAGCGTGCGTTTGGTGACCCCGGACTCGGCCGCGATCGTGTCGACGCCGACGGCATGGATGCCGTGGGCGTAGAACAACTCCGAGGCCACATCGAGGATCCGCTGGGCGCTCGGTGTCAGCGGGCTCGCCGGGTCGGTCCCGGGCATCCGGTCGCCCCTCCCTACTTTCACAGGCCTGTATACCCAGGGTACGGAGCCCGGGTCCGTGGTCACAAGTCATGAGTGTTGGACGTCGCCGTGGACCCCAGCCGGAACCAGCCGCGGCTGTGCAGGGGGCAGCGCCCGTCCTCGTGGGCCCGGCGGGCCACAGCACCGGCAATGAGCAGGCGGGAGACCCACCGGAGCCGCCGCCGGAAGACGGCAAGCAGGATCAGCCCGATGACGGTGACCTTGGCCCACTGGGGCCGTGGCCCGAAGGCAGTCGGCTGTGGGTAGCCGCCGTCGTGCAAGCCGGCGGCGCGTTCGAAGTGGTTCCGGGGGCCGGGGAAGAAGGAGTCGTCCGTGGCGTACAGCACCGGCATCGCCACCGGCCCTCCGGCCAGCGTCAGGATTGCCCACTGGGTGATGTGGCGGGACTCGTGCCGGGCCAGAGCCTTCCGCTGGCCGTCGCTGAGGGAAGCGGTGGTGGTCCCGGCGAGAACGAGGCTGCCGACGGTGACGTCGGACTGGGAAGCGGCCGAGGGCAGGAACGCCATGGTGATCGACCCCACCTCGCAGAGTCCGCCGCCGCGATGGTTCACGTAGTACCGCGCCAGCCCGGAGATCGGAGCCGTCAGGACCTGGCGGGTTGTCGACCACAGTGGCCCGGAGGCCGGCAGGCGGAGGTGGCCTTGGGTCCCCGCAGCGATACTGGGGCGCTCGGTGGTGCAACGGGGGAGCGTCGGTCCGCTGAAGTGTTGCTGCACGGCCAGTCCGGACCCGGTGACCGCCAGTCCCGCCAGGAGAATCGTTCCGGCGAGCGCCGCGGTACGGCGGCGCCGGCAGGACCGACACGTCAGGTCGGCCCGACGGCGTCCGGGTCGCAGCCGCCAGACGCCGAGGAGTAGTCCCAGGAGGCCGAACGCCAGGAACGCTGCGACGATGCCGAGCAGGCGTACCGCGATCTCGGGTCCGCGCCGGTGCGGGCGTCGGGGGCATGCCGTGGCGGCCGCCCCCCGGCTCGGGGTCTGCACGCTCGGGGTCTGCACGCTCGGGGTCTGCACGGTGGGCAACCGGGCGCTCCTTCTCCCCCAACGGTGACCGTGGACTGGGCAACAAGAGACGTACCCACGTTATGAAAACGTAATCTTACCGCGATGGAAAAGTGACCTGTGGTTTCCGCCGTGACACGGGCCGTAGGCGGGGAGTCAGTCGGTGCGCAGCGGGTCGGCGAAGGCCTGCAGGGCCACAGCCTCCTGGCGCAGGCGTTCTGCCGTCGCCGGGTGCGTCGCTTCGACGAGGGCGGCGGCCGTCCGGCGCTCCTGCGCCTCGGCAGCGACGACGGCCATCATCTGCCGTTCGGTCAGCGAACGTCGTGGGGTGTCGGTCCGTCCCACACCGACTGCGGAGGCACCGATGGCGCCGGTGCGCGCTGTCTCGTTCGCCGGGACCGCCTCGGCGTTGTCGATGGCTGCGAGCGCCGAGCGGTAGACGTCAGCGGTCCTCCGGTCACGTCGCTTCAACGCGTCCTTCACCGCGCGGCGAAGGGCGGAGCGCACCGATGTGTCCGCGCCCGAACTCATCAGGGCAGTCAAGCAGCGGCGCGCCCCGTTGTCGAACGGCTTTCTGGTCGGGTGCGAAGAAGAACCGCCGAGAGGACGGCCGCGATAGCCGCGCAGATCGCGGCACCGGCGAACACGGCCTGGACCTGCGCCACGCCTGCCTGCTTGAGTACGTCGATGTAGCCCGGGCACATCGTGTCCGAACCGCAGACCTGAGCCACGCTCGGTGCGGCCGCAGCGGCCGCATAGAACTGACGGAGTCCGACTGCGGTCAGTACCGACAGGCCGACGAGCATCCCGACCATCCGGGCCACGACCAGCAAGGCAGAGGCCAGCCCGTGCACCCGCTGCCGAGTCGCCGCCAACAGCGCCGCGTTCACCGGCGCGATCGACAGACCGAAGCCCAGGCCGCACAGGACCAGCGGCACCGTGACGACCGGATGCTGCAGCGAGTCCGCACCCCACACCGACATGCGCCAGAAGCACAGCGCGCTCAGTGCCATCCCGGCCGCGGACACCCACGCCGCGTCGAGCCGGCGCAGGCACCATCCACCCAGCAGCGCTCCGACCGGGACCGCCGCCAGGAGCCGCACCAGCACCAGCGCCGCCTTGATCTGGGAGTCCGGGAACACCGTGATCCGGGCGAACACCGGGATGTCGACCAGCGCAGCGATGAGCGCGGCACCCACGAAGAGGCTCACCACCACCGACCCCCACGCGGGCCCGCGCGAGAACGTGCCGCGCGGCACCAGCCCCTCCGTCGTACGCCGGTGCCGCCACCAGAAGCCGACGAACGCGACCGCGCTACCCGCGAGGAACCAGGGCCCCCACGGCGAGATCACCTGCACCTGCGGGTCCGCCGTGGAGAAGGCCAGCACGATCCCGGCCAGGCCCAGGCCCAGCAGCACCGCTCCCGCGGCGTCGGCGGAGCGGGCAAGACCCGGGAGCCCCCGCAGCCGGATCAGCGGGCGCTGGGCGGTGGTCTCCCGTACGACGAACGCTGCGGTCAACGCGTAGCAGGTGAAAGCCACGGCCGTGGACCAGCGGGTGTCCCCGGCGTAGGGGATGAACGCCAGCCCCGTCGTCAACCCCGTCGTCAGTACCGACGGCTCGATCAGCACCAACGCCAGGGCGACGCACGCGAGCCCCCCGAGCACCATCCCCGCGACATCCACCGGCCGAGAAGTCAGAACTTCGCGCGTTTGCGCGGCGTGTCGCCGAGGTTCTGACTTCTCGGCGAGGAGGAGTGCGAGGACGAGGAGGACGCTCGCGACGAGGTTGACCCAGAAGATCGTCTGCCACACCGAAAGCGCCAGCACCACCGCGCCGTACAACGGACCCGCCACCGCGCCGAACTCCTGGACCGCCCCCACCACGCCCAACGGCACTCCGCGCCGCTGCGCCGGCCACCGGTCGGCGACGAGCGCCAGCGTGGCGGGGACCAGGCCACCGCCGCCGGCCCCTTGCAGGAACCGGCCCACCACCATCGAGTGCAGGTCGTACGCCGAGGCCGTCACCAGCGATCCAACGGCGAACACCACCAGGGACCCCACCAGCACGGGGACCCGGCCACGCAGGTCGGCGATCTTCCCCACCAACGGCAGCATCGCCACGTAACCGAGCAGGAACCCGGAGATGATCGGGGCGGCACGCTGGAGCTGGTCGATGCTGAGACCGACCGTGCTCATCATGTCCGGCAGGGCCAGCACGACGACGTAGGTGTCCGCGGCCGCGAAGCCCACCGCGGTCGCGGCGACGGCGAGCAGACCCCGCGCCGACCGGCGTACGGTCACTTCGGCGCCGTGATGGTGACGGGGTCCGCGGCCAGGTCGAGTTTGATGCGGTAGGTGGTGTCCCCGCCGTGGCCGGCGTAGAAGGCGCCGGTCAGGGAGACAGCGCGCAGGGAGTCGTCCTCGGTGACGGTGTAGGTCACCGCGAAGTCGCCGTCGCGTCCCGCTGTCGGGAACAGGCTCGCCACCGCGCTTGCCGGGAGCGAGCCCCTGATGGTGGTCAGTACGTCGTGGCCGTGGCGTTCGGGCTTACCAGCAGAGAGTTCCGTGGTCCGGGTCAGGAGCGCGGAGATCCCGTGGTCGGTGCTCATCAGGCGTGCCGGGTCGGGGGCGCCGTACTTCTGCAGGTCGATCGTGGTCCAGCCGGCGAACGGCAGCTCGGCATAGACCGAGCCGTCGACCACGACCACCTGCGCCTGGATGTCGACACCGGTGTCGACATCGACGGTGCCGGTGAACGCCGGCGCGTGCGTCCCCGTCCCGGATGCCTTCTTCAGCACCGGCGTGCCCTCGGGGAGGTTGCTTCCGGTGATGGTGAACCCGATGTAGTCGGCGGAGTCCACACTCTTCTTCGCCTGCGCGAGCTGCTGCTGCGGCGACTCCGACGATGACGAGCCGCCGGAGCATGCCGAGACGGCCACGAGGAGCGCGGCAGCAACGACCAGGAGCAGTGAACGCACGAAGGACAGCCTGCCATGTGTGAGGTGCAGCCCTCGCCGCGGTTCGACCTGTGTGGTACGGCGTGAGAGGGTGCGGGCTTTCGGGCGAGGAGGTGGCTGAGGAGTGGCCAGCTGCGACCCGGAAACAGAGGCGGCAACGCTGCTCGCGCCCGTCGGCGGCATGATGATCGGATCGGGGCAAGAAGTGGTCACAAACGACAAGGGAACCAGCGACAATCGGGTCGGTAGTGACCACTTACCGACGAGTAACACCGTCTCCGCAGGCGGCTACTGTCCACCCGGTGAGTGAGCAAGGCACGTGTACCGTGGGCGGGCCAAATTTGCCACGCTGACGGTGCGTTTGCCTTGTTTACAAGGCAAACGCCGTCTGGTGGTGGCGGTTACGAAGCCCGCAACGCGCCGATCGCCGCGATCGGTTGGGGGGCCGGCGTACCCGACCCGTCGCGGCGGTCGGTCGGCTCGGGCAGGTCCACCGGTGCTCCGCTTGCCGCGGCCGCCCGCACCGGCGCCGCTCCGGCAAACGCGGTCAGCAGCACGTCCTCGCCCTTGAGGAACCGGTGACACCGCACCCCGCCGGTCGCCCGGCCCTTGCCCGGGTACGCCGAGAGCGGCGTCACCTTGACGGTGCCCGGTTCGGTGCCCGGCAGTGCTCCCTGCGAGCCCGCGACCGTGACGAGCAGGTTCTCCGCGGACGGGTCAACGGCACCGAAGAACCCCGCATGTGCGCCCTCCCCGAGCCGGATCCCCGCGATCCCGCGGCCGGACCGGCCCTGGGGGCGGACCGCGGCAGCGGGAAACCGCAGGAGGTGGGCATCGGAGGACACGAACACCAGGTCGTCGTCCTCGCTGACCAGCTCGACCGCTCCTACGAGCGCGTCACCCTCGGCCAGGGAGATCACCTGCCAGGAGTCCTTGGTCAGCACTTCCGGCTGGACGCGTTTGACCAGCCCGTTGCGGGTGCCGAGCGCGAGGCCCAGCGACTCCGTCGTCAGCGGAACCACCGACAGCACCCGTTCGTCCGGGGCGAGCCCCACGATCTCCGACATCGGCGCGCCCCCCTGCAGGTTGGGCGCATTCGCCGTGGGCGGCAAGGCGGGCAGGTCCAGCACCGACAGCCGGATGACGCGGCCCGTCGTCGTCAGGAGTCCCACCTCCCCGCGAGCGGTCGTGCGCGTAGTGGCGATGATCGCGTCGTGTCGGGCGCGTGCCCCGCCGGACCCCAGTGGGTCGTCGGTCGTGGTGCGGGCCAGCAGCCCGGTGGAGGAGAGCAGCACGTGGCACGGGTCGTCGGCGACCTCCAGCGGGACCGCGGCGGTCGCCTGGGTTCCGCTGGACTCCAGCAGGACGGTACGGCGGGTGCTGCCGTGCTGCTTGGCCACCTCGGCCAGCTCGTCCCCGGTCGTCTGCTTGAGCAGGCCGTCGTCCTCCAGCAGGGCGGTCAGGTGCTCGATGGTCTGCTCCAGCTCGGTCTGCTCCTGCTCGAGCTCCAGCCGGGAGTAGCGGGTGAGCCGCCGTAACGGCATGTCGAGGATGTAGCGGGCCTGCACGTCGGTCAGGTCGAACACTGCGATCAACCGTTCCCGGGCGTTCTCGGTGTTGTCGCTGGACCGGATCAGCTGGATGACCTCGTCGATGTCGAGGATCGCGATGAGCAGCCCCGCGACCAGATGCAGGCGGTCCCGGGCCTTCTGCCTGCGGTACGCCGACCGGCGCCGCACCACGTCGTACCGGTGCTCAAGGTAGACCTGCAGCATCTCCTTCAGCGTCATCACTCGTGGCTGTCCGTCGACCAGGGCCACGGCGTTGATCGCGAACGACTCCTCCAGCGGGGTGTGTTTGTACAGCTCCGCCAGCAGCGCGTCGGCGTTGAAGCCGTTCTTGACCTCGATGACCAGCTGGAGGCCCCTGGTCTCGTCAGTGAGGTTCTTGATGTCGGCGATGCCCTTCAGCTTCTTCGCCTGCACCAGTGACACGATGCGCTCCACCACCCGCTCGGGGCCGACGTTGTACGGGAGCTGGGTCACCACGATCCCCTTGCGCCGCGGGCTGACCTGTTCCACGCGTGCCGACGCCTGGATCTTGAACGAGCCCTTGCCGGTCTCGTAGGCGTCCCGGATCCCGTCCAGGCCCACGATCTTGCCGCCGGTCGGCAGATCCGGGCCGGGTACGAACCGCATCAGGTCGTCGGTGTCGGCGTCGGGGTGGTCGATCAGGTGCCGGAGCGCCTGCACGACCTCGACGAGGTTGTGGGGGGCGAGGTTGGTGGCCATCCCGACCGCGATCCCGCTGGCTCCGTTGACCAGCAGGTTGGGGAACGCGGCAGGGAGGACGACCGGCTCGGTCTCCTGCCCGTCGTAGTTCGCCTTGAAGTCGACGGTGTCCTCGTCGGTGCCCTGCGTCATCGGAAGGGCCGCCGGCGCCATGCGGCACTCGGAGTAGCGCATCGCGGCGGGTGGGTCGTCGGGTGAGCCGAAGTTGCCGTGCCCGTCGACCAGAGGCAGCCGCATCGACCACTGCTCCACCATCCGCACCAGCGCGTCGTAGATCGCGGAGTCGCCGTGCGGGTGCAGCCGCCCCATCACCTCACCGACGACGCGGGCACTCTTGACGTGGCCGCGGTCGGGCCGCAGCCCCATCTCGCTCATCGTGTACAGGATCCGGCGCTGTACCGGCTTCAGCCCGTCCCTCGCGTCCGGCAGGGCGCGGGAGTAGATGACGGAGTAGGCGTACTCCAGGTAGGAGCTACGCATCTCGTCCTCGACGTCGATGTCGACGATGTGCTCGTCGAAGTCGTCCTCGGGCGGTGGGCTGGCGGTCTTCTTACGGCGGGCCATCGTGGTCGAGCGTTCTCCTGGGTCGGGGCGTGGTGCCGCGGACGCGGCCTGGCCGTCGTCCATTGTGCCGGGTCGGGTTTCGGTGCCGGCGCAGGCTCGCCCCGTCTGCGGTCAGCGGGATGCAGGGGCTCCAGCGCACAATGGAGGGGAGGCCGGTCGTGGCACCGGCGTATCCAGCGGCGGGACCGGGCCTCCTCATCGGCAAGGAGGGCCGAGGATGCGGATCACGTTGCAGCAGTCAGGAGGCGTCGCCTACCTGCCCGGGCTCGCCAAGGACGTCGAGGTCGACACCGCCGACCTGGAGCCGCATGAAGCCGACCACGTCGAGGCGCTGGCCCGCCGGTCGCGGGACGAGGCGCGCGGGGAGCATCAACCCCCCACGGTGGTGCCCGACGCCCGGGAGTACCGGCTGCGGATCAGCGAGGATGCCGCAGAGGAACATGTCGCCGTCCACGACCCCCTGCCGAGCGGTGCCACTGCGGACCTCATCCAGTGGCTCCTCCAGCGATCCGGTGGCGCGTGACCACCGCCACCACCACCCAGCAGGGGAGGACCCTGCCCACAAAGGAGTACGCCATGAGCACCATGCATCCGGACCGCTGCCAGATCCTGCCTCCGCACCTGTTGGAGGCTCTGGCCACCAACGGCGACGAGGAGGATCGGCAACGTGCGGTCGCCGCGCTCGGTCTGGACGCGCAGACCCGCACCACGCGGAAGCTCGTGCCGTCCCCGGGGAGGGCTCCAGCAGCCGACGCGGCGACAGAGCACGCCGGGGCGCCGGCCGTCGACCGCGACATCTACGACGTCAAGCACACCACCGACCTTCCCGGCACCGTGGTGCGCAAGGAGGGCGCCCCCCAGTCCTCCGACGTCGCGGTGAACGAGGCCTACGACGGTCTCGGGGACACCTGGCGGCTGTACTGGCAGATCTACCAGCGGAACTCCTGGGACGGCCGTGGAGCGACCCTGTTGGGCTGCGTGCACTACTCCACGAACTACGACAACGCGTTCTTCGACGGCACCGAGATGGTCTTCGGCGACGGTGACGGCAAGTACTTCAACCGGTTCACGATCGCGGTCGACATCGTGGGACACGAGCTCACCCACGGCGTGACGGCGTCGGAGTCCAACCTGAAATACCAGGGGCAGTCCGGGGCCCTGAACGAGTCGATGTCGGACGTGTTCGGGTCGCTGGTCAAGCAGTACGCCCAGGACCCGGCCCCGACCGCCGACAAGGCCGACTGGCTGATCGGGGAGGGGCTGTTCACTAGCAGGGTGCACGGCGTCGCGCTGCGATCGATGAAAGCGCCCGGCACGGCGTACGACGACCCCGTCCTGGGCAAGGACCCCCAACCGGGCACGATGAGCGGATACGTGGACACCACCGACGACAATGGGGGCGTGCACATCAACTCCGGGATCCCCAACCACGCGTTCTACTTGTTCGCGACAGCCGTCGGTGGCTACGCGTGGGAGAAGGCCGGACACGTGTGGTACGCGACCGCGATCGACCCGGCGTTGCAGCCCGACGCGGACTTCCAGGCCTTCGCCGACCTGACCGCGCACCACGCGCAGGAGCTGTACGGCGAGGACTGCCACCGCGACTGCGTGCAGGCCTGGAACGGCGTCGGGATCACCGTGACCGGCTCCACGCCCCAGGATGGCGGCGGCTCCGGCCAGGTCAGCCACACCGACCTCACGAAGGCCGCCGGCGCTCCCGACGCGGCCGGGTCACCCGCGTACCGGGTCGGCCCGGACGGCACCCAGTACGTCGTCTACCGCGGCGTCGACGGCCACCTGCACCAGCTCACCTGGCACCCGGGTTCGTCCGACTGAGCCAAGGGGGTTGCCGCGGGGGCCGGTCGGACGGGTCACGGCAGTCGGAGCGTGGCCAGCACCGGCAGGTGGTCACTGGCCGCGGCCAGCAGCCGCGGGTCCAGGTCCGGCACCCGGTGGTCGACGACGGGCGCCCCCCGCACCAGCACCGCGTCGATCCGGCGGGTCGGGGCGCAGGCAGGGAACGTGAGTGCGTCGACGGCGGCGTGGTCGGCGAAACCCGCCCCCCGGAGCGCTCGCCAGGACGGGTCGCCCGCCGGCTCGTTGAGGTCACCGGCCACGACCACGGGGCCCTGCAGCCGGTCCACCTCCGCGAGAGCCCGGGCGGTCTCTCTGCGGCGCTCGCGCGCCCGCCGTAGGGAGAGGTGGACGCCCACGACCCCGAACGGCGTACCGGCCACCTCGCACTGTGCGACGACCACGCCACGGTGTGGCTGGAACCGGGGCTGGGGGAGCCGCCGTACCGCGACCTGTGACACCGAGACGTTCTCGCCCAGGCAGACCATGTTGCCACCGCCGAGCCGGCCGTCGACGACCGGCTCCAGGCCCCACTCGTGCACCAGCCGGTCCCGGAGCCGGCGGACGACCCGCATCCGGTGCGGCGTCTCGTTGACCACCAGCACGTCGGGGGACACCGCCCGGACCACCTCGGCGAGCGGGCGGCGATGGCGCGCGCCCTCGATGTTGTATGTCAGCACCCGCAGCTCGGTCACGGC
>CAYLOC010000053.1:0-6107 GCA_964385195.1 uncultured Nocardioidaceae bacterium
GCAGCGACTGGTACATGTTGAACTTCGGCATCGCGATGAAGTCCTTGAACCGGCCGGCGACCGGGTTCCAGCGGGCATGCAGCACACCGAGGACGGCATAGCAGTCCCGCACGGACTCGGTGAGGATGCGGATGCCGACCAGGTCGTAGATGTCGGTGAACTCCCGGCCGCGCACGATCATCTTCTGGTAGATCGAGTAGTAGTGCTTGGGGCGGCCGGTCACCGTGGCCTTGATCTTGGAGCCGCGGAGGTCGGACTGCACCTGGTCGATGACGGTGGCAAGGAAGTCGTCACGCGCCGGCGCCTTCTGCGCGACCAGCCGGACGATCTCGTCGTACACCCGGGGGTGCAACGTGGCGAACGAGAGGTCCTCCAGCTCCCACTTCAGCGTGTTCATGCCGAGCCGGTGGGCCAGTGGCGCGTAGATCTCCAGTGTCTCGGTCGCGATCCGTTCCTGCTTCGGCCGCTTGAGGAACCGGATCGTGCGCATGTTGTGCAGCCGGTCGGCGAGCTTGATGACCAGGACCCGGATGTCCTTGCTCATCGCGACGACCATCTTGCGGATGGTCTCGGCCTGCGCGGAGTCGCCGTACTTGACCCGCTCCAGCTTGGTGACGCCGTCGACGAGCAGCGCCACCTCCTCGCTGAAGTCGTCGGTGAGCTGGGCCAGTGTGTACGGCGTGTCCTCGACCGTGTCGTGCAGCAGTGCGGCGCAGATCGTGGCCGGCGTCATCCCCAGCTCGGCGAGGATGGACGCGACCGCGAGCGGATGGGTGATGTAGGGGTCCCCGCTCTTACGGCTCTGGCCACGGTGGTGCCGTTCGGCGGTGTGGTACGCCTTCTCGATCAGCGCGAGGTCGGCCTTGGGGTGCGTCTGGTGCACCACCCGCAGCAGCGGCTCCAGGACGGGGTCAACCGCCTGGTTCCGCCCGATCCGCGCCAGCCGGGTCCGCATCCGGCGGCTGGGCGCGGCGCCGCCCTCGTCGGTCCCCGCCTGCTGCGGGGTGGTGAGGACTTCGTCTGCCACGGTGGCTGCTCCCGGGTTTGCGGACGCTGGGCTGCGCCGTGTCGGTGTCCCCGACACGTGGATCCGTTCACGTTCATTCTACGCAAACGGGCCAGCCTCCCTACCGAAGCGGACCAGCCAGTGCCCTCCGCATCTGCGCCGAGCCACCGACGGAGCCACCGACCGGGCCGTCGGCGAGCAGGACCGCCACGCGGTCACCGTGCCGCACATCGGTCTCTGTCCACGTCGTGCCGTCACCGAGGGTACGCCGGGCGGTGCGGAAGCCGGGCTGTTCGGCCGTGACGTCCACGCTCACCCCGCTGCGACCGTCGGGGACCCGGCACGCGCGCAGCGTCGTGCCCAGCGCGGCGAAGTACTGCGAGGCGGCATCGGCGGAGGCGAACTGCATCACCACCACCTGGGCGGAATGGCCCGATCGCGAACGGTAGGTCCCCTGCAGCGCCGCGGTAACCCGGGGCAGCGACACCTGGGGCCGGTCCGCACAACCCAGCGGCAGGACCTCCGCTGCCACCTGCGAGGTGTCGCGGGCGTGGGCGAAGCTCCCGTTCCCGGTGAAGCCCTGTTCGGGGCTGCCCGGATCGGCGTACCGGGTCCAGCCCGACCCCAGGGCACGTGGGGCCGGCAGCACCGTCCGGTCCAGGGGACCGGACGTCGTGGGTGCGGGGGTCAGCCCGGGGGTGGCGTTCGAGGCACCCTTCGGCTCGAAGTGCTGGTAGTCGGGGTGGGACCAGCGTCCGCCCCAGAAGAACCCCTCCGCGCCGAACTTCTTGGTGACCGCTGAGCCGCCGTACAGCATGCCCCGCCGGGGAGTGCTGCGGTCACGGTACTTGTACCCCTTGTTCCTGGGCCACCAGGTCCCGTGCACGTCCATGTAGGGGTTCTCCACGGTGTTGACGTCGTACGCGGTCCCGTAGGAGTGCGGCGACACCGACGTCGGGTCCCCGGTGACCTTCCGGCAGTTGAAGGCAGAGGTGTCGTCGGCCCACATGGCCCGCACGTCGTCGCCGCCGTAGTGCGCAGTGGGGATGATCTTGCGGAACGGATACTTCACCGTCAGCGCTCGGCGCCAGATCCGTTTGGTGTCACCGACCACCGACGCCCGGACGACAAGCGTGCCCCGTCCGAGGTGTCGGCGGTCGAACTTCCAGTAGTTCAGCCGCACATTGCGCAGCTGGGACGCGGCCACGGGGCAGCCGTCGTGGTAGCTCCCGCCCAGCTGCTTGCGGGTGGTACGTGTCACCACGGGGTGCAGCGCCCGGACGACGGTGAACCTCTTCGCTCCGGAGTACTCCATCGTGCCGTCCGCGGGGCGGCCGTTGCCGGGGCGCGCGCCGGGCCAGATGACCCGGATCTTCCAGGCCCCGGGGACGTTGTTGGGCAGGTGCCGGTAGAAGTGGCCGTACTTCCCGGTGCTCACCTTCCGGATGGTGTGCCAGCGTCCGCCGGTGCGTCGCTGGATCTTCAATGCATGTCGGAAGTTCCGGCCCACAACGTCGCCGCTCACGACGATGTTTCCGAAGGGCTGGTAGGTCTGACGGTTCATGGAGATCGACAGCGACCGGTTCTTCACCCGCACCCACCGCTGGTTGGAGATCTGCGGGCCCTTGGCGGTGGCATGGAAGATGCGGACGACCCGGTTGCCAGGGTCGGTGGGGCGGACGTGGAACGTGAACTTCCCGTCGTCGCGTGTCGTGGCACGGGCCCAGGTGGTCCAGGTCCCGTTGCGGTGCTTGCGCTGCAATGTCAGGATCTTGCCCTTGTTGCCGGTATTCAACCGACCGCTGAGGGCGACGGTGTTGTCCTCGAAGATCACCCTGGGCGTGGGCTTGTTCAATGTGATGATTCTCGCGTTGTCCGAGTCGGACCGACCCGCGGCGGCGGCCGGTGCAGCACCTGCTCCGACCGACCCTGCCACGACCAGCATCGCCGTAGCGACATAGCCCACTTGGTGCCTGTTCACTCCAGTTTCCCCCGTTCCATGGCCGACCGATTGCCCCGGCCCGATTGCCGTGCGCAATGTCCGTTGCCGTAGGTTACACGCAGCCGCCGCCTCCGGGGTTGCCTGACGAGGCACCCTGTTTTGCCGACGCCCCTACGCCACCACGTGCAGCACGGTGAGCGGCGCCTCTCCTACGCGAGCCCGACCCTGCAGGAACGCCAGTTCCAGCAGTACGGCGATGCCGGTCACCGTGGCGCCGCTGCCGCGGACGAGCGCTGCGGTGGCAGCGACGGTGCCGCCGGTGGCGAGGACGTCGTCGACGACCAGCACCCGGTCCCCGGGGAGCAATGCGTCACGGTGGATCTCCAGCGTCGCCTCGCCGTACTCCAAGGAGTAGGACTCGCGGTACGTCGGGCCGGGCAGCTTGCCGGCCTTGCGCACCGGCACGAACCCGGCCCCCAGCGCCAGCGCGATCGGGGCGGCGAGGATGAACCCGCGGGCCTCGATGCCGACGACCTTGTCGACCGCTGAATTGCCGGAATCGTCCCGTCCGGCGTCGGCCAGATCCTCCACCACCGCGGTGAACCCACAGTGATCGGCCAGCAGCGGCGTGATGTCCTTGAACACCACGCCCGGCTCGGGGAAGTCGGGGACGTCGCGGACCAGGTCACCGATCAGTCCGGCGGCCTCGCCGGAGCGGCTCATCGTCGCTTGCCGCGCCGGGACCGCGACTGCCGCCGCGGCTGGGACCGCTTGGAATGCACACTGCTCATCTCCCGCCCGGGATGCAGGGCTGCGGTGGCCTCCCCGGACGCGGTGGCGGTGACACCGGCCGCGAGCGTGTCCTGTTCCTCCGGCTCCGCCGCGGGCGCTGCGTCGGCTGTCGGGTCGACGCCGCGCTGCCGCCGCCGGTTCGCGACCCGCTTCGCCTGGGCCACCATCGCCGGCTCCCGCATCTTCAACTGCGACGCGAGCGGGGTCGCGATGAAGATCGAGGAGTAGGCCCCGGCGGCCATCCCGACGAACAGCGCCAGTGCCAGGTCCTTCAGCGGCCCGGAGCCGAGGATGAAGGTCCCGACGTAGAGGATGGCTGCGACCGGGAGCAACGCGGCGATCGAGGTGTTGATCGACCGCACCAGGGTCTGGTTGACCGCCAGGTTGGCCGCCTCGGCGTACGTGTACCGCGTGGAGGACTGGAGGCCGCGGGTGTTCTCCCGCACCTTGTCGAACACGACGACGGTGTCATACAGCGAGTAGCCGAGGATCGTCAGTACGCCGGTCACGGTGGCCGGTGTGACCTCGAAGCCGGTCAGGGCGTAGACGCCGACGGTGATGACCAGGTCGTGTGCCAGGGCCACCATGCCGGCGACCGACATTCGCCATTCTCGGAAGTAGATCCAGATGAAGATCACGACCAGGATGACGAAGACGATCAACCCGGTCAGGGCCTTCTTGGCCACCGCGGCGCCCCACGTGGGACCAATCGAGGTCGGACTGACCTCGGTGGCGCCGGCGTCCTTGATCGCCTTGGCGATCACGTCCTGCTGGTCCAGGCTGAGTTCGCTGGTCTGTACCAGGACCGAGTTCTCCCCGGAGGTGAGCACGATCGGGTTGGCTGCGGGTTCGATGCCGGTGTCGACGACCGCAGTGGTGATGTTGTCGACCATGGACGCCGGCGCCTTCTGCACCAGCGCCTTGAACTGCACGCCACCCTCGAACTGGATGCCGAAGTTCAAACCACGCCCGACGAGACCGGCGATCGCGAGCAGCACGATCAGGCCGGAGATGGCATACCACAGCCGCCACTTCCCGACGAAGTTGATCGAGATCTTGCCCTGGTAGAGGTGGGCGCCGATCTGCCCGAGCTTGGACATCAGGCCTCGCCTCCCGCCGTACGGGTGCGTCGCCGAAGCGGCGGCATCCCCAGGTGCTGCCGGTCCAGACCGGAGAACTTGTGTCCCTGGCCGTAGAAGTGGGTACGGGCGAGCAGGGTCATGGTCGGGTGGGTGAAGAAGAACACCACGAACACGTCGATGACCGTGGTCAGGCCGAGGGTGAACGCGAAGCCCTTCACGTCGCCGATCGCGAAGATGTACAGCATCAACGCGGCGAGGATCGACACACCGTCGGCGGCAAGGATCGTCTGCCGCGCCCGGGCCCAGCCGGTCTCGACCGAGGTGCGCAACGTTCGCCCGTCGCGCACCTCGTCACGTAATCGCTCGAAATAGACGATGAACGAGTCCGCGGTGATACCCACCGCAACAATCAGACCGGCGATGCCCGGCAGGGTCAGGGTGAAGCCGTAGGCGTGCCCGAGCAGCAGGACGCAGGCGTAGGTCATCAGACCAGCGATCACGAGCGAGGACACCACCACGATGAACAGGCCGCGGTAGTACATCAGCGCATACAGCACGACCAGCAACAGCCCGATGATGCCGGCGAGGATACCGGCGTCGAGCTGGTTGGCCGCGAGCTCCGGGCCCTGGTCGGACACCTGCTGGATGGAGAAGCTCAGCGGCAGCGCGCCGTACTTCAACACGTTGGCGAGGTTCTCCGCCTCCTGCTGGGTGAACGGATTGGCGGAGCTGCCGGAGATCTGGGCCCGGCCACCGGGGATCGGGTCGTCGTTGGTCGGCGCAGACTTCACCTCGCCGTCGAGGACGATCGCCAGCTGCTCACCGGAGTTCGGGCTGGCGGTGTTGTTCTTCGCGATCTTCTGGGTGACCTCGTAGAACTTCTTACCGCCGGTGCCATCGAAGTCGACGTTGACGACGTAGTTGACCTGGTTCTGCGGGATGCCGTAGCTGGCATCGCTGACGTGTGTCCCCTCGACCATCGCCGGCCCCAGCAGATACCGGTTTCCCTGTTCGTCACACGCCAGCAGCGGCTGGTCGGGCAGGTCCAGCCGCTGGGTCCCCGACTCGCTCTCGGAGCAGCGGAACGACTGGAGCTTCTGCAGCCACTGCTGCGGCGGGTTGCGCACCCACGCATACGGGTCCTTGATGTCGACCAGGTTCGGCGGCTGCAGTGCTGGTGGCGCAGGCTGCGGCGTCTCGGTCTCCTTGCTCCCGGAGTTCTTTCCCCCCGATCCGTTGTCGTCGCTCATCCACCCCGCGGCCGGACGCTTCTTCCCCTCGGTGG
>CAYLOC010000053.1:6207-17192 GCA_964385195.1 uncultured Nocardioidaceae bacterium
GCGGGCGGCGTCGTCACTGCGCCGGGAGTGGGGGTCTGCTCCGGCTTGGGGTAGGTGACCTTCTTGTCCCCTTGTTGCTGTTGCGGGTTCAGTGGACCCAGCACCTTCGCGACGAGCCGGAACCGCAGCTGGGCGGTCTCGCCGATGGAGCGGCTGATGTCCGGGTCGGCCTTGCCCGGGATCTCCACCACGATGATGTCGCTGCCCTGGGTGCTGACCGACGCCTCGGAGACACCGAGCCCGTTGACACGGGAGGTGATGATCTGCACCGCCTGGTTCAGCTTGGCGCTCGTCACCCCGCCGCTCAGCGCAGTCGCCTGCAGGGTGATCCGGGTCCCGCCCCGGAGGTCCAGCCCGAGGCGGGGCTTCCAGTTCCCGAGCGCCGCGGCGGCGCCGAACAGGATACAGATGACGGCGATGAAGATGAGCATGGTCCGGACTGGCCGGGGACTCTTGGTTGCCACTCAGCCCACTTCCCTGTCCGGGTCCTCGACCTGGTGCTGACCGGTACCCGTCCCAGGGGTGTCCGTCGGCGCATCCGGCACCGCGTCCTCGGGGCCGGCAGCGTCCTCGGGGCCGGCGGCGTCCTCAGCCGGTGTCACGACGCGGGTGACCGCGCGCCGGTGGACGGCGATCACGACCTCGGGGGCCACCTCGACGCGGACCCGCTCCTCCTCCAGCCCACGGATCGTGCCGAAGATGCCGCTGCCGAGCATCACCTCGGCGCCGACGGCGAGGGACGACTGCAGGTTGGCGGTCTCCCGGGCGCGCTTGCGTTGGCGCGAGATCATCAGCCAGATCAAGGCAGCGATGATGACGATGGGCAGAATGTTCGCCCAAGCCTGTGAACTCACCCAGAGTCTCCTCGATCTCTTCGGTACGTGCGGGGACGCCGCCCGGCCAACGACACCCGACGGACTCTACCGACTTCGGTGTTGGACCAGGCATGGGGTGTCTGTTGTGGCGCGGTCGGGACGCGACCCAGGGGCGAAGCCTACCGCAGGCCCGCGTCCGTACGAACGCGCCAACTGCGCGAGTCGTTCCCGGGCCGAGGGACTCCGTACGGCGACACCTTGCCAGTGTAGGGGGGCGCCAGTGGAGGGGGCGCACTCCTCAGTCCGGGGTGTCGAACAGCGAGTCCTGGTCGGGGAAGGGCGCGTTGCGTGGCACGGTCAGCCCCAGGTGCTGCCAGGCGGCGGGAGTGGCCACCCGGCCCCTCGGCGTACGAGCGAGATAGCCCGAGCGCACCAAGAACGGCTCGGCGACCTCCTCGACGGTCTCGCGTTCCTCCCCCACGGCGACCGCAAGCGTGCCCAGGCCGACGGGCCCTCCGCCGAAGCGACGGCACAGGGCGTCGAGGACACCGCGGTCGAGCCGGTCGAGACCCTGCTGGTCGACCTCGAACAGGTCGAGCGCGTCATGCGCGAGTGGCTGGGTGACGTGGCCGTCGGCGCGCACCTGGGCGTAGTCGCGGACCCGCCGCAGCAGCCGGTTGGCGATCCGCGGCGTGCCGCGCGAGCGGGAGGCGATCTCGATCGCACCCGGGGTGTCGATCTGCACCTCCAGTAATGCGGCGGAGCGGGTCACGATCTGCCGCAGCTCGCCAGGCTCGTAGAACTCCAGGTGCGCGGTGAAGCCGAACCGGTCGCGCAGCGGGCTCGGGAGCAGGCCGGCGCGGGTGGTGGCGCCGACCAGGGTGAACGGCGGGATCTCCAGCGGGATCGCGGTGGCGCCGGGGCCCTTGCCGACCACCACGTCGACGCGGAAGTCCTCCATGGCGAGGTACAGCATCTCCTCGGCGGGCCGGGACATCCGGTGGATCTCGTCGAGGAACAACACGTCGCCCTCACCGAGGCCGGACAGGATCGCGGCGAGGTCACCGGCGTGCTGGATCGCAGGCCCGCTGGTGACCCGGAGCGCTGCCTCCATCTCGGCGGCGATGATCATCGCCAGTGTCGTCTTTCCCAGACCGGGAGGTCCGGAGAGGAGCACGTGGTCGGGAGCCCGCTCACGTCCGCGGGCGGCGGCCAGCACCAGCCCGAGCTGTTCACGGACCCGCTCCTGCCCGATGACGTCATCGAGCCGCTTGGGACGCAGCGCCGCCTCGACGGCGCGCTCGTCCCCGTCTGCGTCGGCCGACACCAGGCTCCGGTCGGCGGCTTCTTCAGACATCGACCTCGGTCAGCTCCTGCGTCCTCACGTCTTGGCCAGCGACCGCAGCGCGGCCCGCAGCAGTTCCGCCACCGGGATGTCCTGGTCCGCGCCGGCGGCCTCGTCCGCGAGCGGGGCCACGTTGTCCAGCGCCGCCTCTGCGTCCTTGGCCGACCACCCGAGCCCGAGCAGGCCCGAGCGCACCTGCTCCCGCCACGCCGGTGCCGCGCCGTCGGCAGCGGCGGCAGGCTGAGGCGACCCGCCGGTCGACGCGGCTACCGGCCCGATCCGGTCCTTCAACTCCAAGATGATGCGCTGCGCGCCCTTGCGGCCGATGCCCGGGACCCGGCACAGCCCTGCGACGTCCTCCGTCTGCACGAGGGTCCGGAGCTCGTCGGGGGTGTGGCAGGCGACCATCGCCTGCGCCAGTTTCGGCCCGACTCCGCTGGCGGTCTGCACCAGCTCGAACGTGCTGCGCTCGTCGTCGTCGGCGAATCCGTACAGGGTCAGCGAGTCCTCCCGGACCACCAGCGACGTGGCCAACGTCACGGTGTCGCCCACCCGCAGCGCCGCCAGCGCACTCGGCGTACACATCACATGCAGCCCCACCCCTCCGACCTCGACGACCGCGGAGTCGACGTGGGTCGCCGCGACGGTACCGCTGACGGAGGCGATCATGCCGGACTCCCCGCTCCTGCGCGGGCGACGGCGGCCTCCAGGCGCCGGGCCGCGGACCCCCGCCAGAGGTGGCAGATCGCCAGCGCCAGCGCGTCGGCCACGTCCGCCGGCCGGGGCGAGCTCGGCAGCCGCAGCAGCCGGGTCACCATCGCGGTGACCTGCGCCTTGTCCGCGCGTCCGCTTCCCGACACCGCGGCCTTGACCTCGCTGGGCGTATGCATCGCCACCGGCACCCCCTTCCGGGCCGCCGCCACGAGGGCCACCCCGGACACCTGGGCGGTGCCCATGACCGTGCGCAGGTTGTGCTGGCTGAACACCCGCTCCACGGCCACGGCGTCGGGGCGGAACTGGTCGATCCAGGACTCCACCGCCCGTTCGACCTGCAGCAGCCGGTCGGCGAGGTCGGCATCGGCGGGAGTGCGCAGCACGTCATGGGACACCGCCGTCAACGGAGAACCCACCGCGCCCTCGACGACTCCGAGACCGCATCGGGTCAGCCCGGGGTCGATGCCGAACACGCGCACGTGCCGCTCCTTCCCGCACCGGCCTTCCCACGCCGGCGAACGTCTGTTCGATCTAGCACCAACCTAACGGCTCCGCCCACCGTGCGGCGGCAGCGACATGCCGCTCCTCCCATCCGAACACCTGTGAGCCACCGAAATGCGGGGTCGGGACGCCCACAACGGTGGCTCAGGGGTGTTCGGTCGCGCTCAGTCCAGTTCGGCCAGGACCTCGTCGGGGACGTCGTAGTTGCCGAAGACGTTCTGCACGTCGTCGGAGTCCTCCAGGGACTCGATGAGGCGGAAGACCTTGGCGGCGTTGTCCTTGTCGATCTCGATGTTGACGCTCGGCACGAACGACTGCTCCGCGGAGTCGTAGTCCAGGCCGGCCTTCTGCAACGCGGTGCGCACGTCGACGAGGTCGGTGGCCTCACTGATCACCTCGAAGGACTCTCCCAGGTCGTTGACCTCCTCCGCCCCGGCCTCCAATACCGCCAGCAGTACGTCGTCCTCGCCGATCTGGTGGTCCTGCTGCTCCTTGGGTACGACGATCACACCCTTGCGGTTGAACATGTACGACACCGACCCCGCGTCGGCCATCGTCCCGCCGCCGCGCGTCATCGCCGTACGGACCTCCATCGCGGCCCGGTTGCGGTTGTCGGTCAGGCACTCCACCAGCAGCGCCACGCCACCGGGGGCGTACCCCTCGTACATGATCGTCTCGTACTCGGCAGCGCCGGCCTCCAGCCCGGAGCCGCGCTTGACCGCGCGGTCGATGTTGTCGTTGGGGACGGAGGACTTCTTCGCCTTCTGGATCGCGTCGTACAGCGTGGGGTTCGCGGCCGGGTCACCGCCTCCGCTCCGCGCCGCGACCTCGATGTTCTTGATCAGCTTGGCGAAGAGCTTGCCGCGTCTGGCGTCGACGACCGCCTTCTTGTGTTTCGTCGTTGCCCATTTGGAGTGACCGCTCATGTCCCCGATCCTAACGTCCTGCAGCGCGTGCGGTACGACGCGCAGGGTGCAGGACGTTGTGGGGTCAGCCGGCGTTGTTGAGGAACCAGCGGTGGCCGAACGGGTCGGTGACCACCGCGACCCGCCCGTGTTCGGTGTCCTCCGGTGCCCGGTCAACCCGCGCACCCTGCTGCTCCGCGCGCGCAGTCAGCGCATCCACCGCCACCGGTCCCAGGTGCAGGCTCACCGCCGCGCCCCGGTCCGGGGCGGGACCCTGGACGCCGGAACCGGTGAACTCGTCACTCATCATCATCCGGGCACCCTGCACGGACAGCTCCACGTGCCCGACCCGACCGTCGTCCATGATGATCGGGTCATAGGTGACCTCGGCACCCAGGACGTCGACGTACCAGTCGATCGCGCGTTTCGCGTCGGACACGCAGAGGTACGGCGTGATCTCAGCCATCGCTTTCATCCTCCCTGTCGTGGCCAGGACTGTCACGGTCAGGGCCGTCCCGGTCAAGGCCGTCGTTGTCGATCTCGGTCATGAACGACCAGAGCCCTCCTTCGAGGTCCCGCGCGTCATACTCCCGGACGCCGTAGTCCATATCCCGCGGCTCGCTGACCACCTCCGCTCCGGCAGCGACAGCGCGGGCATGGTGCTCGTCCACATCGTCGACGAACACCGCCATGCAGCACGTCGCGGCGCCGAGCTCTCGCGGCGACGCCAAGCCATGGTGCCGGCTGGACGGGTGCAGCCACACCAGCCCGTCGCCCACCACGACGACACCGTGCACCGCGCGCCCCGAGTCGTCATAGGACAACGGCCCGGGGCCGAGCCCGAAGACGCTCACCAGGTGGTCGTGGGCGGCCACGATGTCGTCGTACACCAGCAGGGTCAGCCGCTTGCGCAGTCCGGAGTCGAGGTCGTTCATCTCGGTGAGCACCGCCAGCAGCTCCCGGTCCGAGGGCGCACTGCCATCGTCGGACGTCAGCGTCTCCGCCAGCCGGCCCACTCGTTCACGTAGCCGCCCGAGTGCCGCGAGTCGGGCGTCCAGGTCATCGATGTGTGCCCGGACGCTCGCACCGAGGTCATGGTCGGCATCGGCCAGCAGCGGCCCGATCTCCCCCAGCGGCGTACCGAGCTGCCGGAGCAGGCAGATGCGGTACAGCCGCTGTACGTCGGCGGCGTCGTACCTCCGTTGCCCCCCGGGACCACGGTCGGCAGGCTCCAGGAGACCGAGCTCCTCGTAGTAGCGCAGCGCTCGTGGCGTGAGGCCCGTCCGTGCGGCCACCTCCCCGATCTTCAGCCGCCGGTGTGCGTCCATGGCGAGACGGTATCGGTTGACGCCACGTGAGGTTCAAGCCCTTCCCCGTTACGTCCTGCAGCGCGTGCGGTACGACGCGCAGGGTGCAGGACGTTACGAGGTGAGCTGGCGGACGACGTCGACGAAGGACCGATGGATCCGGTCATCCCCGGTCATCTCGGGGTGGAACGACGTCGCCATCACCGGCCCCTGCCGGACCGCGACGACGCGCCCAGCCGCCTCCCCGGCCGCGACCGTGGCCAGCACCTCGACGTCGGCGCCGGTCTTCTCCACCCACGGTGCGCGGATGAACACCGCGTGGTACGGCGAGTCGAGTCCGGCCACGTCGAGGTCGGCCTCGAAGGAGTCCACCTGGCGGCCGAACGCGTTCCGCCGTACCACCACGTCGAGCCCGCCGAACGTCTCCTGCCCGGCGACTCCCCCCTCCAGCCGGTCCGCGAGCATGATCATGCCCGCACACGTGCCCAGCACCGGCATGCCGGCACCGATCCGGGAGCGGATCGGCTCGAACAGCTCGAACACGTGGGCCAGCCGCGACATCGTGGTCGACTCTCCGCCGGGGATGACCAGGGCCTCCGCGGCCTCCAGCTCACCCGGTCGGCGTACGGCGAGGGCGCGCGCGCCGGAGTCTTCCAGCATCCGCAGGTGTTCGCGCACGTCTCCTTGCAGGGCCAGGACGCCGACAACCGGTGTGCTCACTGGAACTGCCCTGACTCGCGTGGACGACGCTGCCATTCCACGGTCACCTCGACCCGTCCTTCGTCGAAGTGGCCCTCCAGACCGTGCCGGGCGAGGGTGTCGCACACGAGCGTGAGCAACTCCTCACCCTCGGCGACGTTGGCGGTGTCGCCGTGCCACACGTTGAGCTCGAGCATGCCGTTCTCGATGCAGTGCCAGATGTCGGGATGGGTGAAGTAGGCGACTCCGCGGGGCCGCCGTCCGTCCTGGGCCATCTCCTCGACCGTGTCGTGGGCGGTCCAGTGGTCCTCCACGGCTTCGAGGACGACGATGCCGGCGGCACGCATGTCCTCGAACGCCGCGGTCAGCCGTTCGAAACCGGTCGGGCTGGGCCAGCTCGCCGCCTCCTCAGCCAGTGACCGCTCGGCGTCGGCGACGAACTCCTCGGCCAGTTGCCGCGCCCGGTCGCGGTCGGACTCCTCGTCGCGCACGGCCTCGTGCACCTCGGCACGCACCTGTTCCGGAGTGATGTACCCGGATCGCACCTGGACTCTCGCGAATGTCCGGAGCTGGTCCAGGCGCTGGGTCTTACCGGGGCTTCCGATCGCCACCGGTCACCAGCCACGCTCGGACAGCCGGTGCGGAACCGGCTCGTCCTCGACGTTCAGCCCGACCATGGCCTCTCCCAGCCCGCGTGAGACCTTGGCGATCACGTCGGGGTCGTCGTAGAACGTGGTCGCCTTCACGATGGCGGCAGCACGCTTGGCGGGGTCGCCGGACTTAAAGATGCCGGAACCGACGAAGACGCCCTCGGCACCCAGCTGCATCATCATTGCCGCGTCCGCGGGCGTAGCGATTCCACCGGCGGTGAACAAGACGACCGGCAGCTTGCCGGCCTCAGCGACCTCGCGTACCAGCTCGAACGGGGCCTGCAGCTCCTTGGCGGCGACATACAGCTCGTCGGTGCTCATCGAGTGCAGCCGACGCAGCTCGGCGCCGATCTGGCGCATGTGGGTGGTGGCGTTGGAGACGTCCCCGGTGCCGGCCTCGCCCTTGGACCGGATCATGGCTGCACCCTCAGTGATGCGCCGCAACGCCTCCCCGAGGTTGGTGGCGCCACACACGAACGGCACCGTGAAGGCCCATTTGTCGATGTGGTTGGCGTAGTCGGCCGGGGTGAGCACCTCGGACTCGTCGACGTAGTCCACGCCGAGGCTCTGCAGGACCTGAGCCTCCACGAAGTGGCCGATCCGCGCCTTGGCCATCACCGGGATCGACACCGTGCTGATGATGCCGTCGATCATGTCCGGGTCGCTCATCCGCGACACGCCACCCTGGGCGCGGATGTCCGCGGGGACCCGCTCCAGCGCCATGACGGCGACCGCTCCGGCGTCCTCGGCGATCTTGGCCTGTTCGGGCGTGACCACGTCCATGATGACCCCGCCCTTGAGCATCTCGGCCATGCCCCGCTTGACGCGAGCGGTGCCGGTGTCGGCGGTCGGTTGCACGGTGTTCTGGTCGGTCACGGTGGTCAACTCCTGAGTACGGCGGTCGAACATTCGGGATGGGCGTCCGCAGCACGCGGCCCTACTCTCAGTCTACGGCGTGACCATCGACACACTCCAACCACGGCAGCGTGATCCGCCGTACGTCGATCACGCCTTACGGCCGCTCCGGCAGGTGCTTCAGCGCCTCGCGTACCGACAGCGGCGCGAGGCTGCTCCGGTGGCCTTCGACGAAGTCCCACACCCATCGTGGTGCGGTCCGGGCGTAGTCCCGCAGTGCCCAGCCGATCGCTTTTCGGATGAAGAACGCACCGTCGGCGCTGTTGACCAGCACCGCGTCGGCCAGGAGCACGGCGTCGGTGTCGTGTTTGTGCTGCAGCTGGCACAGGATCGCTACCCGGCGTACCCACATGTCCTCGGCCCCGGACCAGGCGCGCATGGCCGGAGTGACGGCGGTGCGGTGCTGCCGCAGCACGTCCCCGACGCGGTGGGCGACCTCGTCGACGACGTCCCACCACGCCGAGGTCCGCGCAAGGTAGCGGTACAGGTCGAGGGAGTCCGGGGTCTGGTAAGCCAACGCCGAGGGGTGTCCGCACAGTGCCAACCCGGCGTACCACTCCTCCCTGTGGCGGGCATCGTCGAAGAGGGCGCGGACGGTCGACTCCCACTCCTCGCGGCTCCTCGGCGGTGTGGCGGTGAAGATCGACCGGCAGGCCCTGCGCACCTGCGGGACCGGCACGCCGTAGAACGGCAGCGCCGACTTCATGTACGCCTGCATCTTCGGCGCCCGCTCGGGGTCGGCCAGCTCCGCCAGCGCACTGCGCACCTCGTCGACGAGCCGACTGCTCATGGCGAGGGAGGCTACCCGTTCTACCGTGACCGGGTGGACGCAGGAGTGCAGCCGGCCGACTGGCCGAAGGTATGGTCCTCGCGGCAGTGGCGCACCGGGGCCGAGGTGTGGGTACGCCGGGAGCTGGCCCGGCGCGGCATGGCCGTCACCGGCGAGGTCACCCAGCCGCGCATCCGGTTCTGGTCCACCCAGCTCGTCTTTCCGACCGACCACGGCCCGGTGTGGTTCAAGGAGAACAACCCCGGCCAGCGATTCGAGGCGGCGGTGCTGGCAACGCTCGCGGAGCTCGCTCCCACTCAGGTCGTCGCCCCCCTCGCGACAGATCCCGAACGCGGCTGGCTTCTGACGACCGACCATGGCAACACCGTGGCGGCCATGCAGTCCCCCGACGAGGCGATGTGGACCCAGGTACTCGGTGAGTACGCCGACCTGCAACAACGGGTTGCCAGGCACGGGGAGGCTCTGCAGAACGCCGGACTGGAACGGCTCACGCCTGATGTCGCCGTTACCAGACTGGAACAGGTGTTGGCGGAGATAACCGGTCTCGCCGACAAGGACCCTCTCCATCTGAGCCAGGGCGCCGCTCAGCGAGTCGCGCGTCAGCTGCCGCGGCTGCGCGCCGCAGCAGACTCATTGGCTGCCGGCCCGGTGCCGATGTCGCTGGAACACAACGACCTGCACCCCGGTAACGCGTTCGTGCCCCGGCCAGGAGAATCACAGGTGCGGTTCTTCGACTTCGGGGATGCCATCTGGGGCCACCCGTTCTCCTCTCTCTATGTCGCGATCTCGGTGATGGGCGAGCAGTGGGGCACCACCACGGACGACCCGCGGATACAGCGTGCGGTCGCCGCCTACCTGGAAGCATGGGACGGGTTCGGCGATCACACCCAACTCCGGCGGCTGGCGGACCTCGCCGTACAGCTCGCGCCGATCCAGCGCTTCTGGTCCTGGTACCGGCTCCTGCGTTGGACATCCGGGCCAGCGGTGGCCCACTACGCCCCGTACGCCATGCGGTGGCTGGACGAGTTGTCCGCGTGACGGTCCGCCGCTGCCGTAGCGGACAGGTCGCAGGCTGCACCCGCAAACTTCCGGATTCGCTAGCAGGCGATGACGCCGATGCCGTAACCTTCTGTCCCGGATGACCGATACCTAACGTATGAGAATGTAAACTAGGACGGGGGAATTGTGCGGATTCGTTCTCTTGGTGCGGGCCTTGTGGCCGCGACTATCGCCTTGACTGGAGGGGTGGCAAGCAGCGCCAGCGCCGACGACGGCGCTGTACCGCCTCCTCCACCGAACAATCAACAAGCCAGACCGGAGGGCGTTCGGGCTCAGCCTGCAAAGCTGACGTGGCCGATCTTGCCCCGTACGCGACTGCGGGGTTTCCCGGACAGCGACGGGCCCACGTCCATCGCCGTCAACGGTAAGGGCACCCGTGCCTATGTGCTCGGACCCACACAGATGGTGAAACTGAACATCACACCCAAACACCCGAAAGTCCTGGGACGGTCCGGCCGGGTCTTCGGAGACAAGATCGTCGCCAATCCCAAACACGGTGTGGCCTACGTCAAGGGCAAGAACAACCAACGGCTGAAGGTCGCCATCGTGTGGCCAAAACATGCCAAGGTTGTCCGCACCATCCGCTACAACTGCGGCTACTGGTGTGGCATGGCCGACATCGCGATGAGCCACGGGGGTCACTTCCTGCTGGTGGGATACTTCGGACCGCTCCACAACCGCCTGGACATCTACTCGTTGGCTCATCCGAAGAAGCCGAAACGGATCGCAAGGAAGCGCATCGGCGTCGAACCCGACAGCATCGCGGTCAGCCCGAACGGCGACACCGTCGTCATCGAGGGGCTCGACGACAACCTTGACATCATGTACACGGTGTTAGACATCAGCAAACGCAGGCACCCCAAGATCATTAAGCGTCGGACTGGCCTGCCGTTCAACTACACGGGACCGGTCGCGGCACGGTACGGCAACAAGCACTTCTACCTCACCGGTCAACGAGGTGCCAGAGTCTTCGTCGCGGACTACTCGGTCAAGAAGAACAGGGTTACCCGTACCAAGCGCCTGATGACGATGGGGGGCGACCTCAACGGTGCCGACACGACCCACAAGGGTGGTTGGCTCTACATCACCGACGACAACAACAAGATTTGCGTCGTGGGCACCAAGCGGCTCCGCAAGAGGTTCTGTCACGCCGGGTTTGATCACCCGGCCGGTGTCGCCGTGTCCCATGCGGGGAAGTCCCACAATCGCGCCTACTTCCCAGATGGTGACTACTTCACCTACAAGGCCTGGCTCAACGTGCTAGGGAGAGTGCACCGGTAGGGGC
>CAYLOC010000054.1:0-16151 GCA_964385195.1 uncultured Nocardioidaceae bacterium
GCAGTGGCCGGTGTCGACGGTGATCGGGCTGATCGATGAGTGGGTCAGATGTATGCCTTCTCGGCACCTTGCGAACTGCGGCTCGGTGGGATGTTGTGGTTGTGGTTGAAGAGGTTGTCCGGGTCGTACTTGTCCTTCAATGCGACGAGCCGGTCGTACTTCTGCGGCCCGTAGGCCACGCGCACCCGATCCAGATCAGGGGTGAAGTTGAGGTAGGAAGCGCCGGTGCAGAACGGTTTCATCGCTTCGCCGAATCGTCGCCCCCGGGCAATCTGCATCGTGTCCTGGGCGGGGTCGTCCCAGAGCAGAATCGGATGCAGCAGGTACGACGACTCCCGGTGTGAGAACGCCGTCGCGTCATTTGGGACACTCGCTATCCCTCCGCCCAACCGGAAGATGACCAGTTGCGCGAGGGGCGTCGAGGCTATCGTGTCCCGGGCGTTTTCGAGGTAGACATCGATCGCTTGGTCACTGAGCTGGTCGAGATATTCGCCGCGGAAGTAGTTGCGCAGACCCGGTGGGTTGGCCGGGTCAACGATGGCCTGGAAGTTGGTGTACGGCATCGGCTGGATCAGGTCGACCTCAGGGTTGAGGTCTCTGAGCGGTTGCATGGACGCGGCACCTTCCTCCGCATCACCGATGTAGATTCCGAGGAGCGCAAGTACGGGGCGCCCCCGTAGGTGTTCGGGCACGAAGTCCTCGGGTGGCGCCGCGGCTACCGCACACGCACTACCCAACTCCTTGGGTGCCGCTTCCATGTAGTCCCGCCAGGCCCGAACCACCCCTGGCGCCTGATCCAGTGGCCACAACGCCATCCCAGCCAGCACGAGGGGGCCCAGCGCATGCAGACGGAAGTCGAACCGCGTCACGATGCCGAAGTTGCCGCCGCCACCCCGGATTCCCCAGAAGAGATCCGGGTTTTCCTCCGCACTCGCCGTCAGCACCCGGCCATCTGCAGTGACAACCTCGGCAGAGATCAGGTTGTCACACGTCAATCCGTGCTTCGACGACGTCCAGCCGTACCCCCCGCCGGTGGTGAAACCCCCAACGCCGGTGGTCGTGACCCGCCCGCCCGGAGTGTGCAGTCCGTGCTGCTGCGTCGCGGCGTCGAACTCCCCCCACAACACTCCTCCCCCAGCGCGTGCCTCTCGCGCCTGCGGGTCCACGTCCACGTACTTCATCCCCGAGAGGTCGACCAGGATGCCGTCATCAACGATGCTCATTCCGGTGACACTGTGTCCACCGCAACGTACGGCGACCGCGAGACCGTTCTCGCGGGCGATGTTGACCGCGGCAACCACGTCCTGGGTTTCCGAGCAGCGTGCGACGCACAAGGGGCGCCGGTCGATCATTCCGTTGAAGACCTTCCGCGCCTCGTCATAGGCGGGGCCGCCGGGTTCGATCACCCCGCCGTTGAGACGCTGCGTCAACTGGCGGAGAGCCGCCTCGTGCACGGGTTCGCTTGTCATCTCCAGCACCCCACTCGTGTCTGTTGGAAGCACGGTCGTTGATCCTCGCGTTCGACCATGACCTGATTGGCGGGAACTGGCATCAGGGAACGGACCCCAAGGCAGACCCTAATGTTTCCGGGCGGTTCCTGATGGGGAAGTGCGGGCCCCACAAACACCCCAAAGCGAGTCCCCCCGGCGAGTCGCCCTCGCGAGTCCCTCTCTCAGGGGGCTCATTTCCGGATAGGTCCGCTCGTGATGGCCCGATTCGGTACCGTAGTGGCTACGGCGTCCACAGGGTTGGAAACGTCCACAGGGTGGAAGCAGGGGACTTCGCGGTCTGCAGCCGCTGGTACCCCCTCGGGGGCTTACCCGCGGAGGAGGACCGGTGGCACATCACGAGACGCTGTCAGGGGATCGGCCGCGGCTGCTCGAACGCGACGGTGAACTCACGACCCTCCAGCAGGTGCTGGATGCCGCTGCCATGCGGCAGGGGCAGATGCTGGCGATCGTGGGTCCGGCCGGGATAGGAAAGTCGAGCCTCCTCGCCGCAGCGCGAGACGAAGCTGACCGGGCTCAGTTCCGGCTCCTCACGGCGTCCGGGTCAATGCTGGAGCGCTCCTTTCCCTATGGGCTGTGCCGGCAGCTCTTCGAGCCCGTGGTGATGAGCGCCGACGAACCCGAGCGTACGGCGTTGCTCCACGGAGCGGCCTCGATCGCCGCCCCTTTGCTGCTGGAACCACCCACGGGTACGGACGTGGACGAGGGCGACGCCGTGTCGGGTCCAGAATCGGGGAGCCACCTCCTCCACTCACGCCGCATGGAGGCGTTCGCTCGCTTGCACGGTCTCTACTGGCTTGCGGTCAACCTGGCCGAGTCGGCTCCACTGCTGATCGCCGTCGACGACGCCCACAACGCTGACGTGCAGAGCCTCCACTTTCTTCACTACCTCGCCCGCAGGCTCGACGGACTGCCGATTGCGGCGGTGGTGGTGACGCGGGAGGGAGAAACCGACCCCGAAGAGGACGTGGTCCACTCACTCCTGGTCGCTCCCACGGTCGGTGTGCTCCGTCCCGCCGCGCTGAGTGAGGTAGCCACAGCAGCGCTGGTCCGGAAGATGCTGCGTGCCGAACCAGAGGGAGACTTCACTGCGGCCTGTCGTGCGGCCACGGGTGGCAACCCCTTCTACCTGAGGGAACTGCTGAGGGCTCTACAGTCCTCGGGAACAGCGCCGGTCGGTCGCAACTCCCAGCGTGTCCGCGGAGTGGGGCCGCCGGCGATCTCGCGGGACGTGCTGGGACGGGTGGCACACCTTGGTCCAGGGTGTGTCGCCCTCGTGCGTGCGCTGGCAGTGCTTGGCGAGCCCGAGGACCTCGCGGCTGTGGCCGAGGTGGCTGGATTGAGCGCAGGCGAGGCCGCAACCGCGGCCGACGCCCTGTGTCGTGCGGAGATTCTTTCCGATTGGCTCCCGCCTCGCTTTTGCCACCCGATCATGCAGGCAGCGATCTACGAGGACATCCCTCCGCTGAGCCGTGCCGACTGTCACCACCGCGCTGCCCTGCTGCTCGACTCGCGTTCTGCAGGTGCCTCGGCAGTCGGCGTACACCTGCTGAACACCCAACCAGGCCATGACCGATGGACACTCGACCGCCTGCGCGAGGCGGCCGCCCTGGCGCTCGCTCGCGGCGCCAATAATGCAGCGATCGAGTACCTGCGCCGTGGACTCCTCGAGTCACCTGACTCCGCGGAGCGGTTCGAACTGATGAGCCCACTTGGTCAAGCGCTGGCCGCGATGGGGGATCCGGAGGGGGTCGACGTGATGCGCGCCAGCCTCGCCGACGCTCCGGACCCGGCCGCCCGGGCCCAAGTCGCGATCCCGTTGGCGTCGACGCTGGTGTACATCGGACGCGCCGAGGAAGCGGTCGTCCTGCTGGAGAGCACGCTCAACGATCTCGACGACACCCATGCCAACCAGCAGCTCGCCGCACAACTCACCGGCTTGCTGTGCGTGATAGGCGTCACCGACCTCGCCGCTCGTCAACACCTGCGCGAGCGCCTCGCCCGCACCGTCGAGCACTTCCGGAAGATCCCCGAGGAGACCGCCGAGCCACTGCTCCCGGCCCTTGCGGTCGAACTGATCAACACCGGAACTCCTGCAGCCGAAGCAGCCGCACTCGCAGAACGCGCTCTGCGGACCGGCGACGTACTGCATGGTGGGCTGACTCATTCCCCACTGCCGTACGTCGCCGCTTATGTCCTGATCTCTGCCGACCAGCCCCGTCTCGCTGAGACCCGGCTCAACGAGGCGGCCCAGCGAGCCAAACACTCCGGCGCCATCGGCCACATCCCGATCATGTCCACCGCCCGCTCTCTCGCTCGCCTTCGGCGTGGCGACCTGCGAGGTGCCCAGGCCGATGCTGAACTCTGCCTTCGAGTCCTCACCGAACAGCGACCGGAAGTCTTCTCCCCCATCGCGTTCTCGACGCTGGTGACCGCAGACGTAGAGCGCGGGGAACTCCAGCACGCACGAGAAGTCCTGACCCGGCCCGTGGTTCCGCACTTCGACCCCGAGGGGGTACTCACCCAGCCACTGTTCGAGAGCCGGGGGCGGCTGCGTTTCGCCGAGGGTGACTACGACAACTGCCTGCGGGAGCTGCGACACTGCCGGGAGTGGTCTGATGCTTGGGGTGAGCAGAGCGGCAGCTGGCCGGTCCAGTGGCGCTCGGCGATGGCACTGTGCGAGCTTCGTCGCGGTAACACCACACAGGCACACACACTTGCCGAGGAGGACGTGGAACTGGCGCAGCGTTTCGGTGCTGCGCGACCGCTCGGCCGTGCCCTGACCGCGCTGGGCCTGTGTCAAGGCGGTGTTGAGGGCATTGCCACCCTGCGCGAAGCAGTCGAAGCCCTGTCACGGTCGGACGATCGCCTCGAACACGCACGCGCTCTCGTTGAGCTCGGTGCGGCGCTACGGCGCCGTGGCAGGCGGACGGCGGCCAGGGAGCCACTCCACGCTGCGATGAAGATGAGTCGGGACTGCGGCGCTACCACGCTCACCGAGCGCGCCTACGACGAGTTACGCGCAGCCGGCGCCCGCCCGCACAAGATCCTCGGTTCCGGGGTCGACGCGCTGACGGCCAGCGAACTGCGAGTCGCGAGGTTGGCTGCCACCGGAGTGACCAACCGTGAGGTCGCGCAGTCGCTGTTCGTCACCCCGAAGACCGTGGAGGTCCACCTCAGCCACGCCTACCAGAAACTGGGCATCACGTCCCGCTCCGAACTCGCCACAGCACTGGATGCGGACCACTCCCAACAGCGTTGACGCGGACCTGGGACAAGCCGCGGCCGGTTGAGCTGCCCCCGGATGAACGGCGCGAGACGGCGGTCTGACGCGACGGAGAGCGTTGCGGAACCGCAGCAGGTATCGGGCCGCCCTTTAGGGTAGTGCCGTGGACGCCACCAGCCTCAACGAACTGTTGCTGGTGGGGTCTGTGGTCCTGTTGTTGGCGATCCTCGCCGTACGCGCGACGACGATGATCGGTCTTCCCAGCCTGCTGCTGTTCCTCGGAATGGGGATCGCGCTCGGAGACGCCGGCCTCGGCATCGAGTTCAGCAACCCCAACACCGCACTCGCTCTGGGCTACGGCGCGTTGGTGGTCATCCTTGCCGAGGGTGGGCTGACCACGTCGTGGGAGGACTCCCGGCCGTCGATGCCGCTCGGCGCGACCCTGGCCACGGCCGGGCTCGTCATCACGATCGCGATCATGGCCGTTGCCGCGCACTTCCTGCTGGGATGGGGCTGGCAGTTGTCGGTGATCCTCGGTGCGGTCATCTCCTCCACCGACGCTGCGGCGGTGTTCTCGGTGTTACGGCGGGTTCCGGTCCCGCGTCGTCTGGTGGGGGTGCTGGAGGCCGAGTCCGGGCTCAACGACGCTCCGGCCGTGGTCATCGTGGCGCTGCTCAGCGCCGGGAGCGTCAAGGGCGACGGCATCTGGTTGGTGGTCGGGCAGGTCGTGTACGAACTTGCCGCCGGTGCGGTGATCGGCCTCGCCATCGGGTACGGCGCCGGGTGGCTGTTGCGCCGGGTGGCGCTGCCCGCCTCGGGGCTGTACCCCCTCGCGGTCTTCGCCGCGATGGTGCTGGCCTACGGCGTCGGCACCTGGCTGCATGCGTCCGGTTTCGCGGCGGTGTTCCTGGCCGGGCTGGTGCTGGGCAACTCTGACCTACCACACCGCGCGGCCAGCCGTTCCTTCGCTGAAGGGCTGGCGTGGCTGGCGCAGATCGGCCTGTTCGTGATGCTCGGGCTCCTCGCGTCGCCGGACCGGTTCCGGTTGCTGCACGTCTTGATCGCGCTGGTGATCGGGGTCGTGCTGACCTTCGTGGCCCGGCCGGTGTGTGTGGCGGTGTGTGGGGCGTTCTTCCGGATGCGGGTACGCGACCAGGCGTTCTTGTCATGGGGAGGCCTGCGCGGTGCCGTCCCGATCGTGCTCACCACGATCCCGCTGGCCGCCGGGGTCAGCGGTGCGCAGGAGCTGTTCGATGTGGTGTTCGTGATGGTGGTCGTGTTCACGATCGTGACCGCCCCGACCCTGACCTGGGTAGCACGATGGCTCGGCGTGGTCGAGCACGCGGAGGTGCAGGGCCTGGAGGTCGAGGCGGCGCCGCTGGAGCGGATCGCCGCGGACATGCTGCAGGTCCATGTCAACGACCAGTCCCGGCTGCACGGCGTGGAGGTGCGCGAGCTCCGCCTTCCCGGGGAGAGCTCGGTCGCCCTCGTCGTACGGCGAGGCACCAGTTTCACCCCCGACGAGGAGACCCGCATCGAGGTCGGGGATGACCTCCTGGTGATCGTGCCCCGCCGGGTTCGCGAGGCCACCGAGCGCCGGCTGCAGGCTGTGAGCCAGCGCGGGCGGCTCGCCGGCTGGGTCGGCCGACAACCCCCTCGGGGGCACCGGCCGAACCCCCACTAACCCTTGCGCAGGCACACCCGCGTGCGTTGGTGGACCGTGACACTGTCCGGAGCCTTCTCGACGAAACCAGCGAAGTGGTTGCCGACGACGACGTCGATCCCGATCTCCGGGTTGGGGTTCTCCCGGATCTTGACCTCGCCCTTGAACTGCTCCCGGACCAGTTGCACCAGTGGCGACTCCGGCACCGCTCCGTACAGCACCACGCTTGAGGCGCTCACGCCGCTGGGCGCGTTTGCCACGCTCCCCTTCCGGAACCCCTTGTCCACCAACGCCGCCATCGTGTCACCGGCCAGCCCCGTGATGTCGCCCGCATTGAACACGTTCACCTTGACGTCCTTCGGGGTGAACTTCTGGCCCTTCTTGAACACGTGGGTGTAGTAGCACGGTTTCTTCGACGGCTTGCTCGACGAGGTCCCCGGGGCCGTCGTCTCGGCGGACTCCGCCTGAACCGGCGCCAGCACGGTACGCCACCCGTAGTAGGCGGCGCCGAGCAGGATCGCCACCAGTACGAGCATCGTGATGGGCGTTCGCCAGCGCACGAGCGTCCCCTTCCTGCCGTTGACCGGTCAACTCGCGATGTCGCCGTACAGACTACGTGGTGGACATGACATGGATTCGGGCATGCAGGACATTTCGCTGCTGGAGCGCGGCGCGGAGCGCACGATGGAGGCCGTCCTCGAGATAAAGGTCGCCACGCCACTGCACCACATGGGCGAACAGGTCCCCGAAGTACGTCGAGTCCTCGTCCAGGAGCTTGGTGAGGTCCAGCCGGTCCTTCGTCGTGATCAGCCGGTCCAGACGGACCTGCTCGGGGGGAAGATCCGCCCAGTCTTCCTTGGACAAGCCGTGGTCCGGGTACGGTCGTTGGTCGCGGACACCCTTGAAGATCACCCGGAGATGATACGCGGGATTAGACTGAGCAGGTCCCGACGCACCCAGACTCGAAGGAGGCCGCGCCGCCGTGACTCCCCGGGAGCCTGCCAACAGCGCGCTACTGACGCGGATCCGGGACTCGGTGATCGGTGACGGGCAGGTGATGGACGGCCCGTACGGACCGCGACGGGTCACCTATGCCGACTACACCGCCTCAGGCCGGGCGCTGAGTTTCATCGAGGACTTCATCCGTGACGAGGTGCTCCCGCTCTACGCCAACACCCACACCGAGTCCTCCGGCACCGGCTTGCAGACGACCCGGTTGCGCGAGGACGCCCGGCGGATCATCCATGAAGCGGTGGGCGCCGACGATGACACGGTGGTGATCTTCTGCGGCTCCGGCTCCACCGCTGCGGTCGATAAGCTCGTCGGGATCCTGGGGCTCCGCATCCCGGCGGGTCTCGATGACCGGTACCGACTGAGCGAGGCCATCCCGGCAGCAGAGCGCCCGGTCGTCTTCGTGGGCCCCTACGAGCACCACTCCAACGAGCTACCGTGGCGGGAGTCGATCGCGGACGTGGTCACGATCCCTGAGGATGCCGACGGGCATATCGACCTCGCCACGCTGCGCCGGCAGTTGGAGACCTATCGCGAGCGGCCGCTCAAGATCGGCTCGTTCTCCGCCGCCTCCAACGTCACCGGGATCTTGAGCAACACCTGCGCGATCGCCGACCTGCTGCATCGGTACGGCGCGTACTCGTTCTGGGACTTCGCGGCGGCAGCGCCGTACGTCGACATCGAGATGGCGCCGCACTGTGCCGAGCACCCGGACGCCGGCAAGGACGCCATCTTCCTCTCCCCGCACAAGTTCGTCGGCGGGCCCGGCACCCCCGGTGTGCTCGTCGTGCGACGTTCTCTGCTGACCAACGCTGTGCCCGACGTCCCGGGAGGAGGAACGGTTGCCTACGTCAATCCGACCGAGCACCGCTATCTCTCCGACCCGGTGGCGCGGGAGGAGGGCGGCACCCCGGCGATCGTGGAGTCGATCCGGGCCGGACTGGTGTTCGACCTCAAGCGGGCCGTGGGCAGCGAGGTGATCGCCGCCCAGGAGTCTCGGTTCCTCGCGCGCGCGGTTCGGGCCTGGAGTTCAGATCCTGCGATCGAGATCCTGGGCAATCTCGACGCGGAGCGGCTGTCCATCATCTCGTTCGTGATCCGCCGCAGCGGCGGACGGTACCTGCACCACAACTTCGTCGTGGCGCTGTTGAACGACCTGTTCGGGATCCAGTCGCGAGGAGGGTGCTCCTGTGCCGGGCCGTACGGCCACCGGCTGCTCGGCATCGACATCGACGAGTCGCATGAGTTCGAGCGAGAGGTCGCTCGCGGTTGTGAAGGGATCAAGCCGGGCTGGGTCCGCGTCAACTTCAACTACTTCGTCTCCGACGCGGTTGTTGACTACGTCATCGACGCGGTCTCGATGATTGCCGCCGACGGTTGGCGCCTGCTCCCGGACTACACCTTCGACGCCGCGAGCGGTCTCTGGCGGCACCGGCAAGGGCCCGTGGAGCCGCCCCTGCGGCTGTCCATGCTCGGGTACGACGACACCGGCACCATGGTCTACCCACACGCGGCCCGGACGGCACCGGAAAGCATCCTCGCTGATCACCTGAGCGACGCCAGGAAGGTGTTCGCGGAGCGGACACCCTCCGAGGAGGACTTCGACCCCGCCGGGAGCGCGGTCAGTGACGACTTCGAGCACCTGCGCTGGTTCGACCTTCCCGCCGCCTGCCTCCGCTGATCCAGCCACGACGTACCCCGCTTGTCGGAGGGCACATTTATCAACTAAAGTCTTAGTTAAAACCCGATGCGAGGGGATCGTTGAGATGGTCCGGGAAGCCGGAGTGCGTAGGTTGCCACGGCCCGAGAGGCGTATTACGTCCGACGCAGACCTGGTGAAGATTCTCACCGGAGTCCTGGTACGCGCGGTACGCAGCCTCGGGGACGCCGGCCGCTGGGACAGCGCCAGCCGCCTGGCTGCGACGGCTTGGGTGGCGCTCCGGCACCAACGGCCGGCGGAGGCTCAGCGGCTCAATGGGGTCATGCACTACCTGGCGCGGCTCGGGCCGCCGTTGGCGCCGAACCCACTGGAGGAGCCACCCAGCGATCCCGTCCCGACGAAGGAGGAAACGATGCCCAAACCAGACCAGACGCTCGACGTACGCTCGGAGATTCCTGCTCGGCGTCACGAACTGATCTTCGAGACCTACGGCGCACTGGAGCCCGGTGAGGGCTTCGTCCTGGTCAACGACCACGACCCCAAGCCGCTGTATTACCAGTTCTCGGCCGAGCACGCCAACGACTTCAGTTGGGACTACCTGGAGCAGGGACCGGAGACGTGGCGGGTGCGTATCGGTCGTCCCTCATAACCGTGGAGAGGTCATCAAGTGTGGCGAAGGAAGCGCGCTGAACCAGCGTCCGCAGCGGCTGCCGTGGAATCCCCACCGGCACCGGCTTCGGCCGGGCCTGCACCGGCGTCGGCAGCTGCCCCGATGTCGGTAGCGTCGTGGCTGGAGGGGGACGCGAACCCGTCGATGGTCCAGTCCCTGCTCCGGGAGGTGATCGACCCCGAGATCGGGATCAACATCATCGACCTCGGCCTCGTCTACAACATCCGGGTGTCCGAGGGCGTGGCACTGATCCAGATGACCATGACGACGCCGGGCTGCCCGCTGACCGGCTACTTCGAGGACGCCCTGCACCGGACATTGTTCGGGGCCCCCGGCATCGAGGACGTGGACATGCGGATCGTGTGGGACCCACCGTGGAGCCCCGACATGATGAGCCGGCGGGCCAAGGCGGACCTGGGATGGCCGGTGTGACCACACCGGAGCTCACGCTCGCCTCGCCACGTCGACGGCGGACCACGTGGGTCCCGCCGTTGATGCTGTCTGCTGTCGTGATCCTGCTCGCAGCGCTGTGGTCCGGGTTGGTGCACCTCGGACTACCGCTGCCGAGCGGTGGCGCCAGCCTGCACCATGGGCATGGCCCGATGATGATCCTGGGGTTCCTCGGCACGTTGATCTCCATGGAGCGGGCAGTGGCGCTCGGCGCCAGGTGGGCCTACCTGGCGCCCGCGGCGGCTGCAGCGGGGGGCCTGTGCGTGTTGTTCGGCGTCCCTGGCGGGGTCGCACCGTTCCTGGCCACCGTTGCCGGACTCGTCCTCGTCGGCGTCTTCGTCGCGGTGCACCGCATCCAGGCCTCGCTGCACAACCTGGTCCTCGCCTCGGGAGCGGTGTGCTGGGTGGTGGCGGCGGCCCTCTGGCTCACCGGGTGGAGCGTCCCACGCTTCCTGCCCTGGATGGCCGGTTTCTTGGTACTGACGATCACCGGCGAACGGCTTGAGCTCTCACGCATGGTCGGCACCACCGCCCTCGCCAGATCGCTGTTCGCCGCCGCGTCCGTCGTCTTCGGCGCCGGGCTGGTCTGCTCGGTATTCGCCGAGGGGGTCGGGGTACGCCTGGCGGGCCTTGGACTGCTGGGGCTCGCGGCGTGGCTGGGGCGGTACGACATCGCCCGCCGTACCGTGCGCACCCACGGCGTCACCCGTTTCATGGCCGCTGCCCTGCTCGCAGGATACGTGTGGCTGGCGGCCGCCGGGATCATGTGGTTGAGCATCGGCGGGCTGTCGAGCATCGGCACCCACGACCCGACGTACGACGCGATGATTCACGCCGTCTTCCTCGGGTTCGTCATCTCGATGATCTTCGCGCACGCACCGGTGATCGTGCCGTCGATCCTCGGCGTCCAGTTCCCGTACCGGCCCACGCTTTACATCCCCCTGGTCCTGCTGCACGCGACCCTGCTGCTGCGGCTCATCGGCGGCGACGCCTTGGACAACAACACCGCCTGGCAGTGGGGTGGGATCCTCAACGAGCTCGCCCTGCTGTTGTACGTCGCACTGGCCGCCCGGCTGATCCTCCGTGCCCGGTCCGCGAAGCGCGCCCGAGTGTGATGGGCGGAGGTATCGGTCTCACCCGAGCCGTGACTGGCAGCGGGGTGATCGACATGAGAGACTACGCGGAGTACGTCCGGCGGTGAGGGGGTCGCCTGGCACGACCTGACACACCGACGGCAAGCCTGCGATGATCATCTACCTGCACATCGGAATCCCCAAGTCCGGCACGACGTACCTGCAGACCCTCCTCTACCACAATCGAAGCACGCTGGCGCGGAACGGCGTCCTGTGGCCGGGTAGGCGGTGGTCAGATCAGGTGCACGCGGTCACGGACCTGCTCGACGCCAGCCCCCATGGCTACCGGGCGCCCGAGGTGGAGGGAGCGTGGTCCCGCTGCGTTGCCGAAGTCCTGGCCTGGGAGGGTCATGCGGCGGTGATGTCGATGGAGTGGCTGACGTCCGCCCGGCCGCGGATGATCCGGCGGATACTTCGCTCCTTTGCGCCGCACGAGGTGCGAGTGATCCTGACGGAGCGGGACTTCGCGCGGACCGTTCCGGCGGTGTGGCAGGAGTCCATGCAGAATTCACGGACGTGGACATGGCAGGACTACCTGGCCGATGTGACTGCGGAGGACCCACGTCAGAGTTTCGCTGGTCGACGACTTTTCGCCCGACACGATGCGGCTCGGGTGCTCCGCAAGTGGGGCCGGGTCATCCCGCCTGATCGCATGAGCCTTGTTACCGTGCCGCCAGCCGGCTCTGATCCGGGGCTGCTTTGGGAGCGGTTCGCTCAAGCGGTCGGCCTCGATCCCGCCGATTACGAGACAGACCTGGGCGCTCGCAACGGCTCACTGGGGGCTGCGTCGGCCGAAGTCATGCGCCGCGTCAATATCGCGACCCACGAACGTGGCCTGACCTGGGCGGAGGCGGGCTTTACCCTCAAGCGAGTGCTGGCGAAGGAAGTCCTCGCCCTCCGGACTAGCCACGAACCGAAGATCACACTTCCTGCTGCTCACCGCGCCTGGGCCGAGGAGCAGGCAACGCGGATCATTGCCGGCCTTGAGGATCTCGGTGTGCGGGTCTTCGGAGATCTCTGCGACCTCATGCCTGCAGGGGAGTCTGCGGATGACTTCCCTGCGGTGTCGGACACCGAGCTCGTCGACGCCGCTGTCGACGGCCTGGTCGGCATGGCGCAGAGTCTCACCGGAGACCTGTCTCGGCTTCGTGAGGACATGAAAGAGGCGGAGCGGGAGCGAGACGCCGCGGTACGGGAACGGGACAATGCGCTGCGCGCGCGGGATCGAGCGTTGCGGGCGCGGGATCGAGCGGTGCGCGAGCGTGACCGGGCGCGGCGGGTGATTCGTCGCCATCGTGAACTTCCTCCGGTGGAGCGGGTCAAGCGCTGCGTTGTTGAGCTGAGCGAACAGGTCAGTGTCCTGGGCGTGGGGCTGAACCTCTACCGGAAGGCCCGCGCGGTCACCCGGAGGGTGGGCGGCGGCCCAGCCTAGGCCGAGACCAACGGGTCGGCCTTGTGCGCGTTCTGCAACTCCCGGAGCCAGCGTCCACCGTTCTGTGTTGCCCATCGTGGGTCTGCCAGGTCGATGCGCTGCCGGTGACGAGGCGACCGGGCCGGAACGGGGAGGTTGCTGAGGTCCAGCTCGCGGGCGGCGACCTCCATTCCGAGCCGGTCCACGGCCGCCTCACGGAAGAACGGCAGTCCATCCGCGACCAGCACCGGCACGACGCGTTGGTCCAGGCTGAGCCACTGGGACCGCCAGTCACGCCAGATCTGCCATCCGGTATTGCTCACCGGAGCCCCGTTCGGGGTGATCGCGTAGCCCCAGCGGCGGAGGGGGTCACTCGCCGGGGTGTTGTCGCGAATGATGTCTGACAGCAACGCACGAACCCGTGCTGCGTCGCCGATGTTGATGCCACGGACCCACAGTGACTCGTACAGCAATTGCCGGGCCGCAACCGAAGCCCCCACCCCGGTTGCCTCGGCAAACCCGGCAACCGCGGGTTTGCTCAGGCTGGCGAAGCCGGGGGCCGTCACCGGCCATTGCTCATCCGGTAACAGTCGCTCGGAGACTCGCTCCAGTTCTGCCTGAAGCGCCTGTCCTGGGGAGGTGCCGGAGGTGAGGTGGGGCTGGCTGGGCGCGTGCTCGACCGCCCGCCACTCCACTGACACCCCCGCAGCCTCGAGCAGGCTTGCCCGGGAGGACGCGAGGTAGCTCCATGGGCAGTTGAAGTCGCCGTACACCAGCAGCGTGGCGGGGTGACGGTTGTCGCTCATGGCTCGCTCCTTCCCATGAGTCCATTATTCCGATTCATTCGTGTAAAAAGCAAGGACACGTGAGGTGCGTCTCAGCAGCTATGCCCGGTCGACGCCCGACGATGCGGTGATACCGTCAGGGCGTCAGTGACCGGTCATGTGTCTTGGGAGTTACCGACTCGATGATTTCCAGTGGTGACACGAATCTCCTTCCCGCAGCGGCGGACGCAGCCGCTGCCGTCGTTCTTGTTCTCGCCACGTGCGTGTGGGTAGGCGGGTTCGTGACCCTTGTCGTCGTCTCCCGGGTGGCTCGCAAGACGTTGTCGGGGCCGGGGCGGATTTCCTTCTTCCGCGGTCTGGGCCGCAGTTACGGGACAGTCAGCACGATCGGGCTGTGTTTCGCTCTCGCCAGTGGTATTGCGCTCGTCGCCGGCATCTCCTGGAGTGCCCTACTCATCGCCTCGGTTGTCGTGGCTGCGTGCTTGGTGCTAGCCACGGCAGGAGGGGTGAAGCAGGCCCGGCGCATGACGCGGCTGCGCCGGTCTGCGTTGGAGCATCCTGACGACCCCGACCTGAAGAGCGCTGTCTCGCGCGGCGCACGGCGGGCTGCCGTCGTCCGCGGCATGATCGGAGCGCTGACCATCACGCTCACCGTCCTCGGGTGCCTCCTCGCTGTGTGACTCGGACGAGCACTCGCGACAACCCGCGATCATATTTACTACAGTGCTAGTGTAAAGCACGGAAAGATGTCCCCCTCTGGACGACGCGAGATGGGAGGCGAGGCGGACATGACCTATGTGATCGGAGCCCCGTGCATCGACGTACTGGATCGAGCATGTGTGGATGAGTGCCCGGTGGACTGCATCTACGAGGGGAAGCGCTCGTTGTACATCCACCCCGACGAATGCGTGGACTGCGGTGCCTGTGAGCCCGTGTGCCCGGTCGAGGCAATCTACTACGAGGATGACCTCCCCGAGGACCTGGAACCCTTCTGCGCCGACAACGCGGCGTTCTTCGCCGACACCCTCCCCGGGCACAACGAGCCCCTCGGATCCCCCGGGGGCGCCGAGCGGCTCGGGGTCGTGGGAGCAGACACACCTCTGGTCGCCGGCTGGCCGAGTCAGGTGCCGGCACAGGGCTGAGGGGATTCACTGGGCGTGGGCAACCGGCCCGCGTAGTCTGAAGACAGACGAAGCCAGTGATAAATACCTACGTCGAAGGAGTGGACATGGCAATCGCTGAACGAACAGCAACAACGGTGTGGAACGGCCGGCTTGCGAACGGCTCGGGCAACGTGACGTCGGGCAGCACGGCGTTGGGCGAACTTCCGGTGACATGGGCCTCCCGTACCGAACAGCCCGGGGGAAAGACCAGCCCCGAGGAACTGGCCGCCGCCGCGCACAGCTCGTGCTTCTCGATGGCACTGGCGTTGCGGCTGGGGGAGAATCAGGTCGAGCCGGAACGACTTGAGGTCTCCTCGACGGTGACACTCGATGAGGTCGACGGAAAGCCGACGGTGGTCTCGTCGGCCATCTCGGTGTCCGCCCGAGCGTCCGGGGTCGACGCGGAGCAGTTCTCCAAGATCGTCGATGAAGCTGCTGCCCTGTGCCCGATCTCCAGACTGTTCGCGGGGGCAGACATCACCGTCTCCGCCTCTCTCGACAAGAGCTAACCGCGGATGGGTGCCGAACGCCTGTCGCTGGCAGAGGTCGCCCCCACAGCACAGCAGGCGGTCCTGGGCATGGAGTCCTATGTCCGGTCCTCCGGGTTGGAGCCGGACTTGGTGGAACTGGTGAAAATCCGGGCGTCGCAGATCAACGGCTGTGCCTTCTGCCTGGATATGCACCACCGAGACGCCCGGAAGCGCGGCGAGTCGCAGCAGCGGTTGGACGTGATATCTGCCTGGCGTGAGGTACCGACGTGGTTCACCGCGCGGGAGAGGGCCGCATTGGCGTTCACCGAAGCAGTGACCCGCATCTCCGACGCCGGCGTACCCGAAGATGTCTGGCAGGCCGCCGCTTCGGAGTTCACCGAGACCGATCTGGCTTCGCTGCTCATGGCCGCGGCCACGATCAATGTCTGGAACCGCCTTGCCATCTCCACCCACGAGCAGCCACCGAACAGCCCGAGCGAAGGATCTCGCCCATGACAGACCAGATGTATCACCCCACCACGCCCGAGCAGGCAAAGCGGCGCAAAGAGCTCGCACCGGAGACGCATGACGCGTTCGAGGCCTTCAGCAAGGCAGTGTTCGCCGACGGTGCGCTGCCCGCCAAGACCAAGCAGCTCATCGCCGTGGCCGTCGCACACGTGACGCAGTGTCCGTACTGCATCAACGGGCATACCAAGCTCGCGCACCGGGCCGGCAACTCCGACGAGGAGATCATGGAGGCGATCTGGGTCGCAGCGGAGATGCGCGCCGGCGGCGCCTACGCGCACTCCACCCTCGCCCTCAACGCCCTGGAGTAACCCGCCGCCGCCCCCCTTCCCCTCCTGTACGCCGAGTGGGCACGTTCTCTCGCTCGAGTGGGCAGGAGTTCTCGGGTGCGGGGAGTGGGGGCGCCCTTCGCGTGAGAGAACCTGCCGCTTCACGAGAGAGAACGGGCCCACTCAACTGAGAGAACGGGCCCACTC
>CAYLOC010000055.1:0-5588 GCA_964385195.1 uncultured Nocardioidaceae bacterium
ACCATGTGCGGGTCTCGCGTGCGGCCGCTGGGAGAATAGCGCTCATGACACAGCCAGGGACCGAGCAAACCCGTACCGCCGTCGTCACCGGAGCGAGCAGTGGCATCGGGGCGGCTTCCGCGCGCCGACTCGCGCACGCGGGCTTCCACGTCGTCTGTGCGGCCCGCCGCCTCGATCGGCTGCAGAGCCTGGCCAAGGAGATTGACGGGGTCGCCGTGCGGTGTGACGTGACCGACGCCGACGACGTGCGCAACCTCGCCGACGCAGCCGGGTCGCCCATCGACGTACTCGTCAACAACGCAGGGCTCGCACTCGGCACCGACGCGATCGCCGACGCCGACATCGAGGAGTGGCGGACGATGTACGACGTCAGCGTCCTGGGAACGTTGCGGGTCACTCAGGCGCTTCTGCCCGCCCTCGTGGCCAGCGGCGACGCAGTGCTGGTGAACATGTGCTCCACCGCCGGCCACATCGCCTACGAGGGCGGGGCCGGGTACACCGCAGCCAAGCACGGGGTGGCGGTGATGACGGAGACGCTGCGGCTGGAACTGGTCGGACAGCCGATCCGGATCACCGAGATCTGTCCGGGCATGGTGGCCACCGAGGAGTTCAGCCTGGTGCGCTTCCACGGCGACCGGGAACGGCGGGACGCGGTGTACGCCGGTGTCCCGGACCCGCTCACGGCCGACGACGTCGCGGACGCCGTCACGTGGGTGGCGACGCGCCCTTCCCACGTGGACATCGACCAGGTCGTGATGCGCCCCCGCGCCCAGGCTGCCCAGCACAAGCTCTACCGCGAGACCTGACCCTTTCGCCGTACGTCCTGCAGGGCGAGCGTCCCCACGCACGGGGTGCAGGACGTACGGCGAGGGGTGGGAGCGAGGGGCCGGGTGGCAGAATATCGCCATGCCGCAACAGCCTGCGTCGACACCGCGCGTGTTCTCCGGGATCCAGCCGACGGCGGACTCGTTCCACCTCGGCAACTACCTGGGCGCGCTACGCCAGTGGGTGAGCATGCAGGCCGACCACGACGCGGTCTACTGCGTGGTGGACCTGCATGCGATCACGATGGGGCACGACCCTGCTCTGCTCCGCGAGCGGACGCTGCGGTCGGTGGCGCAGCTGCTCGCCATGGGCATCGACCCCGAGCGCAGCATCGTGTTCGTGCAGTCCCACCTCAACGAGCACTCCGAGCTCGCCTGGCTCCTGGGCTGCATCACCGGGTACGGCGAGGCTGCGCGGATGACCCAGTTCAAGGACAAGGCCGCGAAGGGCGGGGCCGACCGCACGTCCGTGGGGCTGTTCACCTACCCCGTCCTGATGGCCGCGGACGTGCTGTTGCACCAGACCGACCGCGTCCCGGTGGGGGAGGACCAGCGACAGCACCTTGAGCTGACCCGTAACCTCGCGCTGCGGTTCAACCACCGGTTCGGAGACACCTTCGTGGTCCCCGAGCCCTACATCTTGACCGACACCGCCAAGATCAACGACCTCCAGGACCCCTCCATCAAGATGAGCAAGTCCGCGTCCTCCCCGGGCGGCATCATCGAGCTGATGGACGACCCGGCCGTGTCGGCGAAGAAGATTCGCTCCGCGGTGACCGACTCCGGACGCGAGATCACCTTCGACGAAGAGAACAAGCCCGGCATCGCGAACCTGCTCCGGATCTACTCCGCGCTCACCGGCCGCTCCGTCCCCGACATCGTCGCGGAGTACGACGGGCGGGGATACGGTGACTTCAAGAAGGCGCTTGCCGACCTCGTCGTCGACCTCGTCACGCCGTACCGCCACAAGACGCTGGAGCTGCTGGAGGACCCCGCCGAGCTGGACCGGGTCCTGCGCAATGGAGCGGAACGGGCCCGCAAGACCGCCGCAGTGACGCTGGCCGACGCCCGCGACAAGATGGGCTTCGTTCCGGTCGGCTGACCGGTGACGGCATCCCGCAGTCGCGATGACGACGATCGGTGTGGCCATCCCGGTGCCCGAGCCGTGGGCGACCGACCTGCAACGGCACCGGGCCTCGTTCGGGGACCCGCTCGCGGAGACCATCCCGACCCACATCACCCTGGTTCCCCCGACCGAGGTCGCCGACGCTGACGTCGTTGGTGAGCACCTGGACCGGGTTGCGCAGGGCCACGGCCGGTTCCACGTCACGCTGCGCGGGACGGCGACGTTCCGCCCCGTGTCTCCGGTGGTCTTCGTCGTGGTGGCCAAGGGCATCTCCTCCTGCGAGATGCTCGCTGCCTCCGCGCGCAGGGGCCCGCTCGCCCAGGAACTCCGGTTCCCGTACCACCCGCACGTGACGATCGCCCACGACGTACCCGATGAGGCGCTGGATCGCGCCTTCGACGCCCTGGCGGACTTCTCCTGCGCCTTCGAGGTCACGTCATTCCAGCTCTACCGCCACAGTGACGACGTCTGGCGACCAGAACGCAGCTACTCCCTTGCGTGCCGGACTGCAGAAATCCGGACAACACGGTAGTAAGGAGGCATGACTGAGGAGAACGCCAGCCTGAAGGACAAGGTGTCCGCCCGGGTCACCGCCATCCGACGCACCTACCCGTTCATCGACCACGTCCTGCGGATGCTCACGCACTACGGCAAGGTCAAGGGCAATGTGCTCTCCGGTGCCGTCACGTACTTCGGCCTGTTGTCGTTCTTCCCGATCCTCGCGCTCGCCTTCGCCATCATCGGTTACGTGTCGACCGTGTACGGCGGGGCCGAGGAGGCTCTGGTCGACGCCATCAACGCGGTGTTCCCCCACATGGTGGGCGACAAGCCCGGTGAGATCCCGCTGAGCACGTTCACCGACAACGCCAGCGCGGTGGGGATCATCGGTCTGGCCGGTGTGCTCTACTCCGGCCTCGGGTGGCTGTCCGGGATGCGCAGTGCGCTGTTACTGATGTTCGAGAAGCCGGTCGGTGAGCGGCCCAACTTCATCGTCGGCAAGGCCCGCGACCTCGTCGTCCTCGCCCTCGTCGGGTTGATCTTGATCGTCTCGGTCGCGGTGACCGGGGCCGTCACCAGCTTGGCCAGCAGCATCATCGACTGGTTGCCCTTCACCATCCCGGGGGCACAGTGGCTGCTCTGGGTCCTGGGCCACCTCCTGGGCATCGCGGCGACCATGTTGTTGTTCCTGGCCATGTTCCGGTTCCTGGCCAACCCCGACCTGCCGCGGCGGGGGCTGCTCGGCGGCGCGCTGCTGGGTGCGGTCGGGTTCGAGATCTTGAAGTCGCTGGCGAGCTTCTTGATCTCCCTGACCCAGGGACAGCCGGCGTTCCAGGCGTTCGGTATCGCGCTGATCCTGCTGGTGTGGATCAACTACTTCTCCCGGGTCACGATGTATGGCGCTGCCTGGGCGGTCACCGCCGTCGTACCGCAACCCGCTGTCGAGCCCGCGCCGGACACGACCGCGGACGAGGACGCCCTGGACGGGATGGGTGGTCGCTTCGACCTCGGCAGTGCCGTGTTCGGGTCGCTGGCCGCCGGTGCCGTTGCTGCCGTCGTGTACCTCCGTGACCGCGCTCAGGGCCCGGGCGACTGAGCCCCGGGGGATTGCCGGCGGGCGGCGCCTGCGGCATCGGTAGCCTGCGGGTATGAACGAAACCGAGTCCGGCCGACCGTTCGACGCCGTCTACGGCCCTGACTCGCTCAAGGGCTGGGACGCCGAGAGCCAGCTCGCGCGACCGGGCGAGTTCCCCTACACCCGGGGTGTCTACCCGACCATGTACACCGGTCGCCCGTGGACGATGCGGCAGTACGCCGGTTTCGGGACCGCGACGGAGTCCAACCGTCGGTATCACCAGCTCATCGATGCCGGGACCACCGGGCTGTCGGTGGCCTTCGACCTGCCGACCCAGATGGGCCACGACTCCGATGCGCCGCTCGCGCACGGTGAGGTCGGCAAGGTCGGTGTCGCGATCGACTCGATCGACGACATGCGGGTGTTGTTCGACGGGATCCCGCTGGACAAGGTCTCCACCTCGATGACGATCAACGCCCCGGCAGCCCTGTTGATGTTGCTCTATCAGCTGGTCGCCGAGGACCAGGGAGTGTCGGGCGAGCAGCTCACCGGCACCATCCAGAACGACGTACTCAAGGAGTACATCGCCCGCGGTACCTACATCTACCCGCCGAAACACTCGCTGCGCCTGGTCACCGACATCTTCCGCTACTGCCGAGCCGAGATGCCGCGGTGGAACACGATCTCGATCTCTGGCTACCACATGGCCGAGGCCGGCGCGACGCCGGCGCAGGAGGTGGCGTTCACTCTGGCCAACGGCATCGAGTACGTGCGGGCGGCCATCGCCGCCGGCCAGGACGTCGACGAGTTCGCACCCCGGTTGGCGTTCTTCTTCGTGTCCCGGACGTCGTTGCTGGAGGAGGTGGCCAAGTTCCGCGCGGCCCGCAGGATCTGGGCTCACGTGATGGCCGAGGAGTTCGGGGCGCAGAACCCGAAGTCGACGATGCTGCGGTTCCACACCCAAACCGCCGGGGTGCAGCTGACCGCCCAGCAGCCGGAGGTGAACCTGGTCCGGGTCGCCGTCCAGGCGCTGGCCGCGGTCCTCGGCGGGACGCAGTCGTTGCATACCAACTCCTACGACGAGGCGATCGCGCTGCCGACGGAGAAGGCGGCCCGGCTGGCGCTGCGCACCCAGCAGGTGCTGGCCTACGAGACCGATGTCACCAAGACCGTCGACCCGTTCGCCGGCTCCTACGCCGTGGAGTCGCTCACCGACGACCTCGAAGCCGCCGCGCGGGAGCTGATGGATGCCGTGGAGGACATGGGTGGGGCGGCCTCGGCGATCGAACAGGGGTTCCAGAAGACCGAGATCGAGAAGTCGGCGTACCGGATCGCCCAGGAGATCGACAGCGGCGAACGTACCGTGGTCGGGCTGAACCGGTACGCGCTGGATGAGGAGGAGCCCTACGAACCGCTGCGGGTGGACCCGACGATCGAGCAGCACCAGACCGAGCGGCTGGAGCAGCTGCGGTCCTCCCGGGACCAGGCCGACGTCGATCGGTGCCTTGATGCCCTCCGTCGTGCTGCCGAGGGCGAGGACAACGTGCTGTACCCGATGAAGGAGGCGCTGGCCGCTCGCGCCACGATCGGCGAAGTGTGCAACACCCTGCGCGGGGTGTGGGGCGAGTACCGCCCCGCGGCAACCCTCTAACCACCCGCGACCCCTGGCGCCCTCCCGGCGCGCCCCCGCTGCGTACCCCCTCGCTGGGTACCCCCCCGCTGCGGTTGCCCTCCCGGCGCGCCCTCGCTGCGGTTGCCTTGTAGACGGGGCAGATGCACCGTTGGCGCGGGAGATCTGCCTTGTAGACGGTCACTTTGCCCCGTCTACAAGGCAACCGCGGTCGGGGGGAGCGGGGATGCGACACTGGACGGGTGCCTGCCCCGGACAAGTTGCAGCTGGTCGACGAGATCGCCCGCCTGACCAAGGCGGCCGAAGCGTCCTACGTCGACCTCCGGCGCCAGCTGCACCGGCACCCCGAACTCGGCGGCCGCGAGCACGCGACCACGGCGGAGATCCTCACCCGGCTGTCCGCGGCGGGACTGCAGCCGCAGCGGATGCCGAGTG
>CAYLOC010000055.1:5688-15878 GCA_964385195.1 uncultured Nocardioidaceae bacterium
GACCGGCACGAGTGGGACCGGGGCGAGTGGGACCGGGGTCGTCTGCGACATCATCGGCGAAGACGGCGGCCCGCCGGCACTGGGACTCCGGGCGGACCTTGACGCGCTGCCGGTCCAGGACCGGAAGCAGGTGAGCTACCGGTCGACGGTCGATGGAGTCTGCCATGCGTGCGGGCACGACGCACACACCGCGATCCTGTTCGGTACGGCGCTGGTCCTCGCCGAGCTGAGCAGCACCGGCGCGCTTCCCCGTTCGGTCCGGTGCCTGTTCCAGCCTGCCGAGGAGGTGCCGGACGCCGGGGCCGCCGACGTGGTCGCCGCCGGCCTGCTCGACGACCTCCGCGAGGTGTACGCACTGCACTGCGACCCGCAACGTGACGTGGGAACGGTGGGGTTGCGGTCGGGCCCGATCACCGCGGCGGCGGACCTGGTGCGCGTCACTGTCCAGGGGAGCGGGGGCCACACCGCCCGCCCCCACCGCACCGCCGACGTCGTCTACGCCCTCGCCGCGGTGACCACCGAACTCCCCGCGGTCCTGTCCCGGCTCGCCGATGCCCGCGCCGGCCTGAGCCTGGTCTGGGGACAGATCCATGCCGGCGGCTCACCGAACGCGATCCCTGCCCAGGGGTACGTCGAGGGGACACTGCGGTGCCTGGACCCGGCGGTGTGGGAGGCGTTCCATGAGCGGGTGCCTGAGCTGGCACGTGCCGTCGCGTCGCCGTACGGGGTCGACGTCGAGGCCGAAACCCGAACCATCGCCCCGCCGTGTGTCAACGACGCGTCGGCGACCCGCCGGCTCCGCGGTGCCGCCCTCGCCGCGCTGGGGGAGTCCGCGGTCGGGGTCGCCGGCCAGAGTCTGGGCGGTGAGGACTTCGCGTGGATGACGAACAAGGTGCCGGGGAGCCTGGCTCGGCTCGGTGTCCGCGGGGCGAATGTTGCCGAGAGCGGTGACCTACATCAGGGGACTTTTGACATAGACGAGGCAGCCCTCGGCGTGGGTGTGCGGCTGTTCGCGACGCTCGCCGGGACCGAACCGGCGCCATAGGTCACAAACCCATATCGACCCGTCTCCAGGGCCCGAAACCATGGCCGTCCGGCCCGCTGAGGCGCTAGGGTTTCCCCGATGCGGGCGAGGGGTGGCTTCGTCCCGAAATGGTGCAGGTAACCGCAGAGGAGGCGCCCGTGAAGAACACGGTCAAGACGCTGGCGCTGCTGAGCGTGCTGGCGCTCGGCGTGTCAGCGTGCGGCAGCAAGCCGAGCAGCGAAGCAGGATCCGGTGGCGAGAGCTCCGGCGGCGCGACCACCGCGACCGAGTCCGGAACCGGGAGCGGGAGTTCGACCCCGGCGTCGACGCCGAGCAGCGGCGAGAGCACCTCCGGCGGTGGGGCGAAGGCCAGCAACAAGAAGTTCAAGGGCTGCATGGTCTCCGACTCCGGAGGGTTCGATGACAAGTCGTTCAACCAGACGTCGTACAAGGGCCTGCTGGACGCGGTGAAGGATCTCGGGATCTCCAAGGCGCAGATCGAGTCCCACTCCAACAGCGACTACAAGGACAACATCCAGGCCATGGTGTCGCAGCACTGCAACATCATCGTCACCGTCGGGTTCCTCCTCGCCAAGGACACCCTCGCGGCCGCGAAGAAGAACCCCAACGTCGACTTCGCCATCGTCGACTACAAGTACACCAAGGCCGAGGCCTCGAAGGTGAAGAACCTCAAGGGCCTGATCTTCAACACCGCACAGCCGGCCTTCCTCGCCGGGTACCTCGCCGCAGGCATGACCAAGAGTGGCGTGGTCGGCACCTTCGGCGGCCAGAACATCCCGACCGTCACCATCTACATGGACGGCTTCTGGGAAGGCGTGGAGTACTACAACAAGAAGCACAACAAGAGCGTCAAGGTCGTCGGCTGGGACGAGAAGACCCAGCAGGGCCTGTTCACCAACGACTTCGAGGACAAGAACAAGGGCTCGGTCACCGCGCAGAACCTGACCGCCCAGGGCGCCGACATCCTGTTCCCGGTCGCCGGACCGGCCGGCCTCGGTGCTCTGCAGACCGCCAAGCAGTCCGGTGGCAAGGTCAACGCGATCTGGGTGGACACCGACGGCTGCGTGAGTGCACCGGAGTACTGCGGCGTGCTGCTGACCAGCGCCACCAAGGGCATGGACGTCGCGGTGGAGAAGGCCATCAAGGCCTCCCTGCAGGGCAACTTCAGCACCGAGCCCTACGTCGGCACCCTGGAGAACAACGGGGTCGGCCTCGCGCCGTACCACCAGTGGGACAGCAAGATCCCTGACCAGCTGAAGCAGGAGATCAAGCAGTTGAAGGACAAGCTCAGCTCCGGTGAGATCACGCTGAAGTCCAAGTCCCAGCCCAAGTAGGGGTACGGCGAGAGCCGCCCGATGTGTGCGGGGAGCGCTGGCCGACCGGTCACGCTCCCCGCCGCCACATCCACCCGGCCACCCCGGTGGTGCGCGCTCTGCATCGTTTCCTGTCGTACCCTCGGGTGGGCAGGACTCCACCGCTGAGAAGGAGCGGCAGCAGCAGATGAAGCTCGAGATCGAGAACCTCACCAAGAGGTTCGGCAGTCTCGTGGCGAACGACGCCATCTCGCTCACCGTTGAGCCGGGGGAGGTCCACGCCCTCCTCGGCGAGAACGGCGCGGGCAAGACCACATTGATGAACATGCTGTACGGCCTGCTCGACCCCGACGACGGCGAGATCCGGCTCGACGGCCGCCCGGTGACGTTCAAGACCCCCGGCGATGCGATCGACGCCGGCATCGGCATGGTCCACCAGCACTTCATGCTGATCCCGGTGTTCACCGTCGCCGAGAACGTCATGCTCGGCAGTGAGACCACCCGGGGCCCGGTCGGTGTGCTGAACCGGCGGCAGGCGCAGCAGAGGGTTCGTGAGCTCAGCGAGCGCTTCGGGCTGCGGGTCGACCCGCGCCGGAAGGTCTCCGACATCTCCGTCGGCGTGCAGCAGCGGGTGGAGATCCTCAAGGCGCTCGCCCACGAGGCGCAGGTCCTCATCCTCGACGAGCCGACCGCCGTCCTCACTCCGCAGGAGATCGACGAGCTGCTCGACATCATCGTGCAGCTGAAGGAGGCCGGCCGGTCGATCGTGTTCATCTCCCACAAGCTCAAGGAGGTCAAGCGCATCGCCGACCGGATCACGGTCATTCGGCTCGGCAAGGTCGTCGGCGAGGCGCCGCCGGATGCCTCCGAGACGCAGCTGGCGGAGATGATGGTCGGGCGGTCGGTCAGCCTGACCGTGACCAAGGAGCCGGCGCAGCCCCAGGGCACCGTGTTGAAGACCGACGGGTTGACCGTCGTCGACGCGACCGGGCAGCGGGTGGTCGACGACGTCAGCCTCGACGTCCGCGCTGGTGAGATCCTCGGTGTGGCGGGGGTGCAGGGCAACGGGCAGACCGAGTTGGTCCAGGCGCTGCTGGGCCTGGTCCCTCCGTTGCGGGGGAGCATCAGCGTCGGTGGCACCGAGCTGACCGGTGCCTCGCCGTACGAGTGCCTCTCGGCGGGGATCGGCTACGTCCCCGAGGACCGGCAGCACGACGGATTCGTCTCCACGTTCTCGGTGGCGGAGAACCTCGTCCTCGACCGGTATCGCGGCCCCGATTTCTCCTCCGGGGTCTCGTTGGACCTGCGCAGCGTCCAGGAGAATGCTCAGACCCTGATCAAGGAGTTCGACATCCGGACCCAAGGGCCGAACGAGAACGTGGGGTCACTCTCCGGTGGTAACCAGCAGAAGGTCGTCGTCGCCCGCGAGCTGTCCCGGCCGCTGAAGCTGCTGGTGGTCTCCCAGCCGACCCGCGGTCTCGACGTCGGCTCTATCGAGTTCGTGCACAGCCGGATCATCGAGGCCCGCGACCAGGGCGCGGCGGTGCTGCTGGTGTCGACGGAGTTGGACGAGATCGTCGGTCTCGCCGACCGGATCGCGGTGATGTACCACGGTGCGATCGTCGGGATCGTGCCGCCGGATACGCCACGTGACCAGCTCGGGCTCATGATGGCTGGTGCGTCCGACCCAGCCGCCGACAGCCGTGCCGGAGTTCCGGAAGAGGAGGTACGCCGGTGAGCGAAGACCCGCAGCAGCGCTCGCAGTCGCGGCGACGGCCGCGGCTGTCGCACCCGATGAACTTCATGCCGACGCTGAAGGTCACGATAGCCGCGATCGTGCTGGCCCTGGTGATCGGCGCCATCATGATCATCCTCAGCAACCCCTCGGTGATGTCGAAGTGGGGCTACTTCTTCGCCTACCCCCAAGATGCGCTGGGCGCGTCGGCGAGGGCCGTGGGTGAGTCCTACTGGGCGCTGGTCACCGGCGCCTTCGGTGACTGGGACTCCATCGCGCGGGTCCTGGTCGCGGCGACACCGTTGATCGCCGCCGGACTCGGCGTCTCCCTCGCGTTCCGGGCGGGCCTGTTCAACATCGGCGCTCAGGGCCAGATCATCATCGGCGCGATCTTCTGTGGCTACATCGGTTTCGCCATCCCGATGCCGATCGTGCTGCACCTGATCGTCGCGGTCGTCGGCGGGATCGTCGGCGGTGCCATCTGGGGCGGCATCGCCGGCTTCTTGAAAGCGCGCACCGGCGCCCACGAGGTCATCACCACGATCATGTTGAACTACCTCGCGTTGAACCTCATCCGCTATGCGCTGTCGAAGGACCCGTTCCAGATCCCCGGCAGCAACAACCCCAAGAGTCCCGAGGTCGACGTCTCCGCGCAGTTCCCGTCCATCGCCGGGTTGCACATCGGATTCTTCGTCGCGCTCGCCGCAGCCGTGTTCATGTGGTGGTTCCTGGACCGCACCACCCTCGGGTTCGAGATGCGGGCGGTGGGTGCCAACCCGGAGGCGGCGCGGACCGCTGGTATGAGCGTGACCAAGGCCTACGCACTGGTCATGGTGCTCGCCGGCGCGTTCGCCGGCCTCGCCGCCGCGGAGAAAGTCCTCGGGCACGTGGACCCGCTGACCGACGGTGTGGCAGGCACCAACGGGTTCGACGCCATCACGGTGTCGCTGCTGGGACGGGCCACCCCGCTCGGGACCGTACTCGCGGCCATCCTGTTCGGTGCGCTCGACGTCGGCGGTCGGGCGATGCAGGCCCAGGGCTTCGCCCAGCTGACGCTGACGCAGGTGCTCTCGGCGCTGATCGTGCTGTTCGTGGCCGCTCCCGCTCTGGTGCGCACGGTGTTCCGGTTCCGTGCCGAGGAAGGCGGCGGGGAGCTGCTGGCGAAGGGGTGGGGAGCATGAGACACCGCCGCAAACCACTGGCTGTGCTTCTCCTGCAGAGGGGGCAGCGATGAGTGTCACGGCGCAGGAAGGGGCACCGCTTGCGGCCTCCACCGGCGCGCAGGTGGAGCGCGGGATCGCCCAGCAACGCCGTCAGCGCAACGTCGGGTACGCCCTCGTGTTCTTGGGGCTGGTCACGTTCGTCATGTGGTTCTTCACCGCCAGCGGCGACGCGTCTTTCAAGCTCAACGACGCCCTGAATCCCAAAGAGTGGTGGCTGCTCCGCCTGCCGGCCCGGCCGACAGTGCTCGCCACCGCCATTGCGCTCGTGGTGCTGGGGGCCACTCAGGCGTGGCGCCTGTACTCCGGCAAGGTGTTGCTCTGGATGGGTGTCTTCGCGGGCTTGGTGTTCGGTTTCGCGTTCTTGTGCTGGGCGGCGTCCGGACGTGGTGAGATCGTACCCGGGACCCCGCAGTCCTTCGCCCTGTCACAGCAGTTCGAGGGCACCCTGAAACTGGCGACTCCGCTGATCCTGGGTGCGTTGTCCGGTGTGCTGTGTGAGCGCTCCGGTGTGATCAACATCGCCATCGAGGGCCAGTTCTTGTGTGCCGCGCTCGCAGCCGCCGTCGCCGCGACCGTGATGGACTCCACCTGGATCGGGTTGCTGTGCGGCATCGGGGCCGGGATCGCGATGGCGTGGCTGCTGGCGGTGTTCTCGATCAAGTACCTGGTGAACCAGGTTGTCCTCGGCGTCGTCCTGGTCCTGCTCGCGACCGGGCTGACCGGATTCCTGATCGACCAGATTCCCGACGAGAGCATGACCACGCTGAACAACCCGCCGATCCTGTCGCCGATCCAGATCCCCGTCGTCTCCGACATCCCGATCGTCGGCAGGGCCCTGTTCAACCAGTCCATCCTGGTCTACATCATGTACCTATCAGTGGCGCTGGTGACGTTCGTCTTGTTCCAGACGAAGTGGGGACTCCGCGTCCGCTCCGTCGGCGAGCACCCCCTCGCGGCCGACACCGTGGGCATCAAAGTGCGTTTCACCCGGTACCAGGCCGTTCTCGTCGGTGGGATCTTCGCCGGGCTCGGCGGCGCGTTCTTCACCATCGGCTCCACCGGATCATTCGACAAGGGGATGACGTCCGGCAACGGCTTCATCGCGCTCGCGGCGCTCATCATGGGGCGCTGGCACCCGATCGGCGCCACCCTCGGCGCGCTGTTCTTCGGGTTCATGCTTGAGCTGTCGCAGAACCTCGCCGTACTGTCGACCCCGATCCCCGGAGAGTTCCTCACTATGGTCCCGTACGCCGCCACGATCGTCGCGGTGGCCGGGCTCGTCGGCCGTGCCAAGCCGCCCGCCGCGGACGGCCAGCCGTACGTGAAGGCATAGCGATGACGGGCACGGAACCGGCGATCGACTGGGACGCACTGCTCGACGCGGCCCGGCAGGCGATGGAGCACGCCTATGCGCCGTACTCCCGCTATCCCGTCGGCGCGGCCGGGCTCGTCGACGACGGGCGCGTGGTCACCGGATGTAACGTCGAGAACGCCTCCTACGGAGTCGGGCTGTGCGCCGAGTGCGGACTCGTCTCCGCCCTGCACGGGAGTGGCGGCGGCAGGCTCGTCGCCGTCGTGTGCGTGGACGGCAACGGTGCGGTCCTGATGCCGTGTGGCAGGTGCCGGCAGCTGTTGTACGAACACGGCGGCCCCGACCTGCTGATCCGGATGGCGGACGGGGTACGCACGTTCGACACGGTATTGCCGGACGCGTTCGGCCCCCACAAGCTGGGCGACGTGGATGGCTGAGGCATTCGATGCCGTCGAGGTGATCAGCACCAAGCGCGACGGCGGCAGGCTGTCCGACGCACAGGTGGACTGGGTGGTCGACGCCTACACCCGGGGAGTCGTGGCCGAGGAGCAGATGGCGGCGCTGGCCATGGCGATCTTCCTGGGCGGCATGGACCGCGGCGAGGTTGCCCGGTGGACCCGCGCCATGATCGACACCGGGGAGCGCATGGACTTCGCCGGCCTGTCCCGGCCCACGGTCGACAAGCACTCCACCGGCGGCGTGGGCGACAAGATCACGCTGCCGCTGGCGCCGCTCGTGGCCTCGTGCGGGCTCGCCGTACCGCAGCTGTCCGGGCGCGGGCTGGGGCACACCGGCGGCACGCTGGACAAGCTGGAGTCGATCCCCGGGTGGCGGTGCGACCTGTCACACGAGGAGATCGTCGCCCAACTCGAGTCGGTCGGGGCGGTCGTATGCGCGGCGAGCGGCTCGCTGGCGCCCGCGGACAAGAAGCTCTACGCGCTGCGGGACGTGACCGGCACCGTCGAGTCGATTCCGCTGATCGCCAGCTCGATCATGAGCAAGAAGATCGCCGAGGGCACCAGCGCGCTGGTACTGGACGTGAAGGTGGGCTCCGGGGCGTTCATGAAGGACGAACCACGGGCCCGGGAACTCGCCCGGACCATGGTCGACCTCGGCGCCGATGCCGGGGTACGCACTGCGGCTCTGCTCACCGACATGTCCACCCCGCTGGGCCGGACCGTCGGCAATGCCGTGGAGGTCGAGGAGTCCGTCGAGGTCCTCGCCGGAGGCGGGCCGCCGGACGTGGTGGAGGTGACGCTGGCCCTGGCCCGGGAGATGCTGGCCGCGTCCGGACGGGACGACATCGACCCAGCCGACCGGCTCGCCGACGGCTCGGCGATGGACACCTGGCGGCGCATGGTGACCACGCAAGGCGGCGACCCGGACGCGGCCCTCCCCGTGGCGCGGGAACGGCACGACATCGCCGCACCCGCCAGCGGAACCCTGACCCGCCTGGACGCCTTGGCGGTCGGTACGGCGGCGTGGCGGCTGGGTGCCGGACGTGCCCGCAAGGAAGACCAGGTCCAGGCCGGAGCGGGAGTCGTGCTGCACGCCAAACCGGGGGATGTCGTCACCGCCGGGCAACCGCTGTTGACCCTGCTGACCGATGAGCCGGAACGTTTCCCCCGCGCCGAGCAGGCGCTGGACGGCGCCGTGGAGATCGATGCCGGGCCATCGGCGTACACCCCGCCCCGGCTGGTCCTGGACCGCGTCACGTAACGGGACTCTGAACGGTGCGTCCTGCCGCTACCGTTGGCTGGACTGACGACCCGGGAGGAGATCCCATGCCGGCGTATCCCGCTCTGCTGCACACCGTCATCGATGCGCGAGACTGTCGAGGACTGGCCGAGTTCTATCGCCAGCTCCTCGGGCTGCACTACCGGGAGGGAGAGGAACCGCCAGCCGATGACAGCCCCGACGACGCGGACTGGCTGGTGCTCCTCGATGCTCACGGAAACCGAGTGCTGACCATCCAGGAGAAGACCGGCACCTCCGCCCCGACCTGGCCATCGGAGGCCGTACCGATGCAGATGCACATGGACTTCAGGGTCGCCACCGTCGAAGACCTTGAACGGCATCGTGGTCGTGCTGAGCAGCTGGGGGCCCGACTGTTGTACGACCGCTCACACGACGAGGGCGAACCGCTGTACGTCCTTGCCGACCCGGCGGGCCATCCGTTCTGTCTGCTCGTGCAGTAGCGCTGCCACGATCGACGTGCCGCGCCGGCTGTTTCAGGGAGCCAGCAGAGCGGCGGTCAGGGTCGTGGCCACCCACTCCTCGTACTGATCCAGGGTGTATTCCGCGGTTCGGACCAGCAGCTCATAGGTCTCTGGGCTGGCGATTGCCCACGCGGTGTCGGTGGCCGCCTCAACCGTCATGCCGGGCCTGAGGGAACCGGTCGGTATCCGCCGGACGATCTCGGCGAACGTGCTGAGCCGCAAGTGCTGCAGCGTCTGCCAGTCGCCGGCGATCTCGTCGTCAGAGGCTGCGGCGTCCCGGTACAGACGCCACCCGAGGGCGGCCCGTTCAGCCAGCCCGCGGTACAGGCGTGCCAACAGCCTGATGGTGGCTTGAGCATCAGTGCCGGCGGGGTCCAACGCGTGCGCGATCATGTCCGGGAGCTGATCGGCGTAGGACGTGTCCGGGTCGCCCGAAAGCGAGGCATCCATGTGCGCGCGCAGCAGTGCTCGCTTGCTGCCCCATGCCAGGTACAGCGTCTGCACCGTGACGCCAGCGCGCGCCGCGATGCGGCTGACGGTCGCGGCGTGGTAGCCACGCTCGGCGAACTCCTCCTCGGCCGCCTCCAGCAGCCGCCGCCGGGTCTCGGCCCTGGCCGCCGCCCCGACCTCGCGCTGGCGTGTCGTGTTGCGCTCGGTCGATTTCGCCATGGACAAGATCCTAGCCTATGGATTAGAGTGGCGTTCAAGTGCTTTTGAGTGTGACTCTAATCCATGGAGGTGCCGGATGGCCCGTACGCCGAGTGCCTCCGGCCTGGACCGGCCCTGGCATCGACGCGGCGCGGTACGGTACGCGCTCGCGCGGGTCCGCGGTATCGCGCGGCCGCCGGTCACCGTGTACGAGCCGGCGCCCGGGAGCGTGGCTACCGAACCCGACGTCGCGGTCCGGATGCGTGATGGCATCGTGCTGCGGGTCAACGTCTACCGCCCACCGGGCGACGGGCGGTTCCCGGTCATCCTGTCCGCTCATCCCTACGGCAAGGACAAGCTTCCGAGTCTCCGGGGCCGCCGATCACGCTTCTCTGCGCAGTACCGGATGATGCGCCAGCCCGCCCCGGTATCGATCTCGACCCTGACCAGCTGGGAGGCACCGGACCCGGCCTGGTGGACCCGACACGGCTACGCGGTCGTCAACGCCGACCTGCGCGGCTGCGGCACGTCCGAGGGGGTCGGTTCCCTGATGTCTGATGCCGAAGCCGAGGACATCTACGACCTGATCGAATGGGCCGGTCACCAGCAGTGGTCGACCGGCGACGTCGGCATGCTGGGTGTGTCCTACCTGGCGATGTCGCAGTACAAGGTCGCCGGCCTGGCGCCGCCGGCGT
>CAYLOC010000056.1:0-9697 GCA_964385195.1 uncultured Nocardioidaceae bacterium
CGCCGGACTTCTCCGGGTGGAACTGGGTGGCCCACAGCGGGCCGTTCTCCACGGCTGCGACGAACCGGTCGCCGCCGTGTTCGCTCCAGGTCACCAGCGGTGGCGACATCCGGGGGTCGGTGACCTCCAGCTCCCACCGTCGTACGGCGTAGGAGTGCACGAAGTAGAACCGCGCGGTCTCCACCCCGGCGAGGAGACGGGACCCGTTCGGGACCTCGACGGTGTTCCATCCCATGTGCGGGACCACCTCGGCCCGGAGCCGCTCCACCGTCCCGGGCCACTCCCCGATCCCGGCCGTCTCGACGTCGTGCTCCACCCCACGCTCGAACAGCACCTGGTGCCCCACGCAGATCCCGAGCACCGGACGGCCGCCGGACAGCCGGCGGCCGATCAGCTGTGCGCCCCGGATCGACCGGAGCCCGGACATGCACGCCGCGAACGACCCGACACCCGGCACGGCGACCCCGTCCGCGGCCATCGCGGTGTCGTAGTCGGAGGTGACGGCCACGTCGGCGCCGGCTCGGCGCAGCGCGCGCTCGGCGGAACGGAGGTTGCCCGAGCCGTAGTCCAGCAACGCCACGCGTGGCGTCACAGGCTGCCTTTCGTGCTGGGCACCGACGTCTCCCTCGGGTCCAGCGCCACCGCCGTGCGGAGGGCACGGGCGACTGCCTTGAACTGGGCCTCGACGACGTGGTGGGGGTCGCGTCCGGACAGCACCCGCACGTGCAACGCGATGTCCGCATGCGCGGTCAGCGACTCCCACACGTGCCGGGTCAGGGAGCCGGTATAGGACGCCCCGGTCGCGGAGCCGCCGATCACGGCGTACTCCTGGCCGTCCGGTTCGCCGGAGTGGACGCAGTAGGGCCGCCCGGACAGGTCCACCGCGCACTGCACCAGCGCCTCGTCCAGCGGCACCACGGCGTCCCCGAACCGACAGATCCCGGCCTTGTCGCCCAGCGCGTCCCGCAGTGCGGACCCGAGGCTGATCGCGACGTCCTCGACGGTGTGGTGGGCGTCGACGTGCACGTCCCCCTCGGCATGGACCGACAGGTCCAGCAGCGCGTGCCGGGCCAGCGAGTCCAGCATGTGGTCGTAGAACGGTACGCCGGTGCTGACCTCCGCACGGCCGGTCCCGTCGAGGTCCAGGGACAGCACGACCTTGGACTCACTGGTCGAGCGTTCGACCCGGGCGCTCCTGCTCACTGCGACCCCACCTTTCTGCGCCGCGCTCTACTGCGCGTCACTCTTCCGCCGGTCACTCTTCTGCGCGTCACCTTCCGCGCGTCACTTTCTCCAGGGCGGCGGTGAACGCCGCCATCTCCTCCGGGGTTCCGATCGTCACCCGCAGCCATCCGTCCGGTCCGGTCTCGCGGATCAGGACCCCTTGGTCCTCCAGGCCCTGCCAGACCGCGTGCCGGTCGGGAAACACGCCGAACAGCACGAAGTTGGTGTCGGAGTCCGCGGCCTCGAAGCCGTGTTCGCGCAGCCATCGGATCGTCGTGTCGCGCTCGGTGCGGATCCGTTGCACGGTGGCCAGCAGCTCCTCGGCGTACCGCAACGCGACGCGCGCGGCCGCCTGGGTGAGCCGGGAGAGGTGGAACGGCAGCCGGACGACCTGCAGCACGTCGACGATCTCCGGGGCGGCGGCGACGTACCCGACGCGTGCGCCGGCGAACGCGAACGCCTTGGACATCGTGCGGGTCACGACCATCCGGGGGGTGCTCTCCAACAGGCTCAGGGCCGACGGCGTGCCCGGGGTCTGGAACTCGGCGTAGGCCTCGTCGACGACCACCAGGCCCGGTGCGACCTCGGCCACGGCACGGATCGTCTCCAGTGGCAGCGCGGTCCCGGTCGGGTTGTTCGGGCTGGTCAGCACCACGATGTCGGGGCGGTGTTCGGCCACGGCCGCGACGGCTGCTGCGGTGTCGATTCCGAAGTCCGCGGTGCGGGTGGCGGTCGTCCACTCGGTGCCGGTGTTGCGGGCGTACTGGGGGTACATCGAGTACGTCGGGGTGAACCCCAGGGCGGTTCGGCCCGGGCCGCCGAAGGCCTGCAGCAGCTGGAGCATGATCTCGTTGGAGCCGTTCGCGGCCCAGACCCGGTCGGCGTCCAGGCCGTGGCCGAGATAGCGCGCGAGATCGGCGCGGAGCTCCGGCGCCTGCGGGTCGGGGTACCGGTTGAGGCTCCCTACGGTCTCGGTGATCGCGGCCACGAGGGCGTCTTGCAGCTCGGGCGAGGGCGGGTAGGGGTTCTCGTTGGTGTTCAGCCGCACCGGCGCGGTGCTTCGGGGTGGGCTGTACGGCCGGATCCCGACCAGCTCCGGTCGTACCGGGGGGATCGTGCGCTGCGACGTCACGTCGTACCCCTGACGCGTACGGCGGCGGCGTGCGCGGGCAGGTCCTCTGCCTCGGCGAGCGTGGTCACCGACGGCGCGCTGTCCGTCAGTGCCGCCGCACTGTAGTCGATCACCTGCATGGTCTTGATGAAGGACCGCACCGACAGCCCCGATGCATACCGGGCGCTGCCCCCGGTGGGCAGGACGTGGTTGGACCCGGCCAGGTAGTCCCCCAGCGAAACCGGGGCATGCGGGCCGACGAACACCGCACCGGCGCTGTGCACACGCGCGGCGACCGCGGCGGCGTCGCGGGTGCAGACCTCCAGGTGCTCCGCGGCATAGTCGTTGACCACGGCCAGGCCCTGGTCGAGGTCGTCGACGAGCACCACCGCGGACTGCTGGCCGGACAGCGCGGCGGCGACCCGCTCCTGGTGCTTGGTGTCGGCCACCTGGTGGGGCAGCTCACGGTCCACCGCGTCGGCCAGCGTCACAGAGTCGGTCACGAGGACACTCGCGGCCATCGGGTCGTGCTCGGCCTGGCTGACCAGGTCGGCGGCGACGGTGGCGGCGTCGGCGGTCTCGTCGGCGAGGATCGCGATCTCGGTCGGTCCGGCCTCGGAGTCGATGCCGACGACACCGCGCAGCAGCCGCTTGGCGGCCACCCCGTAGATGTTGGCGGGACCGGTCACCAGGTCCACGGGGCGACAGCCCCCGCCGGGGTGGTCGTAGCCGTAGGCGAACATCGCGATCGCTCCGGCGCCCCCGGCGGCGTACACCTCGTCGACGCCGAGGAGTGCGCAGGCGGCGAGGATCGTGGGGTGCGGCAGCCCGCCGTGGTCGCGTTGGGCCGGGCTGGCCAGCGCGAGCGACCCGACGCCGGCCACCTGGGCGGGGACGACGTTCATCACCACCGACGACACCAGCGGTGCCTGGGCGGCGGGTGCGTACAGCCCGACCCGCCCCACCGGGACCTGTCGTTGGGTGACGGTGCCGCCGGACACTACCTCGGTGGTGACCTCGGCGGGGATCTCCGCCCGGCAGGTTTCCCGGAGCCGGTCGATGGACTCCTCCAGGGCCTGTCGAACCTCGGGGCTGAGCCGCTGCGCGGCCTGCTGGATCTCCGCGGCCGGCACCTGCACCGATTCCAGCGCCACCCCGTCGTACTCCGCGGCCTGCCGGACCAATTCGGCGTGTCCGTGCTCCCGCACCGCGTCACACAGGGGCCGTACGGCGTCCATCGCGGCCGCGACATCCAGCGCTGCCCGCGGGATGAGGTGGCGGTAGCCCCCGGACCGCCTCCCGCGTACGTCCACCCTTCGAACCATGCGGCTCAGTCTATGGGGCACGCCGAGCCGTCAAACTTGCGCCGCCGCTTCCCGGATGAGGGTGCAACTTCGCCGGGTCGAGGGTGCAAGCTTGACGGCTCGGCGCTGGGAGGCGCTCAGTCGTTGACCGACATCCGCAGCGTGGCGACGGTGTAGTCGTCGTCGGTGTGCACGGTCAGCCCGAATGCCTGGATCGGCTCGATGTTTGCCTTCGCCTGCTGGTCGCCGGAACCGAGCTGGGACAGCAGCTGGTCCTGCACGGAGTCGAAGTTGAAGTACATCAAGAACACCGCGTCGGAGGGGTCCACCATCACCGAGTCGAACGCGTCGGTGCCACCGAGGTTGCCGGACGGGTCGCTGAGGGTCTTCGCGTAGCCGGGGTTGGTTGCGAACGCCACGGTGTCCCCGGAGGTCTTCTTCGCGATCGGCAGCCCCGACGCCTGCGGGCCGAGCAGCCGCAGGATCTTCTGGTACACGTTCTCGACCTTGTCCGGGTCACCGGTGATGCTGAGCCCGGCGTCGATCCCGGCGATCCCCTGCTGCAGGCTCTGCGCACTCAGCCCCTGGGAGTCCAGGGCAAACGTGAGGTTGTCACCCAACAGCGACACCAGCGCATCGGGAAGCTTCAGGCCGGTCTGCTGCTGGAACATCTTCAGCTGTTGCTGGACGTCCTGGCTCTGCGACTTCAGCGCCTTCATCACCTTGTCCCAGTTGTCGGCCAGCTGCTTCCCGGCACCGGAGATCGACATCGCGAACGCGGTCGAGTCGGGCAGGTCGGTCACCTTGTTCTGCGGGTGGCTCACCCCTGCGGCGGGGTCGCCGTGGATGCTGAGGGTGACCTGGACATGGTCACTGGCGAACCGGAACGAAGCGGCGACGCTGCGCAGCGAGTCCTCCAGATTCTCCAGTGACGTGCCCCCGGGAAGTCGCTGCTTCAGGTCCGAACCGTAGGTCTGGAACAACCCCTTGGTATCCACCCAGACCGACGCGATCCCGTGGTCACCGAGGGAGTCCATATCGGCCTTGAAGCCGCTGTCGTCGGCCAGCGGGGAGTTCTCGGCCTCATCGGCGTACTTCTGGGCCTGCTGGGAGCTCTTGGCCAGCACGACGTAGTCCCCGGTGAAGGCGTAGCCGACGGAGTCGTCGCTGTGGGTGGAGCAGCTCTGCAGCTTCTCCAACCCGTCCTTCGCGGCCCCCTGATCCGTCACCTGCACCGCGATCATGGCCTGCGGCTCGTCGGACCCCCCGGACGGTGGCAGCACGGCGAGCCCGAACTTCTTGCCCAGCCAGGGCTCGATGTCACTGCCGTAGGTGAGGTTGACGCAGTCCATCTGCTTCACCGCCGCACCGAACACGGCCTTGCGGATGTCATCGTCACCGGTGAGGTTGAACTTCTGCTTAAACGCCGGGAAGTGGTTGAGGAAGCGCAGCGCCTGCACCTTCTGCTCCGCAGAGGGGTCCAGGTCGATCGCGGCGTAGCCCAGCGCGTCGGAGGGCACGACCTGCGCCGCCTGCGGACCGGGGCTGAACAGGCGGAACGGGTCGGTCTTGTAGACGGCGAATGCCCCGCCGCACAGCACGACGATGACAGCCACCACAACGCCGATGACCGCCAGGGACCGCCCGGTGGGACGTCCCGGTGACGGTGACGGCGCCGTTCCTCCGGGTACGCCGGGTGGCTGGCTCGCGCCCTCACCGGTTCCGGGTGGCGGCCAGGTGTCAGACATCGAACCCCCTCATCGCTTCCAAGCGAGGTCGCTGGTGTGTCAGTGGAGTTTCCAGACTAACCGGCCACCGGGTCAGACCCACCTCGATTCCTGCGGAACCACCCGAGTGTGGCCAACACCGCACCGGCCAGTCCCCCGATGGGCCAGCCCAGGTACGCCACCCAGCTGCTCAGATGCACCCCGAGGGAGACGGTTCCGTTCCCGGCGGCCGCCTGGATCTCGGCGGCATCGGCGCCGGCGCCGAACACGTGCAGCCCCAACCAGGCTCCCCCGGCTGTCGCGATGCCGGACAGGAGCAGCGTCCCGATGACGACCCAGACGCCGTACCGAGCGCCGTACCAGCCGTAGACCAGCCCCGCAACCAGCCCGAGGACAACCCCGATGCCCAGGAACCACAGCGCCGAGGACGCGATCTGGGTGTACTGCAGCTCGGTCGGGTAGGGGTTGCCGTCGGAGGCGACCGCGACCTGTGGTGGCGCCGCGAGCACGACCCACAACCACCCGCCGAGGAGGGCCCCGGCGACCCCGCCGGCGACCCCGCCGACAAGCAGGACCAGCAACCCGCTCCGCGTCGCCCCGGGCTGCGGTGGCCGGTACGGCCGGAGGGTTTCGGTCACCGGTTGATCCTACCGGCGTACCGCGCCGCGCCGGGCCTTAGGAGCCAAGGCAGGCAGGGCCCAGCAGCGCCTTCAGGTCCGCGATCAGTGCCGGTCCCGGGTCCACCCGCAGCCGCTCGTCCAGCCGGAGCACCCGGGTCCGGCTCGCGGAGCGCAGCTGCAGGTGCACCTCCGCCACCCCTGGATGGGTCCCCAGGACGTCCTTCAGCTGCTCCACGACGGGCGGCGTCACGCGGGTGGCCGGCATCGTGATCACCACCGGCCGGTCCTCGGCGCCGCGCTGGAGGTCAGGGACGGTGATGTCGGTCGCGATCAGCTCCACGGTGTCGTCGCGGCCCCGCTTGACCCGGCCCTTCACCAGCACCACGCTGTCCTCCACCAGGAGCGTGGAGGAGAGCTGGTAGTCCCGCGGGAACACCATGATCGTCACCGCGCCCTCAAGGTCCTCCACGGTGATGACGGCGTACAGGTCCCCCTTGCGCGTGGTCTTGCGCACCACCTGCGTGATCAGCCCGGCGACGGTGACCTGGCCGCCTTCGGCACGGTCCTCGTCGGTGATCAGCTCGCCGATCGAGACGTCGCTGAGCCGGCCCAGCGCCCGCTCCAGCCCGTTCAGCGGGTGGTCGGAGACGTAGAGCCCGAGCATCTCGCGCTCGTAGGCGAGCAGCGCCCGCTTGTCCCATTCGGGCACCTCGGGCACCTGCACGACCGCGCCGGTGAACCCGTCGTCATCCTCGAGTCCGCCGAACAGCGAGTCCTGGCCGATCGCCTCGTTCCGCTTCAGGTCCAGGTGCTGGTCGGCGGCCTGCTCGTGCACGGCCACCAGCCCACGGCGGGTGTAGCCCATCGAGTCGAACGCGCCGGCCTTGCACAGCGACTCCAGCACCCGCTTGTTGCAGACGCCGACCGGCACCTTGGTCATGAAGTCGTCGAAGTCGGTGAACCGGCCCTTGTCGATCCGGGCCTGCACCAGGCCGGACACGACGTTCGAGCCGACGTTGCGGATCGCGGTCAGACCGAACCGGATGTCGGTGCCGACCGGGGTGAAGTTGGCCTCGGACTCGTTGACGTCCGGGGGCAGCACCTTGATGCCCATCCGGCGGCACTCGTTGAGGTACACCGCGGACTTGTCCTTGTCGTCGCGGACGCTGGTCAGCAACGCGGCCATGTACTCGGCCGGGTAGTTCGCCTTCAGGTACGCCGTCCAGTACGACACCAGCCCGTACCCGGCGGTGTGGGACTTGTTGAAGCCGTAGTCGCAGAACGGCAGCAGCGTGTCCCACAGCGTCTTGATGGCCTCGGGGCTGAACCCGTTGTCCCGCATCCCGGCGCTGAAGCGTTCGTGCTCCTTCTCCAGCACGTCACGCTTCTTCTTGCCCATCGCCTTGCGCAGCAGGTCGGCCTGGCCGAGGGTGTAGCCGGCCACCTTCCGGGCGATCGCCTGCACCTGCTCCTGGTAGACGATCAGGCCGTACGTCGGTGCGAGGATCTCGTGCAGCGGCTCGGCCAGCTCGGGGTGGATCGGGGTGATCTGCTGCCGGCCGTTCTTGCGTTCGGCGTAGCTCTCGTGGGCGCCCGCCGCCATCGGGCCGGGACGGTACAGCGCGAGGACCGCGGCGATGTCCTCGAAGGAGTCCGGCTTCATCTGCCGCAGCAGGGCGCGCATCGGCCCGCCGTCGAGCTGGAACACCCCGAGGGTGTCGCCGTGCCCGAGCAGCTCATAGGTGGCGCGGTCGTCCAGCCCGAGGTGCTCCAGGTCGACGGTGCGGTCCCGGTTGGTGCGGACGTTGGCCAGGGCGTCCTCGATCACCGTGAGGTTGCGCAGGCCGAGGAAGTCCATCTTCAACAGGCCGAGGGTCTCGCACGTCGGGTAGTCGAACTGGGTGATGATCGCGCCGTCCTGCTCGCGCTTCATCACCGGAATCACGTCCATCAGCGGCTCGCTGGACATGATGACCGCGCAGGCGTGGACTCCCCACTGCCGCTTGAGGTTCTCCAGCTTGCGTGCGGTGTCGACGATCTTGGCCACGTCGGCGTCGGACTCGTACAGGCCGCGGAACTCACCGGCCTCGCCGTACCGGGCATGGCCGGAGTCGAAGATGCCCGACAGCGGGATGTCCTTGCCCATCACCGACGGCGGCATCGCCTTGCTCAGCCGCTCCCCCATCGCGAACGGGTATCCCATCACCCGGGAGGCGTCCTTGAGCGCCTGCTTGGCCTTGATCGTGCCGTAGGTCACCACCTGGGACACCCGGTCGTCGCCGTACTTGTCGGTGACGTAGGCGAGCACCTCACCGCGGCGACGCTCGTCGAAGTCGATGTCGATGTCCGGCATCGAGATCCGCTCGGGGTTGAGGAACCGCTCGAACAACAGCCCGTGCACGAGCGGGTCCAGCTCGGTGATGCCCATCGCGTAGGAGACGATGGCTCCGGTCGCCGACCCGCGGCCGGGCCCGACCCGGATGCCCTGTTGCTTTGCCCAGTTGATGAGGTCCGCCGTCACCAGGAAGTACCCCGGGAACCCCATCTGACAGATCATCTTGGTCTCGTAGTCCGCGCGCTCGCGCACCTCCTGGCCGATGCCGTCGGGGTACCGCCCGGCCAGCCCGCGCTCGACCTCCTTGATGAACCAGGTCTCCTCGGTCTCGCCCTCCGGGACGGGGAAGCGCGGCATCAGGCTGCGCTCGTCGTCGAAGGCGACCTCACAGCGCTCGGCCACCAGGAGGGTGTTGTCACAGGCCTCGGGAAGGTCGCGGAACAGCTCTCGCATCTCCGCCGCCGACCGCAGGTAGTACCCGGTGCCGTCGAACTTGAAGCGGTCCGGGTCGTTGATCGTCGACGCCGACTGCACGCACAGCAGCGCCTCGTGCCCGATGTCGTCCTCGGGACGGGTGTAGTGCAGGTCGTTGGTCGCCAGCAGCGGCAGGCCGAGGTCACCGGCCAGCCGCAGCAGGTCCTCGCGGACCCGGCGCTCCACGTCGTTGCCGTGGTCCATGAGCTCGCAGAAGTAGCTGTCGGCGCCGAAGACGTCGCGGAAGTACGCCGCGGACTCCCGGGCCTGGTCGTACTTGCCCAGCCTGAGGAGGGTCTGCACCTCACCCCCGGGGCAGCCGGTGGTCGCGATCAGCCCCTTGCCGTACTGCTCCAGCAGCTCGCGGTCCATCCGCGGCTTGTAGAAGTGGCCCTCCAGCGACGCCAGGGAGCACAGCCGGAACAGGTTGTGCATCCCCTCGGTCGTCTCCGCGAGCAGGGTGAGGTGGGTATAGGCACCGCCGCCGGAGACGTCATCGCGACCGCCGTCACCCCACCGGACCCGCCGCCGCTCGAACCGGCTGGTGCCCGGGGTGAGGTAGGCCTCGGTGCCGATGATCGGCTTGACGCCGCGGTCGCGTGCGGCCTTGTAGAACTCGTAGGCGCCGAACACGTAGCCGTGGTCGGTCACCGCCAGCGCCGGCATCTCCAGCCGGGCGGCCTCGTCGAGCAGCTCCCCGACCCGCGCGGCGCCGTCCAGCATCGAGAACTCGGTGTGGTTGTGCAGGTGCACGAACTGCTCGCTCGCCATCGGGACCGTTGCTCTCCTCACCACGTCCGGGCACCACTGACCAGCCGGCTGTCTACGGCGCCGGCGGCCACGAAGGGGAAGAACCCTCAGCCTACGACGACCACTCTGCCCGAGCCCGCCGACACCCCGGC
>CAYLOC010000056.1:9797-11888 GCA_964385195.1 uncultured Nocardioidaceae bacterium
CCGTCAAGCCCCGTCCTGCCGTAAACCCCCTCCCTCCGTCCAGGCGCCCCGCCGTCAGGGCGAGTCCCGGGTCACACGCTGGTACGGATCACCTCAAGGGCGTGCGCGAGATCCTCGGGATACTCGGTGGTGAACTCCGTCCGCTTGCCGGACACCGGGTGCCGGAACGCCAGCCGGACCGCATGCAGCCACTGCCGCTCCAGGCCGGTCCGGGCGGCCAGCGCGGGGTCGGCGCCGTAGGTCAGGTCGCCGACACACGGGTGCTTGACCGCGCTCATGTGCACCCGGATCTGGTGGGTACGGCCGGTTTCGAGCTTGATTTCCAGCAGCGACGCGAACCGGTGCGCCTCCAGCGTGTCGTAGTGGGTGACGCTGGCCCGTCCCCCCGCTCCGACCGCGTACCGGTAGTCGTGCCGGGGGTCTCGCAGGATAGGTGCGTCGATGGTCCCGCGGAGTGGGTCGGGGTGTCCCTGCACGAGCGCGTGGTAGGTCTTGTCGACCGTCCGCCGCCGGAAGGCGTCTTTCAGCCGCGAGTACGCCAGCTCGCTGCGGGCCACCACCATCAGGCCGCTCGTACCGACGTCGAGTCGTTGCACGATCCCTCGCCGCTCGGGGACGCCGGACGTGGCGATCGAGAAGCCCGCGTCCGCCAAGTGACCCAGGACCGTGGGTCCGGTCCAACCGACGCTGGGGTGCGCCGCCACCCCGACCGGCTTGTCCACCACCACGATGTCGTGGTCGTCGTACACGATCCGCAGCCCCTCGACGCTGCGCGGCACGACCTGCACCCGGGACGGCGGCGGTGGCAGCCGCACCTCCAGCCAGGTGCCCTCGTGGACCCGCTCCGACTTCGCCGGTTCGGAGCCGTCCACCCGCACACTGCCCTCGGAGACCAGGCTGGCGGCCTTGCTGCGGGAGAGCCCGAACATGCGCGAGACAGCGGTGTCCACGCGCTCCCCGGCCAGACCGGCGGGCACCTGCACGACCCGCTCGGTCACGACTCACCGGCGCGGCGGACGTGTGCTCCCCGCCGGCCGTTCAGGGGTACGCCGAACAGGCTCAACAGCACGATCAGGACCGCCGCACACGTGACTGCGGAGTCGGCCACGTTGAAGATCGGCCAGTGCGGCAGCTGGAGGAAGTCCACCACGTGGCCCTGGAAGGGCCCCGGCGGGCGGAAGATGCGGTCGGTGAGGTTCCCCAGTGCCCCGCCCAGCAGCAGGCCGAACGCCAGCGCCCATGCCGTGCTGGCCAGCCGTCGGGCCATCCGTACGCACACCACGACCACGGTCAGCGCGACGATGCTGAGGATGGCGGTGTACCCGGTCCCCAGACTGAACGCGGCCCCGGAGTTGTGGGTGAGGTTCGCCTGGAACCAGCCGTCGATGAGCGACAGCGGGCGGCCGGGCTGGAGGGTGTGCTCGGCCCACCCCTTGGTCACCTGGTCCAGCGCCAGCACCCCCACGGCGACCAGCACCCACATCAGCGCATGACGGCGCCGTTGCCGCGGGCGCGGCCGTTCGGGGGTGCTGCTCAGCGACGTTCCTGACGTTGTTTGCATTCCATGCACAGTGTCGCACGGGGGAACGCCTGCAGCCGCATCTTCCCGATGGGCTTACCACAGGACTCGCACACGCCGTAGGACCCGTCGTCGATGCGGGCCAGCGCCGCCGCGACCAGGCCCAGCTGGTCGCGGGCGTTCTTGACCATCGACATCTCGTGGTCGCGCTCCAGGGCCGTCGAGCCGACGTCGGCCTGATCCTGCCCGGCTCCCTCGCCGCCCTCCCGCATGAGCTGGTGGATGTCGACCTCGGCCGAGGAGATCTCCGCCCCGAGCCGCTTCGCGTCGGCCTCGAGCACCTCGCGTACGTCGGCGATCTGGCGGGCGGTCCAGGGCCGCTCCCCACTGCGCACCGCCAGCTTCTTCGGGGTGGCCCGGGACTTGGCGGCGGACGTGGCCTTCGGCTTGGTCGTGGGCTTCTTCGTGGCAGTGCGGGCCGCTCGGGTGGTCTTCTTCGCCGTGGACTTCGCTGCTGATGCGGCCTTGGCGCCGGCCTTTTTCGCAGAAGGTTTCTTTGTCGCCTGCTTCTT
>CAYLOC010000056.1:11988-15804 GCA_964385195.1 uncultured Nocardioidaceae bacterium
CGCGGCCTTCGTCGACGCGGCCCGCTTCGACGCGGTCGTCGAGGAGGCCGCTCGCGTGCCCGCACCGGACTGCTTCTTCGCCGCCATCGCCGAGGTTCCGCCCTTCGCATGAGTCGACACGTGGTGCCGTGAGGATAGAGGGTTCCCTGTCCGGGTTCAATCACGGCGCACCGGTGGCGTCGTTTCCGCCGCGACGAAGGACGGCCCCGACCGCTAGACTGAGCCTCGCGCGGCACGGCGCTGATGAGGCCATCACCTCGGAGCTGCCGGAAGAACGGACGGGCCCACCGGCCCGGCTCACTAGACCCGGCGGCCGCGCGCCCGACGAGAGGGCCGGCGTACCGGCCAAGGAGGGTGGTACCGCGGAGCCGGCGGCTTCGTCCCTTCGTCCAGCAACGCGCGAGACGAAGGACGAGAGCAGCCGATGAGCAACCAGTACCGCCCGGTGCCGACCCGGGTCGACCTGCCCGCGATGGAGCACGACATCCTGCGCTTCTGGCGCGAGCACGACACGTTCGCCCAGTCGCTGCGGCAGACCGCCAACGGGTCCCCGTGGACGTTCTACGAAGGTCCACCCACGGCCAACGGCACGCCCGGCACGCACCACGTGGAGGCGCGGGTATTCAAGGACGTGTTCCCCCGGTTCAAGACGATGCAGGGTCACTACGTGGCCCGCAAGGGGGGATGGGACTGCCAGGGGCTGCACGTCGAGGTCGGTGTGGAGAAGGAGCTGGGCGTCTCCGGCAAACGGGCCATCGAGGAGTACGGCATCGCGGCGTTCAACGCCAAATGCCGGGAGTCGGTCGAGCGACACGTCGACGCGTTCGAGCAGATGACCGAGCGGATGGCGTACTGGGTCGACACCGAGCACGCCTACCGCACGATGGACTCCAGCTACATCGAGAGCGTCTGGTGGTCACTGAAGCAGGTCTTCGACGCCGGGCTGCTGTTCGAGGCGGACCGGATCTCGCCGTACTGTCCCCGGTGTGAGACGGCACTGTCCGATCACGAGCTCGGCCAGCCCGGCGCCTACGAGACGGTCTCCGACCCCTCGGTGTATGTGCGGATGCCGCTGACCTCCGGGCCGTGGAAGGACTCCGCCGCATTGCTGGTCTGGACCACCACGCCCTGGACGCTGGTGTCGAACACTGCGGTGGCGGTCCACCCGGACGTCGACTACGTCGTCGCCGGCAACGGTGCCGAGCGGCTCATCGTGGCCCGCCCCCTGCTGGAGCGGGCCCTGGGCGAGGCGTGGACGGTGGAGGCGACCCTGACCGGTGCGGACATGGAGCACTGGACCTACCAGCGCCCGTTCGACCTCGTGGAGTTCCCCGACACCCCGGCCGCGCACTACGTCGTCCTCGCCGACTACGTCACCACCGAGGACGGCACCGGTCTGGTGCACCAGTCCCCTGCGTTCGGCGCCGACGACATGGCGGTCGCCAAGGACTACGGGCTCCCGGTGGTCAACCCCGTGCTCGGCAACGGCGAGTTCGACCCTGCGGTGCCACTCGTCGGTGGCCAGTTCTTCAAGCACGCCGACCGCGCTTTGGTGTCCGACCTGGAGTCCCGGGGGCTGTTGTTCGCGCACGCGTCGTACGAGCACTCCTACCCGCACTGCTGGCGCTGTCACACACCGCTGATGTACTACGCGCTCCCGGCCTGGTACATCCGCACCACGGCGATCAAGGACCGCCTGCTTGCGGAGAACGAGCGCACCACCTGGTTCCCCGAGAGCGTCAAGCACGGTCGGTACGGCGACTGGCTGAACAACAACGTCGACTGGGCACTCTCCCGTACCAGGTTCTGGGGCACTCCGCTGCCGATCTGGCGGTGCGCGGACGGCCACCTGACGTGTGTGGGGTCCCTGGCCGAGCTCGGGGCGCTCGCCGGCCAGGACCTCGCCGGCCTCGACCCGCACCGGCCGTTCGTCGACGAGATCGAGGTGACATGCAAAGAGTGCGGCGCCGTCGCGCACCGGGTGCCGGAGGTGATCGATGCGTGGTACGACTCCGGGTCGATGCCGTTCGCACAGTGGGGCTACCCGTACCTGGAGGGATCCAAGCAGGCGTTCGAGGAGGCCTTCCCGGCGCAGTTCATCTGTGAGGCGATCGACCAGACGCGTGGCTGGTTCTACTCGCTGATGGCGATCGGGACACTGGTGTTCGACCGCTCCTCGTACGAGAACGTCGTGTGCCTGGGGCTGTTGCTTGCCGCCGACGGACGGAAGATGAGCAAGCACCTGGGAAACATCGTCGAGCCGATCCCGCTGATGGAGAAGCACGGCGCGGACGCGGTGCGCTGGTTCATGGCCGCCTCCGGGTCCCCCTGGTCCGCGCGGCGGGTCAGTGACGACACGTTGCAGGAGATCGTGCGCAAGGTGTTGCTGACCTTCTGGAACACGGTCTCCTTCCACGTGCTCTACGCCCGTACGAACGGCTGGTCACCCGGGGACCAGGCACCCCCCGGAGCGGAGCTCTCGGTGCTGGACCGGTGGCTGGTGTCGGCCCGGCACCGGCTGGTCCGCGACGTCACCGCGGCGTTGGAGGCCTTCGACAGCCAACGGGCCGGTCACGTACTGGCCTCGTTCGTCGACGACCTGTCGAACTGGTACGTACGCCGCTCCCGCCGCCGGTTCTGGGACGGCGAGCCCGCGGCCCTGCAGACCCTGCACGACACGCTGGAGGTCCTGACCCGGTTGCTGGCGCCGCTCACCCCGTTCGTCGCCGAACGGGTCTGGCAGGACCTGATCGTGCCGACCACGCCGGGGGCCGCCGAGTCGGTTCACCTGGCGACCTGGCCGACGTACGACGAGGCGCTCGTCGACGTCGAGCTCGAGGAGTCGGTGGCGCTGGCGCGGCGGCTGGTTGAGCTGGGGCGGGCCGCGCGGGCCGCTGCGAAGGTGCGGACCCGGCAGCCGTTGCGGCAGGCGTTGGTGCCCTCGGCGGCGTACGACCGGCTGGGGGCCGCGCTGCGCGCCGAGGTAGCGGTCGAGCTGAACGTGCAGCAGGTACGGTCCCTCGCGGGCTCGGGCGACCTGGTCGACTACTCGGTGAAGGCGAACTTCCGCAGCCTGGGCCGCCGGTTCGGCAAGCAGACACCCGCGGTCGCCGGCGCCATCGCCGCAGCCGACCCGGGACACCTGGCCGATGCCCTGGCCACCGACGGACGTAGCAGCGTCGAGGTCGAGGGCACCGAGGTGGAGCTGGAGCCCGATGACGTGATCGTCTCCGAGCGCCCGAAAGAGGGCTGGTCGGTGGTCAACGAGCACGGCGAGACGCTGGCGCTGGACCTGACGCTCACGCCGGACCTCGTCCGCGCCGGACTCGCCCGCGAGGTGGTGCGTGCGGTGCAGGAGGCCCGCAAGGAGCAGGGGCTGGACGTCTCCGACCGGATCGCGCTGTCCTGGGCCGCCACCGACGCTGACACGGCAGCGGCAATCCGCGAGCACGGCGACGTCATCGGCAATGAGGTGCTGGCGGTCCGGATGGACGAAGGCGGCGACCCCGGCACGGACTGGCACCGGAACACCGATCTCGGTCTGGCGTTCCACCTGGTCACGACCGCTCAGAACAGCTAGCGGTCCCGGTCGGGCAGCCCGAGCTCGGCCCAGACCGCGCGCCACACCTCCTTCGGGGTCCGCCCGCTGGTGAGTGCCTGGTCGACGGTCTGGTCCCCGAGCCGATGCAGCACGTGCTCGCGCGCCCAGGTGCGGACATACCCCGGGCCAAGGGCGTGCTCCATCCGGGCCCAGAACTCGGTGTGGCGCATGTGGTCAGGCTAACCACCCCACCCCACCCCGCCCCACCCGGTTGA
>CAYLOC010000057.1:0-15803 GCA_964385195.1 uncultured Nocardioidaceae bacterium
TCCCGCTGGCCGAGTGAGCCACCGGGCGCGGTGGCGACCGCCGGGGCGGACCTGCTGGCCGACGCCCTCACCGCCCAGGTCGTCCCGGTCACCCGGGTGGACTGGCAGCCACCCATGACCGGCACCGCTGCCGACCTCGCGACGGTCATGGCCGACCCGGCGCGCACCCCGGCCAACGACCGAGCGCTGGCCGCGGTGCTCGACGTACAGGCGATGCTGGTCGACGTTGCTCCCGCCTCCGAGCTGCTCGGGCTCGCACCCGGCGACTTCCTCCATGCCGGGCCTCCGCTGACGTGGGACCGCGCCTCCGGCCCCATGCAGGGTGCCTTGATGGGCGCCGCCGCGCTGGAGGGGCTGGTGGAGGATCCGGAGGACGCACCCAGGCTGTTCCAGGCCGGCGGCCAGGCCACCATGGACCCCTGCCACCACCATGCCGCCGTCGGTCCGATGGCCGGAGTCGTCTCGGCGTCGATGTGGATGTACGTCCTTGAGGACCCGGCCACCGGACGCCGTGCCTACTGCTCGCTCAACGAGGGGCTGGGCAAGGTGCTCCGGTACGGCGCCTACGCCCCGGAGGTTCTGGAGAAGCTGCGGTGGATGTCCGCGGTGCTCGGGCCGTTGCTGCAGCAGGCCGTCCGTCGGGCCGGTCCCGTCGACGCGACCGGCATCCTCACGCAGATGCTGCAGATGGGAGACGAGGCCCACAATCGCAACCGCGCCGGGACACTGATGCTGCTGCGGGACCTGGCCCCTGCCCTTGCCGCGTGTGCGGCATCCGCGGAGGACATCGCCGACGTCTTGCGGTTCATCGGCGGCAACGACCACTTCTTCCTCAACATTGCGATGCCTGCCTGCAAGCTGGCGCTGGACGCTGCCCGTGGAACCGACGGCTCCACCATGGTGGTCGCCATGGCCCGTAACGGCACCGACTTCGGCATCCAGACCGCCGGTACCGGAGACCAGTGGTTCACCGGCCCCGCCGAGGTGCCCGACGGGCTGTACCTCGGCGACTACGGTCCCGAGGACGCCAACCCCGACATCGGTGACTCCGCGATCACCGAGACTGCCGGGCTCGGCGGGTTCGCGATGGCGACCGCGCCGGCGATCGTCCGGTTCGTCGGCGGCAGCGTCCCCGACGCGCTGGCCACCACGCGCCGGATGCGGGAGATCACCCTCGCCGAGCACCCGCGCTGGATCGTTCCGGTGCTGGAGTTCCGCGGCACCCCCGTCGGGATCGACGTACCCAAGGTCTGCCGCACCGGGATCCTGCCGCAGATCAACACCGGGATGGCCGGCAAGGTCGCCGGTACCGGCCAGGTCGGGGCCGGGCTGGTCAACCCTCCCGCCGAGGTCTTCCCGGCCGCCCTCGCCGAGCTCGCCACCCGCGCCCGCCCCCGACTTGTCAGAAGCTGAACACGCCCAAGGGGCCTCAGTTTCTGACAAGTCGGGGCGGGTTGCTCGGCAAACATCGCCCATGCGGCGGTGTGATGGGGGACACTATGGTCTCCGCATCGACAGAGTTGGAGCCGGAGGGCGCGGACTTAAGGGAGGCCACGCATGTCGTTTCTAGGGTGGAAGGTCGTCCACGACGGGAAGGCGCCGCCGCCGGGAGGCGTCGTCGGCCCGCACGAGCGCCTGAGCTGGCCCCGCACCATCGGGTTCGGGGCGCAGCACGTGGTGGCGATGTTCGGTGCCACGTTCGTGTTCCCGATCGTCATGGGACTGGATCCCAACCTGGCGATCCTGTTCTCCGGTATGTGCACGATCCTCTTCCTGCTCGTGGTGAAGGGACACGTCCCCAGCTACCTGGGCACCAGCGCCTCGTTCGTCGCCGGGGTCGCCGCGATCCGCGAGCTCGGCGGGGACTCCGCGGACGTCACCGGCGCCATCCTCGTCGCCGGAGTCGTGCTGGCCGTGGTCGGCGTACTGGTCCACGTTGCCGGCGCCACCATGCTCAAGAAGGTGCTGCCACCCGCAGTCACCGGTGCCGTGGTGATGATCATCGGGTTCAACCTGGCTCCGGTCGTCGCCCAGCAGTACTGGCCGCAGGACCAGTGGATCGCGCTGATCACCGCGACGTTCATGGTCATCGCGGCGGTGCTGCTCCCGGGCTTCTGGGGCCGGATCGCGGTGTTCCTGGCGTTGGTGTTCGGCTACCTGATCTCCTGGTTCGCCGACCTCACGGTCGGGCCCATCACGTCCTGCGGCGGTGCCGGCTGTACGCCGAAACCGCACGACCGGATCGACCTCACCGGCCTCGGGGACGCGTCGTGGTTCGGTCTACCGAGCGGGACGCTGTCCGACGGGGTGTCGGTGGTCCACGCCCCCACGTTCTCCCTGGCGTTCATCCTGCTGGTGCTGCCGGGTGTGATCGCGCTGATCGCGGAGAACACCGGCCACGTCCGCGCGGTGGCGGAGATGACCGGTGAGGACCTCGACCCGTACATGGGGCGTGCGCTGGGCGCCGACGGCGTCGCGACGGCGTTCGCCTCCGCGTTCGGCGCCTCGCCGACCACCACCTACGCCGAGAACATCGGGGTGATGTCCGCGACGAAGGTCTACTCCACCGCCGCGTACTACGTGGCGGCGATCTTCGCGATCATCCTGGGCCTGTGCCCGAAGTTCGGGGTCATCATCAACGCGATCCCGGGCGGGGTGCTCGGTGGTATTACCGTCGTCCTGTACGGCATGATCGGGCTGATCGGCGCCAAGATCTGGGTGGACAACCGGGTGGACTTCGGCAACCCGGTGAACATCGTTCCGCTCGCGGCAGGCATGATCGCCGGTATCGGTGGGGTCTCGCTGGAGATCACCAGTGACTTCGTGCTCGGCGGGATCGCCCTCGGCACGATCATGGTGCTGCTCTTCTACCACGTGGTGCGGCCGTTCGCGCCACCGACAGGGACACCCGCCGAGCCACGCCCGTCCCGGGACCCGGCGGAGCTGGAGGTGGACCCGACCCCGTGAAGCCATCGCCGTTCGCCTACCGGCGGCCGGCCAGCATCCCCGAGGCTGCCGCGCTGTGCGCCGACCACCCCGGTGCGAAGATCCTGGCCGGTGGACAGAGCCTGGTGCCGTTGCTGTCGATGCGGCTCGCCGCACCACCGATGCTGGTCGACATCAACGGCCTCGTGGAGTTGGACTCTGTCGATGCTGCGGGGGACGGGGTGCGGGTCGGAGCGCTGGCCCGGCATACCCGGGTGCTGACCGACTCCGATGCCGCCCGGACCCAGCCGCTGTTGCCGCTGGCACTCGGTTACGTCGCGCATCCCACGATCCGCAACCGCGGCACGGTGCTCGGCTCGGTCGTCCACGCCGACCCGTCCGCGGAGATGCCGGCGGTGGTGGCGCTGCTTGACGGGACGGTCACGGCCGTCTCCACCAGCGGCAGCCGTGACATTCCCGCCAGCGAGCTCTTCGCCGGTCCGCTGGAGTCCACCCTGCGCCCCGACGAGATCGCCACGCACCTGTGGATACCGGCGCTGCCGGCGGCATCCGGGGTCGCGTTCACCGAGGTCGCCCGCCGCAACGGCGACTACGCATTGTGCGGCGTCGCGGCGGTGACCGGCACCGAGCGTACGGCGGTGAGCTACCTCGGGGTGTGCGACGTCCCGACGGTCGTGGACGTGACCGAGGCCGTCGGTGAACCACCGTGGGACGACTCGGCGTACGACCGGGCCGCGGAGCAGGCGACCGCGGTCCTGGACCCGCCGTCGGACATCCATGCCACGGCCGAGTACCGCGGTCACCTCGCGCGGGTGCTGACCACGCGTGCGCTCCGCGAAGCACAGGCAGACCGAGCCAGGAGAGGAGCCCCGAGCCGAGTATGACCACCCCCGGCATGACCAGCCACGAGCAGTCACCCGTCGCAGAGGAGTACTACGACGTCCGGCTGCGGGTGAACGGCGCCGCCCACGACCTGCACGTCCCCGGACGGCGGCTGCTCAGTGACGCCCTGCGCCACGACCTCGGCCTCACCGGCACTCATGTCGGATGTGAGCACGGCGTGTGTGGCGCGTGCACCGTGCTGGTCGACGGTACGCCGATGCGGTCCTGCCTGCTGCTCGCCGTGGGCGTGGCCGACCACGAGATCACCACCGTGGAAGGGCTGACCAACCCCGACGGCACCCTGAACCCCGCCCAGCAGGCCTTCGGGGAGTGTCACGGGTTGCAGTGCGGCTTCTGCACTCCCGGGTTCTTGACCACGGTGACCGCCGGGATCGCCGCCAACCCTGACCCCACCCAGGAGGAGGCCCGCGAGATGGTGGCCGGCAACCTCTGCCGCTGCACCGGCTACTACAACATCGTCGACTCCGTCCTCCGCGCCGCCGAACTGGCCCGCTCCGGCGAGACTGCGGGTGCGGACGAGGGGTCGCCGTGACCACCAAGCTGTTCGGTGAGAAGGTCGCCCGGGTCGAGGACGACCGGTTCCTGCGTGGGGAAGGGCAGTACACCGACGACCTGCTGCCCGGTGCGCTGGAGACCGCGGTGCTGCGCAGCCCGCACGCCCATGCCCGCATCACCGACATCGACGTGGACGCGGTGCTCGACGTACCCGGGGTAGTGGCCGTGTACACCTACGACGACCTCACCGGTCCCATGGCCGAGCCACTGCCGCTGCTGATCCCGCATCCCGACCTCACCCACGGACGCACCCAGTACGCGTTGGCCAAGGACGAGGTCAACTACGTCGGGGAGGCGATCGCGTTCGTGGTGGCCACCGACCGGTACGTCGCCGAGGACGCGGTGTCGAAGATCAAGGTCACCTACGACTTCCTGCCGCCGGTGGTGGGCATCGACGCCGCCCGGTCCGCGGAGAACCTGGTGCACAACGACGTCCCCGGGAACGTCGCGGCACACATGGAGCAGCGGGTCGGAGACGCCGCTGCGGCGATCGCCGCCGCCCCGCACACGCTCAGCCTGGACCTGCACGTGGAGCGCAGCGCTTCCACGCCGCTGGAGGGCCGGGCCACCGCCGCCCGCTGGGACACCGCTTCTGGCCGACTGCAGGTGTGGACGTCGACCCAGACCTCGACCGGTGTCCGCGCGGCGGTCGCGGTCAAGCTCGGTCTGGACCTGGCCCAGGTCGATGTGATCACCCCGGACGTCGGCGGCGGCTTCGGCGTGAAGATCGTCCACCCGTGGCCGGAGGAGGTGCTGGTGCCGATGGCGGCGCGGGCCCTGGGCCGGCCGGTGAAGTTCACCGAGGACCGCCGCGAGCACTTCATCTCCGCCGCGCACGAACGCGGCCAGGACCACCACGTCGACGTCGGCTTCGACGACGAGGGTCGTCTCCTGGGGCTGTCGGTGCGCTTCTTCCACGACAACGGCGCCTACACGCCGTACGGCCTGATCGTGCCGATCATCACCTCCACCCAGCTGCTGGGGCCGTACAAGCCGCAGAACTACGAGGTGGTCTTCGACAGCCTCTACACCAACACCGTCATGGTGACCCCCTACCGCGGCGCCGGCCGGCCGCAGGGGGTGTATGTGATGGAGCGGACGATGGACGCGATCGCGGCCTCCCTCGGACGCGACCGGACGCAGGTGCGGGAGGCGAACTTCATCCAGCCCGACGAGTTCCCCTACGACCACCACATGATCTTCCAGGACGGTCGTCCGCTGGTCTATGACTCCGGCGACTACCCGGAGATGATGCGCAAGCTGAAGAAGCTCATCGGGTGGGACGACTTCGCCGCGGAGCGCCGCCATGCCGAACAGGAGGGCAGACGACTCGGCATCGGACTTGCCTGTTACGTCGAGGGCACCGGGGTCGGCCCCTACGAGGGTGGCCATGTCGTGATCGAGACGAGCGGGAAGGTCAAGGTCGCTACCGGGCTGACCACGTCCGGTCAGGGCCACCAGACCGCGTTCGCCCAGATCGTCGCCGACGAGCTCGGGGTGCCGATCGAGGACGTGCAGATCACCACCGGAGACACTCGCCGTGCGGCGTACTCGGTCGGCACGTTCGCCTCCCGGGCCGCCGTGATGAGCGGGTCGGCGGTGGCGCTCGCGGCGCGCAAGGCACGCGCCAAGGCGCTGCGGATCGCGTCGGAGGCGCTCGAGGTCGATCCCGATGACCTCGACATCAGCGACGGCGTCGTCCAGGTCAAGGGGGCGCCTTCGCAGCAGATCGCGCTGGGCACCATCGCAGTGCTGGCCAACCCGTTGCGGTACGCGTTTGACGAGGCTTCGCAGGCCGCGACCCAGTTCCAGGTCGGCGACCCCGACGCGCCCCCGGTGGCGGAGGGCGAGGAGCCCGGCCTGGAAGGCACCGAGTTCTACTCCCCGCCGCGATGCACGTTCGCCAGCGGCGCCCACGCGGTCGTCGTCGAGACCGACCCCGACACGGCCGAGGTGCAGATCCTGCGGTACGCCGTGGTGCACGACTGCGGCCGGCTGATCAACCCGATGATCGTGCAGGGACAGATCCACGGCGGCATCGCACAGGGCGTCGGCGGGGCCCTGTACGAGCGGATGAACTACGACGAGACCGGGCAGCTGCTCAACGCCTCCTTCATGGACTTCCTCATGCCCTACGTCACCGAGGTGCCCGCACAGCTGGAGATCGACCACCTGGAGACGCCGTCCCCGCTGAACCCGTTGGGGCTGAAGGGCGCGGGAGAGGCCGGTGTCATCCCCGGGATGGCGCTGTTCGCGTCCGCCATCGAGGACGCCGAGGGGCTCGCGATCACCTCGATGCCGATCTCGCCCTCGGAACTGTTCACGTTCCGGCAGGAAGCACGACCGGCCCGGCTCGGGCTGTCCGCCGGGACCGACCCCACGAAGGAAGGGACGACCGCATGAAGATCTCCGGCGACGCCGTACTGCACGCCCCCGCGGAGCGGGTCTGGGAGACGTTGCTGGACCCGCAGGTCCTGGTGCGGACGATCCCCGGCTGCGAGCGGCTGCAGGAAACCGGCGAGAACGCCTACGCGATGACCGTCACCGCCGGAGTGGCCGCGATCCGCGGCACCTACGACGGCAGCTGCGAGCTGCGTGACCTCAAGCCGCACCAGTCACTGGTGCTGCACCTGTCCGGCGCCGGCGCTCCCGGCACCATCGACGCCACCGTCCCGGTTCAGTTCAGCGACGGAGGAAACGGCACCACGACGCTGACCTACGAGGCGGACGCCATCGTCGGGGGGATGGTGGGTGGGGTCGGGCAGCGGATGCTGACCTCGGTCAGCAAGCGGATGGCGGGGGAGTTCTTCGGTGCCGTCGACGACGTACTGACCGGAGCCGCTGCGACGCAACCGGCACCACCGGCGGCGGCATCCTCGTCCGCGGGTGCGGAGACGTCCGGGCCAGCCACGTACTACGCGGCGGCGGCGGGCGAGCGACCGTCCCGGCAGGAGTTCCTCAGCGGGGTCGCGGTCGGCGCCGGTCTGGTCCTGCTCGGGGCCGTGGTCGGCGGGCTGCTCGGCCGACGACGGAAGTGAGTCCGATGAGTATCGACTGCTACACAGCGGCCATCCAGATGGCCGCGGCCATCCGCACGAAGGCCATCTCCTCCCGCGAGCTGACCGAGCTGCACCTGCAGCGGATCGAGCAGGCCAACCCGCGCATCAACGCCGTCGTGAGCCTCGACCCCGACCGGGCCCTCAAGGCGGCGGCACGGGCCGACGATCAGACGGCGGCCGATGAGTCGTCGCTCGCTCCGTTGCACGGGCTGCCGTTCGCGTTCAAAGACACCCACCGTACGTCGGGGTGGCGCACCACGTTCGGCTCGCCGCTGATGGCCGACCACGTCCCTGATGCCGACGACCTCGTGGTCGCCCGGCTCAAGGCAGCCGGAGTGGTCATGCTCGGCAAGACCAACACCCCGGAGTGGGCGGCAGGATCACACACGTTCAACCCGGTCTTCGGCACCACCGTCAACCCCTACGACGCCTCCCGGTCCGCCGGAGGCTCCAGCGGCGGGGCCGCCGCCGCGCTCGCCTCCGGGATGCTGCCGCTGGCCGAGGGCAGCGACATGGGCGGGTCGCTGCGGAACCCCGCGTCGTTCTGCAATGTGGTCGGGCTGCGGCCGGGCCTGGGGCGGGTACCGGACTGGCCGATCGGCAATGCCTGGGAGATGCTGGGCACTGCCGGCCCGATGGCCCGGACCGTCTCCGATCTCGCGCTGCTGCTGTCGGTGATGGCCGGCCCCTCGCCGTACGCTCCGCTTGCCGCCACCGAGCCGGGAACCGCCTTTGCACCACCGCTCCACGGCAGCCTGCGCGGCCTCCGAGTGGCGTTCTCCCCCGACCTCGGCGGCGCGTTCGCGGTCGAGGAGTCGGTGACCTCGGTGCTGGAGGCGCACCGGGCCACGTTCGCCGACGCGGGGGCGGAGGTCACCGAGACCCATCCTGACGTCACCGGCGCCGACGAGGCGTTCCGCACGTTGCGGGCCTGGGCGTTCTGGGTCCAGCACGGGCAGACGCTGCAGCAGCACCCGGACGGCTTCAAACCGGCCCTGGCAGACAACATCCGCGCCGGGGAACACCTCACCGGCGACGACGTCGCCCGCGCTTACGCCGCCCGCACCGCGCTGCTGGACCGGATGCGGGTCTTCTTCGTCGACCACGACCTGCTGGTGCTGCCGGTCAGCCAGGTCCCGCCGTTTCCCGCCGACCAGGAGTACCCCACCGCCATCAACGGCCAGCCGCAGCCGAGCTACCTGGACTGGATGCGCTCGTCGTACCTGATCACGATGACCGGCTGCCCGGCGATCTCGGTGCCGGCCGGGTTCACCGCGAAAGGGTGGCCGGTGGGGATCCAGATCGTCGCCCCGCACGGCGCGGAGCGGCGACTGCTGGAAGCGGCGTACGCGTTCGAGCAGCGCACTCGATACGCCGACCGGCACCCCGACCTGTGACCGCCGCCCACCCGCACCAGTCAAGGAGCACCGTGACCCAGCGCCGCATCCGCATCGGCATCGACACCGGCGGAACGTTCACCGACGTGGTGGCCTTCGACGAAGCCAGCGGCACCGTCACCACGACCAAGACGCCCTCCACGCCCGAGGACCCGGCCGAGGGGTTCATGCGCGGCATCGCCAAGGTGCTGGAGATGGCGGGCGCGTCGGAGCCGGTCGACGGTACGGCGGTCAGTGCTGTCAGCCACGGGACGACGGTGGCCACGAACCAGCTGCTGGAGGGCAAGGTCGGCCCGCTCGGCTTCATCACCACCGAAGGCTACGGCGATGTGCTGGAGATCGCGCGGCAGTCAGTCCCCGACGGATATGGCAACTCCTACTTCTGGGTCAAGCCGGACCGGATCGTGCCGCGGCACCTCGTCCGCACTGTTGGGGGGCGGCTGGACTTTACCGGCGCCGAGGTGCGGCCGTTCGACGAGCAGCGGGCGCGTGCGACAGCCCGGTGGTTCCGTGACCACGGCATCGACACGCTCGGCGTCTGCTTCCTGCATGCCTACGCCAACCCCGGGCACGAGCAACGGATGCGGGAGATCCTCAGCGAGGAGCACCCATCGGCGTACGTGTCGCTGTCCTCGGAGGTGCTGCGGGAGTACCGGGAGTACGAGCGGTCGATGACCACGTTGGTCGACGCCGCGGTCAAGCCGGGCCTGTCCCGCTACGTCGCCACGATCGCCACACGGCTGGGGCAGCTCACCAGCGAGCCGGTGCCGTTCTACGTGATGAAGTCCAACGGCGGCGTGCTCAGTGCCGCGGAGGTGGTGCACCAGCCGATCACGACGGTGCTGTCCGGCCCGGCCGCCGGAGCGTTGGGGGCGGCGCTGGTCGCGGGGGAGGCGGGCCTGCAGCGGGTGCTGACCTGTGACGGCGGCGGTACGTCGACCGATGTCGCGGTCGTGCTGGACGGTGAACCCACGTTGACCACCGAGGGCAGCGTCGGCGCGTACCCGAGCCGGATCCCGATGATCGACGTCGTCACCGTCGGCGCGGGCGGCGGCTCGATCGCGTCGGTCTCACCCGAGGGCACGCTGAAGGTGGGGCCGGCCTCCGCCGGTGCTGACCCCGGCCCGCTGTGCTACGGGCGCGGCGGCACCGACGTGACCGTGACCGACGCCCACCTCGTCCTGGGCCGGATCCCCCCGCATCTGCTCGGCGGCGAGGTCTCCTTGGATGTCGACGCCGCCCGCGACGGCGTGGAGGGCCTTGCCACCGGTCTGGGGCTGTCCGTGCCCGAGTGCGCCGCCGGCGTACTGGAGATCTCGGCGTGGAACCAGGCCAACGCGTTGCGGCAGGTGACGGTGCAGCGCGGACTGGACGTACGCGACTTCCACCTGACCACGTTCGGCGGATCCGGCTCGCTGCTGCTGTGCCGGCTGATGGACGTGCTGGGTCTGCCCGGGGTGCTGGTGCCGCCGGACCCCGGCAACCTCTCGGCGTTCGGGCTGCTGACCGTCGATGTGAAGAACGACTACGTGCAGACCCACGTCACCCTGCACGACCGGCTCGACCCCGCCGCGGTGGAGCAGATGTACGCCGAGCTGACCACCCGCGCGGCCGACGCCCTCACCGCCGAGGGTTTCGACCCGTCGGTGCACCAGTTCGTGCGCACCGCGGACCTGCGCTACTTCGGCCAGGCGTTCGAGGTGGGCGTTCCCGTCCCCGACGGGCCCCTGGACGCGGCCGCCGCCGACCGCGTGGCGAAGGCGTTCCATGCCGAACACCACACGCTGTACGGCTACGACTTCGCCGACGACCCCCGCCAGCAGGTGGAGTGGGTGAACCTGCGCGTCTCCGGCATCGGCCCGATCAGGCGACCGCACATCCCCGCGGCCCCGGAGTCCGCCAGCGGCGCCCCGACGCAGTCCGGGCGACGACCGGTCTGCTTCGACCCCTCCGCCGGGTACGTCGACAGCGCCGTGTACTGGCGTCCCGACCTGGAACCGGGCCACCGGCTCACCGGGCCGGCGGTCGTGGAGGAGTTCGGGGCTACCGTCCCGGTGCACCCCGGTTTCACCGCGACCGTGGACGGCCACCGCAACCTGCTGGTCACCCGAGAGGAGGCCCGATGATGGTCGAGTCAGCGCGCGTGCCGACGCAGTTCCCGTTCGGCATGCTCACCGACGACGCCGGGGCGTCGGCGGACCCGGTGCTGACCGAGATCGTGCAGGGCAACCTCGCCTCGGTCGAGGCCGAGGTGGAGACCGCGATCGGGCGGACGTCCCGGTCACCGATGATCCGCGATGCCCACGACTTCCGGGCCGGTATTCACGACCGGCTGCTGCGCAAGCTCACCGGCCGCTCCTACAGCGCGCTGGTGCACCCGGTCGCGCGGGACTTTCCGCTGGAGCAGATGCGGCCCGGGGACGTGTACTTCCACAACGACGTGTACTCCTCCGAGGGTGGCATCGGCCACCTGCCGGACCTGTGTGTGACCGTGCCGGTGTTCCACACCGCGCCGGGCGGTGAGCCGCGGGTGGTCGCGTTCGTGCAGGCGTTCGGCCACCACGACGACATCGGCGGGGCCGTCCCCGGCTCGATGCCCAGCCATGCCACCTCGGTGTACGAAGAGGGCCTGATGGTGCCGCCGATCAAGCTGTGGGACGCCGGTGTCCCGGTCGACTCGGCACTGGCGATCATGACCCGAAACTCCCGGATGCCGGACTCGCTGGCCGCGGACCTCGACGCCGAGTGTGCCGCCTGCCTGATGGGCAGCCGCCGACTGGGCGAGCTGTTCGACCGGTACGGCGTCGCCGCGGTCGAGTCCTGTTTCGACGCGATCATCTCCGGCACCACCGCCACGTTCCGCCGTGAGGTGCTGGCGAAGATCCCGGTCGGCACGTGGTCGTGGGAGGACTACGCCGAGCACGACGGTGTGGACGACCCGAAGCTGCATACCCAGCGGATCACGCTCACCCGGACCCCCGCCGACGATCCCGACGGTGAACGGCTGATCCTCGACTTCGCCGGTACCTCGCCGCAGGCACGGGGGCCGATCAACCACTGCGGTGACTACTCCGACGGCGTGTTCTTGAAGAAGTGGCTCGCACCGATCCTGCGGAACCTGGCCGACACTCCTGAGCGGATGGCTGAGCTCGACGTCAACGAGGGCGTCGTGCCGCTGATCGAGATGCGGTTCCCGCCCAAGGGGACCCTGCTGACGCCGGTGTTCCCGGCCCCCACGAACGCTCGCACGTTCGTGATCCTGCGGCTGCTCGGCGTCCTCGCCGGGGTGGTCGCGAAGGCGGTCGACGGGGACATGCCCGCGGACCAGGAGACCATCCGCTACACCGGGGTCTACGGCACCGACGCACAGGGCCGGTCCTACCTGATGCGCGAGGTGCTCGGCGGCGGATCCGGCGGCCGCTCGTACGCCGACGGCGAGGACACCATCCACGTGGTGCCGGACTCACGGAACCTACCCACGGAGTTCACCGAGTCCCGCTTCCCGTTCCGGGTGGAGCGGCTCGGGCTGGCCGTGGACTCCGGTGGTCCGGGGGAGTTCCGCGGCGGGTTGGGGTATGAGAAGGAGATCCGGATGCTCGCCGATGCCCACTTCATGTCGATCGCGGACCGGTCCATCCTGGCCTGCTGGGGCGTGAACGGCGGCCAGGCGGGACGGCCGTTCGAGGTCACCATCGACCCCGGCGGGCCGCAGGAGCGAACGGTCGGCGCACTGGCCGACGACGAGCCGGTCCGGGCCGGGGAGGTCATCCGGATCCGCACGACCGGAGGCGGCGGCTGGGGCGACCCGCTACGACGGGACCCCGAACGGGTGGTCCGCGACGTGTTGTGGGAGAAGGTCTCCCCCGAGGCGGCCGCCGCGGACTACGGGGTGGTGCTGACCGGCTCGGTCGAGGGCGGTGACCTCGGCTACGACGCCGCCGCCACCGCCACCCACCGTCGTACCCTGGCCGACGCGCGGGAGGAGACCGCGTTCTTCGACCGCGGCCCCGGGTACGCCGAGCTGTCCGGCGGGGCCGCCGCAGCCGACCTGGACTGGCGCTGATCCACCCGGCGCCCCATCCGCGCCCGCTCGTCGCGTTTGCCTTGTAGACGGGGCAGAATCACCGTTTACAAGGCAAATGTGGCGCGCCAACGGTCAGTCTGCCTTGTTCAGTGTGCTGCAACACACACCGCGAGGATGCCGGATTTCCCCGGTGTCAGAGTTGAATCACGCACCCGCGGTTGACAGTCTTTGACGAATGCCCGCCGTGTCGACGAGCATCCTGGAATCCCTGGCCCATCTCCCACCTGCCGGCTACCTCGCATTGGTTGTTGCCGTCAGCGTGCTGTGTCAATGGGTCGCCTGGCGTCTCGGCGTACCCTCCATCCTGCTTCTGCTGCTGGTCGGCTTCGGGCTCGGGCAGGTGATCGACGCGGAGGCGGTCTTCGGGCACGACGTCTTGTTCGACGGGGTCCGGCTGACCGTCGGCATCATCTTGTTCGAAAGCAGCCTCTCCCTGCGGATCAAGCATCTGCATGACCTTGGTAGGCCGGTCTGGCGTCTGTGCTCGGTCACCGTCCTGCTGGCGTGGTCGATGATCACCGTGACCGCCTGGCTCCTCGGGTACGACGTGCGGGTGGCGCTGCTGATCGGCGCCATCCTCGTGGTCACCGGCCCGACCGTCATCAACCCCATCCTTCGCCAGCTCCGCCCCACCAAGCGGGTGTCCTCGCTCCTGCGGTGGGAAGGCATTGTCGTCGACCCCATCGGCACCGTCCTGGCACTCCTGGTCTTCCAGGCAATCCTCGCCGGGGATGCCGAGAGCGCGCTTCCGACGGTGCTAGTGGCGCTCGGCAGGACGCTACTGGTCGGTTTCGGGGTAGCGCTGCTCTCCGGCATCGTGCTGGAGATCCTGATGCGGCGTCGGGCGATTCCGGACTTCCTGCATGGTGTGGTGTTTCTCGCTGCCGCTGTCAGTGCCTTCGTGATCTCCGACGCGCTCCAACCGCAGAGTGGCCTGCTGACCGTGACGGTCATGGGCATCTACCTTGGCAACCGTCGTGGCCTCCACCTCGAGCACGTGGCGGAGTTCAAGGAGCACCTGCAGATCCTTTTCGTCGGTGCGTTGTTCATCGTGCTCGGCGGCCGGGTCACGCCCGCCCAGATCGCCGAGGTAGCGCCCACCGCGGCGGTCTTCCTGGCCGTCCTGGTGCTGCTGGTGCGACCGTTCAGCGTGCTGGTGGGTCTGCTCGGCACCAAGGTCAACCGGCGGGAACGCACCCTGCTGGCCTGCATGGCCCCACGGGGTGTGGTGGCGGCCGCTGTCACCAGCATCTTCGCGTTGGGCCTGACCCGGGCCGCCGACCGGATGGCTGCACGCGCAGCTGCCGCCGGGCCGGCCACCCAGCCTGCGCTGCAGGCCCGGGCCGGGGAACTGCACCAACTGGCTGATCAGGCCGGGCACATGGTGCCGCTGGTCTTCTTCGTGATCGTGTGCACGGTCGCGTTGTACGGCATCGGCATCAACCTCTTGGGGGAACGTCTCGGGCTGGCCTCCGCTCATCCGCGGGGCGTGCTGTTCGTCGGTGTCAACCGATGGGTTGTCGATACCGCGCTGCTGCTTCGCGATGCTGGTATCCGGGTGCTGATCGTGGCCCGGAACGACGCGACCCTCGCGAGAGCCCGACAGGAGGGGCTGGACACGCTGACCGCGAATATCCTCTCCGAGTACGCCGTGAAGGACATGGATCTTGCCGGCCTCGGCTACTTCATCGCCTGCACCCCCGAAGACGAGGTGAACGCGACGGCGGCGCGAGAGTTTACCCGCATCTTCGGCGGCGCTCACACGTTCCAGCTACGACGGGACAGCCGCACGGCCGGGACGGGCCGCGACCACCTCGACACGGCCGGGCACCTCAGCGCCCGTTCGGCCTTCGTCCCGGCGCTGTCCCGGGCCGAGCTGGACGAGCGGATGCGTTCCGGGATGAGCGTACGGCGGATCTCGCTGGCGAAAGACTTCACCTTCGAGGACTTCCGGAGCCGCTACGGGGACGACAGCGTGGTGCTGTTCGTGCAACGCTCACCGGGAACGATCGACGTCGCCGGTCGGCGTACCAGGATTCCGCACGACAACGGCGCGCTCATCGCGATCGTCCGGGAGCCTGCAGCACCCTGGTTGAGCAGCAGCAACGGACGCGTGCAGCAAACCACCGAGTAGGGCGGTCTACAACGCGCAGCCGTCGGGGCCGCATGCCGGTGCGTCCTGACCGCTGACGAGCGTCACCGGACGGCTCTCCTGCCAGGCGCGGTCCAATGCCTGCGCGAACACCGTCGGCGGCTGGGCGCCGGAGACGGCGTACCGGCCGTCGAACACGAAGAACGGCACCCCCTGGACCCCGAGGCGTCGCGCCTCGTCGATGTCGGACTCTACGTCGGCAGCAAACTTCCCCGTCCGCAGTGCCTCGTGGATCTCCCCGGCATCCAGGCCCGCATGCTCGCCGATCTCCGCGAGCACCGCGGAATCCCCGATGTCACGCCCATGCTCGAAGTGGGCAGACAGCAGACCTTCCTTGACCTCGTCAGCCACTCCATGCTGCTTGGCCAGGTGCAACAGCTCGTGTGCACGCTGGCTGTTGGCGACGACGAGCGCGTCGAAGTCGTAGCGTAGCCCCTCGCCGGCGGCCTGCGCCGCGACGTGGTCGAACATCCGCCGCACCTGATCGGCCGGCATACCTTTCCGCTCGCTCAGATACTGGGTCTCGGTACCGTCGTAGTGCTTCGGCAACGACGGGTCCAACAAGAAGCTGTGCCAAGTGATCCGCACCTGGTCGCGGTGAGGGAAGTCAGCGAGTGCCCGCTCAAACCGCCGCTTGCCGATGAAGCACCACGGGCAGGCAATGTCAGACCAGATATCGATGTCCATACCTGCTCTAACGCTTGGTG
>CAYLOC010000058.1:0-15535 GCA_964385195.1 uncultured Nocardioidaceae bacterium
ACCACGTCGCCGTCGTCCATGACGTAGTCCTTTCCTTCCATGCGGACCTTGCCCGCCGATCGGGCCGCGGTCATCGACCCTGCCGCCATCAAGTCGTCGTAGGAGATCACCTCGGCCTTGATGAAGCCGCGTTGGAAGTCGGTGTGGATGACCCCGGCGGCCTCGGGGGCGGTCGCGCCCTTGCGGATCGTCCAGGCCCTTGCTTCCTTCGGCCCGGCGGTGAGGAACGTCTGCAAACCAAGGGTGTCGAACCCGACCCGGGCCAGGACGTCGAGGCCCGGTTCTTCGACATCCATGGCGGCCAGCATCTCCCGCGCCTCGGCCTCGTCGTCGAGCTCGACGAGCTCTGACTCCAGCTTGGCATCGAGGAAGATCGCCTCGGCAGGGGCGACCAGGTCGCGCATTCGCTGTTTCAAGTCCTCATCGGCGAGCTCGTCGCCGTCACAGTTGAACACGTAGAGGTACGGCTTGGCGGTGAGGAGCATCAGATCACGCAGGAGTGAGCGGTCGATGTCGGCCTTGATGATCGGCGTACCTGCTGACAACGCTTCTTGCGCTGCCCGGACAGCCGCGGCCTTCTCTCGCAGGTCCTTCTTGACCCGTGCCTCCTTCTCCAACCGGGGCAAGGCGTTCTCCACCGTCTGCAGATCTGCGAGCACCAGTTCGGTGGAAATGGTGGAAAGGTCGTCGGCCGGCGAGACTCCTCCGGCAACGTGGCTGACGTCGTCATCGCGGAAAACGCGAGTCACCTGGCAGATCGCCGCCGCTTCGCGAATGTGGGCAAGGAACTTGTTGCCGAGCCCCTCCCCCTGTGACGCTCCGCTCACGATGCCCGCGATGTCGACGAACTGTACCGTCGCCGGGATCGTCTTGGCGGAGTCGAACATCTCCGCCAGTCGGGGCAGTCGCTCGTCGGGTACGCCGACCACACCCACGTTGGGCTCGATGGTCGCGAACGGGTAGTTGGCCGCGAGCACCGAGTTCTTGGTCAGCGCGTTGAACAACGTCGACTTCCCGGCGTTCGGCAGGCCGACGATACCGATGGTGAGTGCCACAGGGTGGCAGTCTACGGGAGGCCCACAATGCCAGCGCAGGAGGACATCCCGTACCCCGACGGCCATGCAATCCGCTCACTCATCAGCGAAGATACCTGGGTGGAAGGCGGAGGATAACGATGGTCGTGCTGGCCGCCGGGCCGCGCCACTCCGTGGCGTGCCGGCGTGACGGACGAGTCCTTGCCACAAGCAACAAAGAGGCCAACGAGTGCGACGTGCGCGACTGGCATGACATCGTCGCCGTCGCAGCGGGGTCGCCTGACCCCACGCGACCAGGGGTGGTGCGGGTCGGCGCGTCCGGTCAGGACCCGCCGGACAGGTCGGCGAGGTCGGTATTCCCACCGCAGACCACGACCGCCACGCGCTCCTCGGCGTCCGGTTGGTAGGCGCCGCTGAGCAGCGCCGCGAGCGCCGTCGCACCGGCCGGTTCCGCTGCGACGCGCACCTCCCGCCACAGCCAACGCCGGGCAGTCCGGATGTCGTCATCGGCCACCAGGACCGACTGCACTCCGGCCGCACGCGCCGCGGCGAATCCGAGATTGCCGACGCGGGACGCCCCCAGGGCGTCGGCTGCGACACCGCCGACCGGAGCCGTTACCGGCTCGCCCGCATCCAACGCGTCGTGCAGTGCCGGACACTCCTGTGGCTCCACCGCGATGACGCGCCCACGCCCGTTGAACCACATGGCGATCCCGCCGAGCAGCCCGCCGCCGCCGACCGCGACCAGGACGGTGTCGACATCGGGCACCTGCTCCGCGATCTCCATGCCGACCGTCCCCTGGCCGGCGACCGTGGCGGGGGCGTCGTAGGCATGGATCGCCAACGTCCCCGGTTGCTCTGCTGACCGGTGGCTCGCTGCCAGCGCGTCGGCGTACTTGTCGCCGGTCTGTACGACGTCGGCGCCACGGTCCCGGATCCCGTTCACCTTGACCGGCGATGCGGTGGTCGGCACGTGGATCTCGGCGGGGATCCCCAGGCGGGCACCGACAAACGCGACGGCAAGGCCGTGGTTCCCACCGGAGGCGGCAACCAGCCGTTCCGGGGAGGGGTCGGCCGACAGCACGGTGTTGAACGCGCCACGGGGCTTGAAACTGCCCGCGTGCTGGCACAGCTCCAGCTTCAGGGTTGCAGTGCGTCTGCCGTCATAGCCGACCTCCAGGACCGGCGTACGGCGGACCAGGCCGCTGATGCGGTCCGCGGCGGCGGCGATGTCGGCTCGGCTCGGGCTGTTCGGCATGGCTCCAACGTATCGATCGCGTGCCCCTCGGCCCCGCCACGGGTATTTTGTCGGTGGCCGGTGGCACAGTGCTGGACATGGACATCACCGCAGTCATCATCGCCGTCCTCGTCGGGCTCGCCTGCTTGCTGGTAGGTGTGCTGCTCGGTCAACGGCGGGCCGACCGGCGCCACGGCAGCCTGCACGAGGAGTTGCGGACCCTGTCGGCACAGGCCGCGCAGGACTCCCGCACGCAAGTGATGGAGATGGCCGACGCGCGGGTGCAGGCCACCGAGCACGTGATCTCCCCGGTCAAGGAAAGCCTGGAGCTGCTCAACCGGCGGCTGGGCACCATGGAGACCCAGAGTGCGTCGTGGCAGTCCCAGCTGAAGCAGCAGGTCGAGTCGGTCCGGCTCAGCGGAAGCGAGCTGAGGCAACAGACCCAGGCCCTCGCCGATGCGTTACGCCGGCCCCAGGTCCGTGGGCACTGGGGGGAGCTGCAACTGGAGCGGAGCCTGGAGATCGCCGGACTTACCGAGCGGTGTTCGTTCTTCACCCAGCATTCGCAGCACACCGAGGACGGGGTGCTACGCCCGGACGTCGTCGTACCGCTGCCCGGAGGCAAGTCCATCGTGATCGACTCCAAGACCCCGCTCGATGCCTTCCTGACCGCGACGGCTGCCACCGACGAAGAGCGGCGGGCCGAGCAGTTGGCCCGGCATGCGAAGCAGGTACGCGGGCACATGCAGGCACTGGCCGGAAAGGAGTACTGGAAGCAGTTCGACGCCACCCCGGAGTTCGTGGTGATGTTCCTGCCCGGCGAGGCGATGTTCGCCGCAGCGGTGGAGGCGGACCCGAGCCTGCTGGAGGACGCAGCGGAGAAGAAAGTCATGCTCGCGACGCCGACGACACTCATCGCGATGTTGAAGACCGTCGCTCATGCCTGGACCCAGGAGGCACTGGCGGAGAACGCGCGTGAGGTGCACCGGCTGGGCCGGGAGCTCTATGAGCGGCTGGCGACCGTGGGGAGCCACCTGGACAAACTGGGCCGGAGCCTTTCCAGCGCGGTGGGCACGTTCAACAAGGCGGTCGGCTCGATGGAGTCCCGCGTCCTCGTCAGCGCCCGGAAGATGCGCGACCTCCAGGTGGTGGACACCGATCTACCCGCCCCGAAGAGCGTGACCGACAGTACTCGTCCCCTGACCGCGCCCGAGTTGATGATGTCCGAGGAGGAGCCTGCGTCGGCGATCGAGGGGGTTCCGGGACGGGAGGAGTGGCGCCGGCCGGCCGTCGGGGAGTGAATCGGCGTCACGGCATCGGGTCACCGGGGTCTCGGCGTGGCTCCACCGCCCGTGTCGCTGCAGTTCCTAGCCTGGGAATGAGGCGGGCACGTGTGGAGGGACCGATGAGCGCACCAGTACTACCTGAGACCGAGGAACTGTTCGACGCGTACGGACCCGGACCGGCGGCGGAGACGGAGGAGTTCGCCGATGGGGTACGCGGGAGCGCGGTCTTCGGCGTCTCCGTCCTCGTCGCCGCGGGCTGCGTCGGGGCGAACTGGATGTTCACCGGCGGGCTGTCGTTCTTCTTCGACCTGTGCTTCGTCGTGTTGTGCCTCAGCGCAGCGATGGTGGTCGACACTCACGACGCGTTCTCGCTATGTGTGCTGCCGCCGCTGGTGTTCGGACTCGCGGTCGGGGGGTTGTCCCTGGCCGACCCCGGTTCGCTCACTGCCGACGCCACCACCAGCCACGCTTTCCTGGTTGGCCTGGCCGCGCACGCGGGGGCCCTGGTGGCCGGCTATGCCCTGGCGCTCGCGGCCCTGGCGGTGCGCTGGGTCGGACGTGATACTCCGGGGCGCCCGGCCGCCGACAACGGCTGAGCCCACGCCTTCGCTCAGGCGCCGGCAGCCTCGCGGACCCGGAGTTGCTTGCGCAGCTCCGGTGGCAGCGCGAACGTCAACGACTCTTCAGCGGTACGGACCGGTGTCGCGGTCGGGAACCCCCGGTCGGTGAGGTAGGTCAGCACCTCCTCCACCAGATGCTCCGGCACCGACGCGCCGGACGTGACTCCGACCAGTCCGACTCCGGCCAGCCATGCCTCCTCGATCTCGCCGGCGTCGTCGACGCGGTACGCCGCACCGGCACCACCCTCCAGCGCCACCTCCACCAGGCGCACGGAGTTGCTGGAGTTGGCCGACCCGACCACAAGCATCAGGTCCGCGCGATGGGCGAGCTCCTTGACTGCCTGCTGCCGGTTCTGTGTGGCGTAGCAGATGTCGTCCGACGGCGGGTCCATCAGGTTCGGGAACCGGGCGCGGAGGCGCTGCACCGTCTGCATCGTCTCGTCGACGGAGAGGGTGGTCTGGGACAGCCACACCACCCGGTCGGGGTTGCGGACCTCGACGGTGTCGGCCTCCTCCGGGCTCTGCACCAAGATGATGTTGGCCGGTGCCTCTCCGGTCGTTCCCTCGACCTCTTCATGCCCGTCGTGGCCGATCAGCACGATGTCGTAGTCGTCGCGGGCGAACCGTCGCGCCTCATGGTGCACCTTGGTCACCAGCGGGCAGGTCGCGTCGATGGTGTTGAGGCTGCGGGCCTTGGCCTGCTCCCGCACCTCCGGGGACACCCCGTGGGCGGAGAACACCACTGTGGAGCCCTCCGGCACCTCGTCCAGCTCCTCGACGAAGACCACGCCCTGCGCCTCGAGCTGCTCCACGACATGCTTGTTGTGCACGATCTGCTTCCGGACGTACACCGGCGCGCCGTACAGTCCGAGCGCCTTCTCGACGGTGAGGACGGCCCGCTCCACTCCCGCGCAGTAGCCGCGCGGAGCGGCCAGCAAGGTGGTGCGGTCGTCGAGGACGCTCGCCTCCCGATCATGCGGCAGGGTCTGGTCCGGGGCGTAGGCGCACATGCCCCCATGGTAAGGGCCCGCCCCGGGCGGTCGCGACCAGAACCCGTCCCCGCCCGTCCACAACGCCCGTGAGCCTGGCCACAGTGTCCGCCCGGTGCTCTATCGTTCCCTCCGTGGCCATCGACACCAGCGCAGAGCACCCGGCACCGGTCCGGGTGATCGCCCAGGCCATGACCGGGTACGTCGACCGGCTGGGTCCGATCTGGGTCGAGGGCCAGATCGCCCAGCTCACCCGCCGCCCCCGCACCCAGACGGTGTTCCTCACGCTGCGCGACCCGCTGGCGGAGGTGTCAGTGCAGGTGGTGTGCCCGCGCACCGTGTTCGACGCCCTGCCGGTGCCGGTCACCGAGGGCGCCCGGGTGGTGGTGTTCGCCAAGTTCTCCTACTACGTTCCTCGCGGCACGCTGTCGCTGAATGCGAAGGAGATCCGCCCGGTCGGGGTCGGGGAGCTGCTGGCCCGGATCGAGCAGCGTCGACAGTTGCTGGCCGCCGAGGGCCTGTTCGACCGGGCACGGAAGCGCCGCTTACCTTTCCTTCCCGGTGGCGTCGGCGTGATCGTCGGCCGGAACTCCGCGGCGGAGTCGGACGTGGTGGAGAACTGCCGCCGCCGCTGGCCGGCGGTCCGGCTGCGGGTGGAGAACGCCGCCGTCCAGGGGCACGACGCCGCACGCCAGGTCATGGAGGCACTGTCCGCGCTGGACCGGGACGACACCGTCGATGTCGTCATCATCGCCCGGGGCGGTGGGTCGCTGGAGGACCTGCTGCCGTTCTCCGACGAGGGCCTGCTACGGGCGGTCGCGGCATGCCGGACGCCGGTGGTCAGCGCCATCGGCCACGAGTCCGACCAGCCGCTGCTGGACCTGGTCGCTGACCTGCGCGCATCCACTCCCACCGACGCCGCGAAACAAGTCGTCCCCGATGTCCACGAGGAGATGCAGCGGGTCACCGAGCTCCGCTCCCGGGCCCGCCGGTTCCTGGCCACGTTCGTGGACCGGGAACGGCAGGGTCTGGCCGGCATCCGTAGCCGACCGGCGTTACGCGCCCCCCAGCAGCTTCTCGACCAGCACCACCACGCGGTCGCCGACCTCCGCGACCGGGCCCGGCGGGCGTTACGGCACAGCGTGGAGCGCGCCGGTGACGACTGCACCCACCGGCTCGCCCGTCTGCGGGCACTGTCGCCACTGGCGACCCTCGACCGCGGCTACGCGGTCCTGCAGACCGACGGCGGGACGGTGGTCAGTGACGCCTCCGCTGTTGCCACCGGCGACCGCATCCACGCCCGGCTCGCCCACGGACGGCTCATCGCCGTCGTTGACAGCACCCGCGCAGAGGAGGACGAGGAACATCATGAGTAATGCCGAGGAGAGCCCCGGTCCGCAGACCTATGAGGAGGCCCGCGACGAGCTCGTCGCGGTGGTCGGCAAGCTGGAGACCGGCGGCGTCTCGCTCCAGGAGTCCGTCGAGCTCTGGGAACGCGGCGAGGAGCTGGCCACGGTCTGTCAGCGCTGGCTGGACGGGGTCCGCAGCCGACTGGACCAGGCGATGCAGGAGTCTGAGACGCCGCCCGCGGAAGAGGAGTGACGGCCCTCAGCGCAGGCTGCGCACCAGGGTCTTCAGGCTCGCCAGCCCCGCCGTACCGGTGACCAGCACCGTGACATCGCCGTGGGTGCGCACCAGCGCGGTCTCCTTCCCGTCCGCGGAGGTCAGCCGCCGCCAGTGGTGACCGGCGACGGTCACCGCCCCGTCCCCCTGCCGGGCCCGCGTCTTGGCCTGGAGCAGGTCCTGCCGCGACATCGTGCTCTGCGCCAGCCCGACGTACTGCCCCTGCCTGGTGAGGAAGCCGAGATGCCACGTGTCGTGCTGCCTCGTCGGGGTGTACGACGCGCTGGTGGCGCGCCAGCCGGACGGCTCCGGCTCCGGCGCCAGCACATGGAACGGCGCCACCTCGCGGGCGTGCGCGAGCAGCTTGGTGTACTGGACCGTCTCACCGGGCGGCTCGGTGGGCCGCCGCTGGAACCAGGTCAGCCCCCACACCACCAGGATGGTCAGCAGCACCGCCAGCATCGCCCCGATCAGGCCGCGGAAGCTGCGTTGGTAGCGGCGGCTGGATCGGCCCTGGCTCATTCCTCCATTCTCGACACCGCCCTACCGGTCGCCGTACCCAGGGCCGGACGGACCCTAGACTGAGCCGGTGACCGTGTACCGGCTCGCGGAGGCAGCGGAGCTGCTGGGCATCAGCGACGACACGCTGCGCCGGTGGGGCGATGCAGGGCGGTTCGCACCGACCCGGACCACCGACGGCCACGCGGGTATCGAGGGGAGGGCGCTGGCCGACCTCGCGCGCGAGGTCGCGGATCTGCCGCCTGAGGGTGTGGAGGCCTCCTCCCACCAGCGCAGCGCACGGAACTCGCTGCGCGGCATCATCACCGACGTGAAGCGGGACGCGGTGATGGCGCAGGTCGAGATGTGCTGCGGCCGGTACCGGATCGTCTCGCTGCTCAGCCGGGAGGCCGCGGATGCGTTGGACCTGCGGCCGGGGAAGGTCGCTGTGGCCACGATCAAGGCCACCAACGTGATCGTCGAGCTTCCCTGAGCGAACCGGCGTTACCCGACCAGGGCGTCCACGTGCGGGTCCGGCCACACGAGTACGGCGTCGGGCGGTACCAGCACCCGACACGGGCCCCCCAGGGCCGGTGACCGGTCGGTGCGGACCGTCATCTCGACCTCGGCGTCAAGCTCCACCACGACTTCGCGGTACGCGCCCAGATCCACCACGTCAGTGACCACGCCTTCGTAGCCGCCCTCGTCGACGAACCGGAGCAGGGTCGGGTCCACTGCCCACGACAGGGCGGACCCGGTCGCTGGCAGGTCCGCGTCGACGTCGACCACCAGCCCTCCCGCCCGGAGGCGGTGCGCGGCGTACGCGACCCCGCGATGCAGGTTCCGCTGGCCCAGCAGCCGCGCGGTCGCGGGAGTCGTGGGGTGCCGGAACACCTCCGGCAGCCGGCCACCCTGCAGGACCTCGCCGTCAGCCACGATGAGGACCTCCTCCGCCAGCAGTGCTGCCTCAGCGGGATCGTGGGTCACCAGGACCGTGGTGAGTGCGGTCTCGCGCTGCACTCTGCGCAGCTCACGACGCAGGTCGTCCCGTACCGGCGTGTCCAGGCCGGTGAACGGCTCGTCCAGCAGCAGCAGCCGCGGCGCTCGCGCCAGCGCACGGGCGAGCGTCACCCGTCGCCGCTGGCCGCCGGAGAGCTGGTCGGGAAGCCGGTCAGCCAGCTCAGCGAGATGCAGCCGACGGAGCCAGTACGCCGCCAGCGCTGGCTCGGTGCCGACGCCGAACGTCACTTGCCGCCAGACCGTCAGGTGCGGCAAGAGGCAGGTCTCCTGCGGCACATAGCCGATCCCCCGATGCTCCGGGGGGACCTCGGTGACGTCCTCGCCGTCCAGGCGCACGCGGCTCCCTCCGGCGGTGGCCAGACCCGCCATCAGGCGCAGCGCGAACGTCTTCCCGGCACCGGAGGGACCCAGGATCGCCAGATGGGGGCTGGTCTGGGCGTGGGCGAGCCGCAGGTGGAACCGGCCCAGGTGCGCGTCCAGAGCCAGGGACAGCCGCGGACTCGCCGACTCACCGGGCGGACGTGGGGCAGGGAGGTTGCTCGTCCGCCGCGGCCGGCGTACCCGGGGCACCAGGAACGCCAGGGCGAGGACCAACACGGCTGCGCCGAGGCCGGCACCCACGGGGGCGAGTGTGCCCACCAGGCCCACGGAGCCGAACTGCACGAACGTGTACACCGGCAGCGTGTAGGGGTGGTAGGCCAGGATCACGGTCGCGCCGAACTCCCCGAACGCCCGGAGGAACGACAGCAGCAGTCCCGCGCCGATCCCCGGGGCCGCCGCCGGCACCGCCACCCGCCAGAAGCGGGCCCACCGCCCGTGTCCCAGCGTGGCCGCGACGTCGTCGTACGCCGGGTCGAGCGCGGCGAAGGAGGACCGGGCGGCGACGATCCCGAACGGCGCGGCCACGAACGTCTGCGCCAGCACGATGCCGGCACGGGTGTCAGTGAGCAGACCCCCGAAGAGCCCACCGAGGAACGTGTACGGTCCGACCAGGTAGATCAGCAAGATGCCGGACATCAGTGGCGGCAGCGCCAGCGGAAGCTGCACCAGCACGCCCACCACCGTTGACGTACGTCCCCGCCCGTGCGCGAGCAGGTACCCCAGCGGCACCCCGAGGACGGCGATCACGGCAGTGGAGATCGCCGCGGTCTCCAGGGACACCGCCAGCGCCGCGCCCAGCCCGGAGGTCTGCAGCCCCTGCCCGGTCCCGGCCAGCCGGTACAGGTACGCCAGCAGCGGCACCAGCAGGTACAGCACCAGCAGTCCGGAGAGCCACGGCAGCGGGGTGCGCAGCTGAGCGGCGAGGGGCGAGGCGGCCGCGCGGCCGGAGGTCATGACAGGCCAAGCGCCGACTTCAGGCTGCCCGGGACAGCGCCGCTGTCACCGCTGACCGTGGGCGGGTCAGCCACTGTGAAGCCGTGCTTGTTCAAGATTGCCTGGCCCTTCGACCCCAGCAGGAAGGAGACGAACGCCCGCCCGCCTTCCGGGTTCGGAGCGTGGTTGAGCACCGTCACGGTGTAGTGGGCACCGAGGTCGATCGGGTCGAGGCTGACGGTAGGGATGCTGAGCTCGTTGGTCTCGATGGAGTAGAAGAACGCCGCGTCGAGCTGACCGGACTGCAGCCGGCCCACGAGATCCTGCTCCGGGAAGACCTGGGAGTGGGCCAGGATCTGCTTGCTCAGACCCGGGTCGCCCTCGGCCTTGCCCACCTTCGTGATGGCCTCCGCGGCCAACTCCCCCTTCGGATCGAGCTTGGGGTCGGTGCGGCCGAGGCGGAAACCGGACTCGGTCACGACCTGGTACCACGGCTTGGACTTCAGCGCCGTGGCGAAGTCACTCTTGGGGTTGTAGCCGATCACGAGCGGGGACGAGGCGAACTCGGCGTACCACGTCACCCAGTCGCCGTTCCTCCTTCCCATCAGCTCCTTGTTCACCTCCGGATTCGCCGAGATGAACACGTCACCTGCTCGCACCTTGCCGCTGATCTCGTGCGCAACCTTCGTCGATCCCGCCCCGTACCCCTGGTACGTCGCGCCGGTCGCGTCGGCAAAACGGGGACCCATGTCGTCTTCCATGACGTGAACGAGCGAGCCGGCGTAGAGCACCTTGACGGTTCCCGGGTCGTCCCCCCCACTCTCGGAACCAGCGCCGCCAGACTCGCCCGAGCCGCCACAGGCGGTCACCAGCGACAGGAGCGCGCATCCGGTCGCCAGAAGCCCGAGCGTTCGGGATCTGCGAAGCAGCATACGCAGATCATATCCGCATCTGCGGTCACGACCGCGAATCGCCCTCCGCACTTGCGAATACGCCACTGGCCCGCTGACCACCGTTGCGGAGGCCATGCTGTCGGGGAGCGCCAGCGGCGGCTACCATCACGACAGGCGGATCTAAGGAGGGCGTCGTGACCGATACGGAGACGGCCGAGCGGGTCCTGCCGGACCGGAACCTGGCCATGGAGTTGGTCCGGGTCACCGAGGCCGCAGCGATGGCGGCGGGCCGCTGGGTCGGGCGGGGCGACAAGAACGGCGCCGACGGGGTCGCAGTCAACGCGATGCGCTCGCTCATCGGCACCGTCGGCATGGATGGCGTCGTGGTCATCGGTGAAGGCGAGAAGGACCACGCGCCGATGCTGTTCAACGGCGAGAACGTCGGGGACGGCTCCGGACCCGCGTGCGACGTGGCGGTGGACCCGATCGACGGCACGACGCTGGCCGCGAAGGGCATGAACAACGCCGTCTCCGTGCTGGCGGTAGCAACTCGCGGCGCGATGTACGACCCGTCCGCGGTGTTCTACATGGAGAAACTGGCGGCAGGACCCGAGGCGGTCGACGTGGTCGACATCCGACTGCCGGTGGCCGAGAACATCCGGCGCACCGCCAAGGCGAAGGGCAGCGACGTCGACGACATTACCGTGGTCGTGCTGGACCGTCCCCGCCACCAACAGTTGGTCAGCGAGGTGCGCGCCACCGGCGCACGGATCAAGTTCATCAGCGATGGCGACGTGGCCGGGGCGATCATGGCGGCGCGGCCGGATACCGGCATCGACTTGTTGATGGGAGTCGGCGGCACCCCGGAGGGCATCATCGCCGCCTGCGCCATGAAGTGCATGGGCGGCGTGATCCAGGGACGGCTGTGGCCCACCGACGAGGAGGAGCGCGACCGGGCCCTCGATGCCGGCCACGACCTGGACCACGTGCTCACCACCGACGAGCTGGTGTCCGGCGAGGACTGCTTCTTCGTCGCCACCGGCATCACCGACGGCGAACTGCTGCGCGGCGTGCGCTACGCCCACCGCGGCGCGACCACCCATTCACTGGTCATGCGCTCCCGCAGCGGCACCATCCGCAGCATCACCAGCCAGCACCGCCTGGAAAAGCTCAGCCGGTACGCCGCTGTCGACTTCGAACATGCCTGAGGCCGCTGCCGAGCAGGTCGTGCCGCTCCGCACCGGTATCGACCTGTGCTTCGACACGTTCGGCGCCCGCGATGACCCGGCGGTACTGCTGGTCATGGGACTCGGCGGACCGTTGAGCTGGTGGGACCCCGGCTTGTGCAGCCGGCTTGCCGACCGGGGCTTCTTCGTCATCCGCTTCGACAACCGCGACGTCGGGCACTCCACGATCTGCCCCGGGCAGGGTCCGACGGCGCCGGGCCTGGTGCGGGCGTTCCTCCGCGGCCAGCGTGCCCACCCGCCGTACACACTGCACGACCTCTCCGAGGACTGCGTGGCGTTGCTGGACCATCTGGGTATCACCGAGGTACACCTCGTCGGGATCTCCATGGGCGGGATGGTCGCGCAGACGCTGGCGGTGGAGCACCCCGACCGGGTCCGGTCGCTGGTGTCGATGATGTCGACCACCGGACGCCGGACGGTCGGATACCAGGACCCTCGCCTCCTCCGGCTGCTGCTTGCACCCGCGCCCCGCACCCGTCAGCAGTACGTCGAGCGGTCCCTCCGTGTAGACGCCCTCATCGGGTCACCGGGGTACCCGACGCCGGTGGAGGACCTGCGGGCGCGCGCCGGTGAGACGTTCGACCGCGGCGTCAGCCGGGAGGGCAGTGCCCGTCAGATCCTGGCCATCCTCGCCCAGCGGGACCGCACCGACGCGCTACGACGGCTCACCATTCCGGCGACCGTCATCCACGGCCTCCCGGACAAGATGGTGCATGTCTCCGGCGGACGGGCGACCGCGGCGGCGATCCCCGGAGCCGAGCTGATCCTGCTGCCCGGCCTGGGTCACGACCTGCCGCGGCCGCTGTGGCCGCTGTTCCTCGACGCGATCGACCGCACCGCCCGGCGTACGCCCTGACGTCAGGGCAGCGGCACGTCTGCAGGATGGATGATGTAGGCGATTCCGCCGGTGACAGGGATCCACACGTTCTCGAAGTGCTCCCGGTCATAGACGGTGCGTACTGCGCCGTCGCTCGGGATCAGGTGCGAGGCGGGATCGTTGACCACAACGTCGCCGTCGTCGGTGAACCCGACGATCACCATCAGATGCCCGGACGGCACGTATCCGGCCGTGGGCAGCTGCGAGGGGTCGTCCCAGTCGACCGACACCACGACCGGGATACCGGCCTTGATGTACTGCTCGGCCTCGGTCAGCGAGGACAACTGCGTGACATAGGCCTCCAGGCCGAACTGACCGGCGTAGGCAGCGTTGAACGGCCAGTTGCCAGCCCCGTCGTAGTTGTAGTCATAGGTGTTCCGGGCCGCGTAGTCGACCCACGGGTCGGCGTAGTCGGGGTTGACCCAGGAGTAGTCCTCCGGCGTCGGCCCGCGGTCCCAGTAGGCCACCACCATCGACGTGGAGGTCGGGCTGCACCAGGCTTCACCGCCACCGTCCCACTGCGGGTACTCGCCGCTGTGGATCTCCTGGGAGTACGTCGGCACGTCCAGCGTGATCCCCTCGGCGCCGCCGAGCGGGCTGGCGGGGACGTGGTCGGGGGTCACGACGTGGGAGGCCATCGCGCCGACCATGTCCACCTTCGGGCTCGCATGCGTGCCCGGGAGCCGGTTCAGCGTCACCTTGATCTGGTAGCTGTCCAGCGAGTGCCCATTGAGGCTGTAGAACGTGTCGATGGCCACGTAGCCGTTCTCATCGCCCTGGCTGGGGACCGAGGTCCGGTAGATCGCCCCGCCGGCGTCGGGGTCCTTGGCGGACCAGCGGCCCATCACGTACCACTTGGTGTGGACGCCGGTCTCGGTGGTGCCGTGCATCGACACCTGGATCCAGGTGCCCGGCGGCGTCTGAGCGTTCCACGACGCAATCAGCTCATAGACGTCGAAGTCGGGGTCGACGACGGGCGATACCCACGTCGCATAGTCATACGTCTTCGCCTGACCGTCACCGTAGGGGTCGGTGTAGTCGTGGGTGCCGACCGGGTCCGCGATCGTCAACATGCCGTGCGCCGGCTTCACGCCGTGCTTGGCACCGTGGGCGAAGTCCGGTGTCCGGGTCCACTTGGTGAAGTTGACGTGGTGGATCTGGGCCGCGTCCGGGGCAGCGTCGGAGGGCTGCGCGGCCACGGCGGGGGCGGACAGGGCAGCGGTCAGTCCCAGTGTCAGACCGCAGAAGAGAGAACGTCGGAGCATCGGTACCCCTTGCCGCCGATCGGTGCGACTGTCCGGGCGGGGGCGGCGAACGGCCCGTGACAGGAGCGTTCGAAACGCTCTGCCTCACATTAGCCCGGTTCCTCCTCCAGCGCATCCCACTCCGCGAGGGCGTCACGAAACAGCTCAGGGAGCGTGTCGACGTCGGGGACGATCTCCCGGCACGCCACCAACCCGACGTACAGCGACCCGTCGTAGGACAGCACGCTCACCGTCAGCGCACCGGTCAGGTCGCTGACCGCGGAGAGGGGAAAGAGGCCCTCGACACGGGCACCTGCCAGGTACTGGCTCTCTCGCGGGCCGTGCAGGTTCGAGACCAGCAGGTTGAACGCCGGACCCGCCGATGTCACCAGCCGCGTGGCTGCCTTGGCGGCCAGTCCGGTGAGAACTGTGGGGACGCTGGCGGCGACGTCGTGCAGGATGGTCGCCGCCGCGTCGCTGAAGCGGGCCTTCTGCCGGGACATCGCATGTGCGACGGCGGCCAGGCGCTCGTCGGGGTCGGCTACATCGGTCGGGAGCGACACCAGAATGACCGATACCTGGTTGGCCGATCCGTCGTCGCTGCCGGGGTCCTCGGTGTGAACCGCAACGGGGACGGCGGCGACCAGCGGCTCCTCCGGCAATGCGTCGTGGGTAAGCATCCAGCGTCGCAGGACGGAGGCGGTCAGTGCCAGCACGACATCGTTGACGGTCGCCCCCCACGCGTCCCGGACCTGGTCCACCTGCTCCATCGGCAGCGTCACGAAGGCGAGCCGTCGGTGCGCGGTGATCCGGCCGTTGAGCCGGGTGGGCGGGGTCTGCACGGTGCCCTCGGGGGTCGGGCCCTCGGCGATCGGGCTGTCGGGCCCCGAGGCGCGCTGGTTCACCGGGTCCTCCGGCGGACCGCCGGTGACGGTGCGCATCAGTGCGCCCGCGAGGTCGCTCAGCGCTCCCGCGAACGGAACGAGGCTCATCCCCGGGTAGCTCATCAGGTGGGGCAGGGTCCGCGGCAGCCGCAACGCGGTCTGCAGCGGCTGACTCGCCGCGGTCAGGACCCCGCGACCAGCCATCTCCGGCCACTCCGGAGCCGGCGCGGGGTCCCACAGCGGATCCTCCGGGTCGACCTCCCACGGTTCGGGGGTGGGGTCGAGCAGGGTCGACAGGAGGTCGACCGCCGCCACGCCGTCGACGGCCGCGTGGTGGATCTTCGCGTAGACGGCCTGCTTGCCGTCCTCCAGGCCGTCGATGAGGTACAGCTCCCACAACGGCCGGGTACGGTCCAGAGGCCGGGAGTGCAGCTGGGAGAGCTTTTCGGCGAGTGCGGCTTCCCCTCCGGGCTCGGGCAGTCCGAGTTCCCGGAGGTGGAACTCGATGTCGAAGTCCGGATCGTCCACCCAGTACGGCGGGGCGAGGTTCAGCGGCACGGTGACCAGCCGCTGCCGCAGGACCGGAGCCAGATGCAGGCGCGGCTCCAGAACCGCCCGGACCTCGTCCAGGCTCAACCGGCCGCCGGGTACGTCGGACGGGTCGAGCACTGCGAGAACGCCGATGTGCGCCAGCGTGGTCGCGTTCTCCGCTGTGAGGAACTGCGCGTCGAAGTGGGAGAGCTGCCGCATACCAGCAGTGTGACGCACC
>CAYLOC010000059.1:0-15266 GCA_964385195.1 uncultured Nocardioidaceae bacterium
GCACTGCGGTTCATGACGCTCACCACCGTTACTGTTGGCAACGTACGTCAACCCGTCATGATTCCGCATCCACCTGAATTTCGGGTAAGACGGCCGCGACAGCGGCGGGTGATTCTGCCCACTCCTCCCGCTCCAGCGCTCCGGTCAACCGTGTTCGGTCGCAAGCTTGACACTGAAACCGACCAGGGCACAGCCGGTGGCCAGGTCGAGGATCCGCCGTACCCGGCGCAACGCGAACAGCCGTCGCACTCGATGGATCCCTGTCACGACCAGGAGCAGATAGCCCAGCGAGAGCACCGCATGGCTCGATGCGAACAGCAGGAGAGCCGCGAACGGGGCATGGCTGCCGAGGAACTGCGGCAGGACCGCGAGATAGAACACCAGCACCTTGGGATTGGTGATGTTGGAGAGAAAGCCCTGCCGCCACCCCCGGAACGACTGGGCGCTCGCGTCCCGCCCGCTGGGGGCGCCGTAGCGGCCCCGGTACGCCGACCGGAACGCCTGCAGACCCAACCAGACCAGGTAGGCCATCCCTGCCCACTTCACGGCCTGGAACACCGGCTCGACCCGCACGATCACCACCCCGAGCCCGGCAGCCGCCACGGCGCCCTGCACGACGTTCGAGGTCGCCACCCCGACCGAGCTCCACAGCCCGCGCCACCTCCCTGCGCTGAGGGTGTTCTTGGTGACCACCGCAAAGTCGGGGCCCGGCACCACGACGAGCACCAAGGCGAACACCAGGAACGCCCCGTAGGCCGACCAATCCACGGTCTCAGCCTAGCTGACACGACCGGCCGCACCCCGAATCGCTCGGTGAAGGCAGGAGGCCCTGGCGCGCTACGGCTTGGACTGGATCGAGCAACGCCACCGGCCCGCCGGCGCACTGGGCGCGGGCTTCCACCTCACTGACGGGGCCGGTCCTCATACCAGCGTGGGCTCCTCGTTACCGGCCTCGGCGATGCCGCGCCGTACGTCGACCCGCAGCAGCAGCACCAGTCCGATCACGAAAAACACCACCAACGCGAAGATCGCCGGACGGTAGGAGTCGGTGAGCTGGTGGACCAGCGCGAACACCAGCGTCCCCAGCCAGCTGGTGCCGCGCTCGCATGCCTGGTACAGGCTGAAGTACTCCGCCTCCCGGCCGCGCGGGACCAACTGGCTGTAGAAGGACCGCGAGAGCGCCTGTGTCCCGCCGAGCACGATCCCGATGAGGACCGCGAGCGCCAGGAACGGCGCCAGCGTCTCCCGCGGCAGGAAGAACGCCGTCACCACCACCACGATCCACACGACCAGCCCGCCGATGATGGTCCGGCGGCTGCCGAACCGCGCGGCGAGCCGCCCGAAGAAGAGAGCACCGCCGAAGGCGACGAACTGCACCATCAGGATCGTGGCGATCAGCACCCCGGTGCTGAACCCGAGCTGCTTCTCCCCGTACGTCGAGGCGGCAGTGATCACCGTCTGGATCCCGTCGTTGAAGAACAGGTAGGCGACCAGGAACAGCGCCGTCATCGGGTAGGCGCGCATCCCCTTCAACGTCACCCACAGCTGCCCGAAACTTGCCGCGATCAGCCCCCCGTCGCTGCGGGTCGTGGCCGCGGCGGGCCGCTTCCGGATACCACGCCACGGAATCAGCGTGAACAAACCCCACCAGACTCCGGCACTGAGCAGACACAGCCGCACGGCCATCGCCTTGTCGAGGCCGAACGTGTCGTGCAGGGTGACCACCGCGAGGTTGGCCGCCAGCAGCAACCCCCCACCCAAGTACCCCAGGGCCCAGCCGCGGCTGGAGACCCGGTCCCGCTCGTCAGGGGTCGCGATCTCGCACAGGATCGCGTCGTAGACCACCAGGCTGGAGCCGAGGCAGACGTTCGCCACCAGCAGCAGCACCGCTCCCAGCTGCCAGTCACTGCCGGCCACGAAGAACATGGCCGCTGCCGCGATACTCCCGGCCCACGCGAACCCGGCCATGAGGTCCTTCTTCCGCGGGCTGCGGTCGGCGACCGCACCGACGATCGGAAGGACGAACGCCGACAACACGGTGGCGAGGGTGACGACGTAGAAGACGAGCGAGCCGGGCGAGACGGGCAGCCCCAGCACCGTGAGGTTGACGTCGCAGGGGTGGTCCGCCGTACCGGGCTGTCCGCAGGCGGCCGTCTCCGACACCGAGATGAGGTACGGCGAGAACAACACCGTGCCGACGGTGGTGACGTAGGCGGAGTTGGCCCAGTCATAGAAGTACCAGGACCGCTGCTCCCGTCGGCGTTCCCCGGTGAGCGTCATGGAGCGGCGTCCTGCCAGATACCGCGTTGTCGGTAGGTCTGTCGCAGCACGTCGATGCGGTCGCTGATGATGCCGTCAACGCCGAGGTCGAGCAGTTGGTGCATCTGTGCCGGGTCGTCGATGGTCCAGACATGGACCTGGAGGCCGGCGGCGTGGGCGTCGCGGACGAACCGCGGGGTGAGCACCTGCACCGACCGCCGCCGTACCGGCACCTGAGCGGCCTGGCCACCGCGGGCGGCCATCCACCGGTGCACCCGCGCGAGGGGCAGCAACCGCAGCGCCGCAATCTCCTCCCGGCCCAGCGACGTGGCCACCCGCGGCCCCAACGCCCGGCGCAACCGGATCAGCCGGGGGGTGGAGAACGACGCCACGCACACCCGGTCCCATGCCTGGTGCCGCTGCAGGATCTCCACCAAGGGGGCAAGAGCATCGTCGGACTTGCAGTCGATGTTGACCCGGACCTCCGGCCAGGTACCGAGTACGTCGTCCAGCAACGGGATCGGCTCGCGCCCGTCGATCAAGACGCCCTTCACCTCACGGTAGGGCAGTGCCGCGATCGTGCCGTGGCCGTTGGTCGTCCGGTCCAGGGTCGGGTCGTGGAACGCCAGCAAGACACCGTCAGCGGTGGCCTGGACGTCGGTCTCAAGGTAGCGGTAGCCCAGTCTGACGGCCTCGTGGAAGGCCACCATCGAGTTCTCCAGGCCGACGTTGCGGCCGGTCAGCGCCCCGCCGCGGTGGGCCAGCGCCAACGGGAACCCGCCGTTCTCGAAGTACGGGTAGGCGGCAGCGGGAGTCACACGTGCAGTATGACCGTTCCGTTCGGTTCCGGTGCCGCGGACACTCGCTGCGGGGGGAATGTGTCCGCACGGATTCGGCAGGTACTACGGTGGGGTCATGGAGTCAATGACCTGCCCGCAGTGCCAGTCCGAGATGGCCTCCCACCAACGCGGTGGCGTCACGGTCGCCCAGTGCACGTCGTGCGAGGGGCTGTTCCTGCGGCGCAGTGACCTGGGGATGCTCATCGAGGAGGAGAACGAGTGGCATGTCTCCTCCGGCCCGAGCACCCAGCCGATCCCGCGGATCACCCCGGGGATGGCGCCGCCACCGCCGGAGGCGCCGAAGGCGCAGTCCCGCGCCTACATCGACGTACTGTTCGGCTGATCGCCGCCCTCAGATATCGCGCAGGGTCTCGATCCGGGCGCCGAGGCTGTTCAGCCGCTCGGCGAGGTCCTCATAGCCGCGGTTGATCACGTAGACGTTCCGTAGGGTCGAGGTCCCCTTCGCCGCGAGCATCGCCAACAGGACGACCACGGCCGGCCGCAGCGCGGGCGGGCACATCAGCTCCGCGGCCGACCATCGGGTGGGGCCCTCGACCAGGACGCGGTGTGGGTCGAGCAGGGTGATGCGGCCGCCGAGCTTGTTCAGCTCGGTGAGGTAGATCGCCCGGTTCTCATAGACCCAGTCGTGGATCATCGTCTGTCCCTCGGCGACAGCGGCGATGACGGCGAAGAACGGGAGGTTGTCGATGTTGAGACCCGGGAACGGCATCGGGTGCACCTTGTCGATGGGGGCGTGCAGCAGCGACTCCTTCGTCGTCAGGTCCACCAGCCGGGTACGGCCGTTACGGGCGAGGTACTCCTCGCTGCACTCGTAGTTGAAGCCCATCTCCTCCAGCACCGCGAGCTCGATCTCCAGGAACTCGATGGGCACCCGGTGGATGGTGATCTGGGAGGAGGTGACGATCGCTGCCGCGAGCAGGCTCATCGCCTCGATCGGGTCCTCGGAGGGGGCGTAGTCCACGTCGACGTCGATGTCACCGATCCCGTGCACGACCAGCGTGGTGGTGCCGACCCCGTCGATCCGCACCCCCAGCCGCATCAAGAAGAAGCACAGGTCCTGGACCATGTAGTTCGAGCTGGCGTTGCGGATGGTGGTGACACCCTCGTGCCGGGCGGCGGCCAGCAGCGCGTTCTCGGTCACGGTGTCGCCGCGCTCGGTCAGCACGATCGGGCGGGTGGGGGAGACGTCGCAGTCGACGTGGGCATGGTAGAGACCTTCGGTCGCCTTGACTTCGAGCCCGAACGGACGCAGGGCGGACATGTGCGGCTCCACGGTGCGGGTCCCCAGGTCGCACCCGCCGGCGTAGGGCAGCGTGAAGTGGTCGGTCTCGTGTAGGAGCGGCCCGAGGAACATGATGATGCTGCGGGTACGACGAGCCGCGTCCGCGTCGATCGCGGTGAGGTCGAGTTCCTGGGGCGCGAGCAGTTCGAGGTCAGTACCGTCACCCAACCACGACCACCGCACGCCGATGCTGCTCAGCACCTCCAGGATGCGGTTGACCTCCTCGATGCGCGCGACGCGGCGGAGGATGGTGCGGCCCTTGTTCAACAGGGCCGCACACAACAGGGCGACACTGGCGTTCTTGCTCGACTTGACGTCCAGGTGCCCCGAGAGGGTCGTCCCGCCGGCGACCCGCAGGTGCATCGGCCCGGACGACCCGAGGGAGACGATCTCCGAGTCCAGGGCCGCACCGATCCGCGCGAGGGTATCAAGTGTGAGATTCTGGTTACCACGTTCGACGCGGTTGATCGCACTCTGGCTGGTGTCGAGCAGGTCCGCAAGCTGGCTTTGGGTGAGGCCACGGTGCTTGCGGGCGTCGCGGATCAGGTATCCGATGCGTTGCAGGTAGTCCTCGCTCATACGCGCAATCTATCTCATATCTGAGATAGGACAAATTCGCCACGCCCACGGACAAGGACGGATTTCGTGCGCGAGGGAGCCGGATACCGTGCGTCGGCACTCAGTGCGCCCGCAGCGCCAACTCCGGGGCAGCGGCCGGGGTGTCCACGAATGCCTGGCAGTCAGTGATCGCGCCGACCAACAGATCGTACAGCACGTCATCGGCCCCGGAGGTCACCGCCTCCGCGATCCCGGGGACGGCGCAGGCGACCGCGGTCGGGGCGCTGAACCGCCGGAAGTTCTTCAACGACAGCCGCGAGTGGCGGGCGAAGCGATGTGCCCAGCGCGCGGCGTCCGGGGCCTGCCGCAACGCCTCCGCAGTGCGGGGGAGCAGGTGCTCACGCGGACGCCCGTCGAGGTCGGCCAGCACGTGGTCGGCGGCGAGGATCGAGACCGCCATGACGTTCTGGCGGTCCGCGGAGACCACGGGGAGCGCCGTCGTCCCGGCGCGCAACGCGATCAGGGCGTCGACGTGGAGGTCATCCGAGGTCAGCCCGATGACGGTCGGGACGAGCTCGATGAGCCGGTTGCGGTGAGCGTCGGTCGTGTAGTCGTTGACCAGGCGGGCCATGCTCGCCAGCAGCCGGTGGGTGCATTTGGGGTGGTCGCTCCAACTCTCCCCGGCGAGCCAGGAGGCCATCTCCATGAAGCAGGCGCCTCTACGTGGGTTACGGTGCTTGCCTCGGGACAGTATGGGCAGCAACTCGGGCGGATTGCTCTGCTTGTGGAACATCAGGCCTCCACTGGTTGTGAATCCTTACCCTTATTCTGTGCCCAACGGGCCGCGCTTTCAATGGCAATTTCAATGGCAGTGCGAAAGTCTGGTGTTACTCCACCGTCACTGACTTGGCGAGGTTGCGCGGCTTGTCCACGTCCCGTTCCAGCGCCACCGCAGCGTGGTAGGCCAGAATCTGCATCGGAATCGTCATCAACACCGGGTCCAGCTCGCGCTCGCTCGCGGGGATGTCGATCCGGCGTACCGCCAGGTCACCGAAGTCGACTCCGGCGTGGGTCACGGCCACCACAGGACCTCCGCGAGCGGCGATCTCGTGCAGCGCAGCGACGTTGCGGTCCACCAGGTCGTCGTCGGGGACGACCGCGACGGTGGGTACGTCGGGGCTGATCAGCGCGAGAGGCCCGTGTTTCAGCTCTGAGGTCTGGTAGGCCTCGGCGTGCCGATAGCTGATCTCCTTGAACTTCTGCGCCGCCTCCCGCGCCACGGGGTAGCCGCGGACCCGACCGATGAAGAAGATGCTCTCGGCCTTGGCCAGATCCCGCGCAATATCGGCGATGTGATCCTCGCGGGCGACGACCTGGCTGATCTGGTCCGGCAGCTCCAGCAGGGCCGTGATCAGCCGGCGGCCGTCGGTGACGGAGACGTCCCGGACCCGCCCGAGGTGCAGGGCCAGCAGCGCGAAGGCGATCGACATGTTCGTCAATGCCTTGGTCGAGGCCACCGAGACCTCCGGGCCGGCATGCAGATAGATCCCGCCGTCACACTCACGGGCGATGGTGGACCCGACCACGTTGATCAGCCCCACGACCGTTCCGCCCTTGCGCCGGATCTCCTGCACCGCCAGCAACGTGTCGGCGGTCTCTCCGGACTGGCTGACCGCGACGTACAGGGTCTCCGGTTCGATCACCGGGTCCCGGTAGCGGAACTCCGACGCGGGCTCGGCGTCGGCGGGGATGCGGACGACCTCCTCCACCAGCTGTGCCCCGATCTGCCCCACGTAGTACGCCGACCCGCAGCCGAGCATCTTCACGCGGCGGAATGCCCGGGTGGCCTTCGCATCCAGGTTCAGCCCCCCGAGGTGGGCGGTGCCGAACCGTTCGTCCAGCCGCCCCCGCATCACCCGCTCCGCTGCGGCCGGCTGTTCGGAGATCTCCTTGTGCATGTAGTGCTCGTGCCCGTCGGCGTCGAAGTCCTCGGGGCTGAGGTCGACCTCGGTGGGCTCCTTGTGGGTGTCGCTGCTGTCCCGGGTGAACGTGGTGAACCCGGTCGCGGTCAGCGTCGCCAGCTCTCCGTCGTCGAGGTGGACCACCTGGCGGGTGAACCGGACGAGCGCGGCCAGGTCCGAGGCCAGGTGCATCTCATGGTTCCCGACCCCGATGATGAGCGGGGATCCGTTCCGTGCCGCGATGATGCGGTCGGGGTAGTCCGCATGCAGCACCGCGATGCCATAGGTGCCCTCGACCTGGTCGAGCGCTTCAAGGACCGCGCCTTCGAGCGAGTGCGCGGTCGAACGCGCCACGAGGTGGGCCAGTACCTCGGTATCGGTGTCCGACACCAGGTCCACGCCTTCGTCGCGCAGCTTCCGGCGGAGCACCGAGACATTGTCGATGATGCCGTTGTGGACCACGCTGACCCGCCCGCTGGCATCGGTGTGCGGGTGCGCATTGCGGTCGGTGGGGGCCCCGTGGGTCGCCCACCGCGTGTGTGCGATGCCGATCCGGCCCGCCATTCGTTTCGGCAGCACTGCGGCGAGGTCACGGACCCGGCCAGCGCGTTTCAGCGTTCGTAGTCCGGACGGGCCGAGCACGGAGAGCCCGGCCGAGTCATACCCCCGGTACTCCAGCCGGGTCAGCCCCTCCACCAGCACCGGTGCGGCCTTGGCCGCACCGACATACCCCACGATTCCGCACACGCGAAGCCCCTCTCAGCCGTAGATGATCCTGCGCAGCTGTCGTTCGCTCAGCGACGGTGCCGCCACGACGCGCCGGTCCAGCTCCCCGCGGATCTGGGCGAAGATCTCGGGGTTCTTCATGCCATAGGTCTGCAGGTGCTCGTGCCGTCGGCGTACGAACTCCTCCGTGGTCTCGGAGAAGTACGCCACCACGTCGGAGATCACGCGTGCCGCCTCGCTTTGCGACAGGCCCGTACTCATCGCCACCCGACTCACCAGATCCTGCATGATCGCGATTCTCCCATACGTGGACCCGAATGCCCCAGATTCTGGCCCGGGATCGGGCAGAAAGAAGGGTAATCGTGCCCACGAGTCAGGCGCTTCAGTGGCCGTCGGTAGGTTGGGCGCATGAGATATCGCCAGCTCGGTCGTTCGGGGCTCACCGTCAGTGCCGTCGGGGTCGGGTGCAACGCGTTCGGTGCACGGATCGACGCCGCCGGGGTCGAGGATGTCGTCCATGCTGCGCTCGACAGCGGCGTCACGTTGTTCGACACCTCCGACTCCTACGGCCACGGCGCGTCGGAGGAGCTGCTGGGCAAGGCACTGGGGGAGCGGCGGCACGAGGTCATCATCGCCACGAAGTTCGGCAGCGACATGCGCGGAGCCAACGGCCCCGACTGGGGTGTGCGCGGCTCCCGCCGTTACGTGCGCACAGCCGTGGAGGCGAGTCTGACGCGCCTGGGCACCGACTGGATCGACCTGTACCAGCTGCACTGGCCGGACCCGCACACGCCGATTGAGGAGACGCTGTCCGCGCTGCACGAACTGGTGAGCGAGGGAAAGGTCCGCTACATCGGATCCTCCAACCTGCCGGCGTGGCAGGTCGTCGACGCCGACTGGGTCGCCCGGACCCGCGGGCTCACCCCGTTCGTGACCGCGCAGAACAAGTACTCGCTGTACGACCGCGCAGCAGACCCCCAGCTGGTGCCGGCCCTGGAGCACCTCGGCCTGTCGCTGCTGCCCTATTTCCCGCTGGAGTTCGGTCTGCTCACCGGCAAGTACCGGCGGGGAGCGGCCGCGCCGGAGGGGAGCCGGCTCGCCAGCCAGACCCAGCGGCTGACCGACGCCGACTTCGACCGGATCGAGGCGATCGAGACGTATGCCCGTGAGCGCGACCGGTCCATCCTCGACGTCGCCATCGGAGGGCTGGCGGCCCTGCCCCGCGTGGGATCGGTGATCTCCGGGGCGACGTCGGGGGAGCAGGTCCGGGCCAACGCCGCAGCAGCGGAGTGGCAGCCGTCCCCTGACGACCTGGCGGCACTCGACGAGCTCACCGCCGGCTTCGGCGCGGGGTAGCGAAAGCCGATCACGATGCCGTTGCGTAGCAAGACGACCTGGTTCGGTGTGCAGCTCGATGCCCCGGACGGTCGCGAGTTGGCGCACTTCTACCAGCGGCTGCTCGGGTGGCAGCTGTTCGACGAGAGCGACGACGGCGCCGCACTCGCGCCGTCGGAGGACGCCGGCTACAACCTCGCCTTCGAGACCGAGCCACACTACGTACGCCCGGTCTGGCCCACCGAGCCGGGCAAGCCGCAGATGCAGATGCACCTCGACATCGAGGTCGACGACCTCGACGAAGCCGTGGCCTACGCGGTCAGTGTCGGGGCGCAGGAGGCGACGTACCAACCGCAGCGCACCGTCCGGGTGATGCTGGACCCGGCCGGCCACCCGTTCTGCCTGTACCTGGACCCCGCTGCTGGTGACTGACCGCCTCGTCTCCGCTCTGCGCGACGCCGGGTGTGTGTACGCCGAGGAGGAGGCCGGTGAGATCCGCCGCGTCCTCAGTGACCCGGCCGAGGGAGCCCGGGTGGTCAGCGCCCGGCGCCGGGGTGTGCCGCTGGAGCAGGCGCTCGGGAGGGCTCGCTACCTGGACCTGGACGTGGTGCTCGGCGAGCAGGTCTTCGTGCCCCGCCGCCGTACCGAGGTGCTGGTCGAGCACGTCGGCACCCGCCATGCCGATGCGAGGACCGTGGTCGACCTCGGGTGCGGGTCCGGGGTCCTGGCAGCCGCGCTGACCCGACGGCTGCGTCGGGCCCGTGTGTTCGCCTGCGACGTCGACCCCACGGCGGTGGAGTACGCCGGCCGGAACGCCGAGACCTTCGGGTTCACCGTGTACCAGGGGAACTGGTGGGACGCGCTGCCCCCGCAACTGCGAGGGACGGTGGACGTAGCCGTGGCCTACCTTCCGCACGTGCCCACCGGGCGGCTGCCCTTGCTGCCCCGGGACTTCCGTGCCCACGAGCCGGCGATCGCACTCGACGGGGGAGCGGATGGACTCGACCCGTTCCGGGCGGTGGTAGCCGATATGGACCGATGGCTGGCCGCCACCGGAGTGCTGTGGACCCTGCTGGCGACGGGGCAGGTTGCGGCGGCCCGGAAGGTCGGCGGGGGCCGGGAGATGCTCGTGAAGCGGCACAACGGTGACGCGATCGTCGGTGTCCGACGCGCCGCCGGGGCTGGGGCCGGTGACTACTGTTGAAGCATGACGCCCGACGAGGGGCGTGCAGGGGAACCGCCCCCGGAGATCCGACACCACTCTGGTCGCAGCGCGAAGCGTCTCGGGCTACGCATTGCGGCCTGCGTGCTCGGGGGAGCACTGGCCGCGCTGCCGGTCGCCACCATCGACGGGCTCACCCACACCCGGGTCCATGACGACGTCGGCATCGTGCCGGCAACATTGAGCCTGGTGCCCGGACACTCGGCCCTGGCGACGGGTTTGCTCGGGGGCACGATCTACGACTCCGACTTCACCCGGCACGGACTGGGGATGAAGATCGCGCTGAACGGCCCACCCGGCAACCTGGCCAAGATCCACAGCCTGAACTCACCGGAGCTGACGCGGATCACCAAGGTCTACACCAGCATGTTCCAGCACCCGGAGACGATCCGGGCCGGCTACACCGACGCGATCGCCGACGCACTCACCAGCACCGTGCTGCGTAGCTGGCTGGTGACCGGGGGAGCGCTGGCAGTGGTCGCGTTCTTGATCTCGGGGCTGGTCCGACGCGCCGACGCCAGGCGGGTCACGGCGGGGACCCTGGGTGCCCTGATGTTGCTCTCCGGCGGCTACTCCGTGCATGCCTACCTCGGGTGGCAGCGGGCCAACACGGTGCCGGAGCCGACGTACAACATCGACCGCCTCGATGGCACGCCCTTGCAGAACGCAGTCGCCGACAACGAGACCACCGCAGCGTTGATCGACGGGGCGATCCCGTTGGCCGAGCAGGAGATCGACCGGGAGAAGCAGGCCAATGTCGAGTTCCTGCAGACGGCGTACCGCACCATCGACGAGCAGATCGCCCAGGGACGGGTCCACGTCCCGAAACCGGGGGAGACGGCGTGCCTGTTGCTGTCCGACGTGCACGCGAACGCCGACATGATCCAGGTGTACCGCCACTTCGTCCAGCAGCTGAACCACACCTACGGACCGGACACCTTGACCGTGACGTTCCTCGACGGCGACCAGACCTATGGCAGCGCTGCCGCTAAGACCGCCGTCGACGCGATGGCACAGATCACCGACAACGAGTATGCGGTGATCGGCAACCACGACAGCCGGGCCACCATCACCCAGATGAGCGATGCGGGAATCCACCTCCTCAACGGCCCTGCGGTGCAGACCTCGGGCGGGGTCACGGCAGTCGGTGTCACGGACCCGCACCTGACCAAGCAAGGCGTGTTGTTCGTCGCCGACAACGTGCAGCGGCCCGGCCATGAGGGGGAGTCCGAGGCAGACGCGGGCCGGAAGCTGCGGCAGAAGATCCGGGCCTTCGACCCCACGCTGGCACTGGCGCACGAGGCCTATGTGTTCGCGCCCATCCTGCATCAGTCCGACATCTCCCGGGACACCATGACCGCCTGGTTCCACGCCGGTAAGGACGAGCCGGAGCCCGATGCCGGCGACACCCCGGACGACGGGGTCCCCGACCTGCACGCCGCCGCCCTGGCCTACGGCCACTGGCACCGCCACTTCATGTATCGCGTGGCCAGCAACGACGACGGCACCTGGAGCGTGGTCATGGAACTCGGTACCGCCGGAGGAGCCAGTAGCGTCTTGTCGCTGAGCCACTTCTCCACGCCTCAGACGATCCCGGGCAAGCAGGCGTCGGCCGCGATCGTGATCGTCAACGACACGAGTGGGCTCGTCACCTCGGTGCAGGCGATCACGACCGACCGGAGCGGCGCCGTGACTGCCCGGCATGCGCATCACATCGGTTCACCGGACGGCCTGCCGTACCCGGTCGGGGAGGCTGCGGCTCCCGTCGGGCATCAGCACTGAGCCGGGCAGTGGACTTGGCTACGATGCATGCCATGACGCCGCAGGAAGACGGCACTGCCGTGCAGCGTCGACGTGACCTTGCGCTGCTGCGGCGTGTCCGCGACCGGATCGACCGTGAGTACGCCCAGCCGCTGGACGTCGAGGCGCTGGCGCGGGGTGTCCACATGTCGTCGGGACATCTGAGCCGCTTGTTCAAGCGCGCGTACGGCGAGTCGCCGTACAGCTACTTGATGACACGCCGCATCGAGCGTGCGATGGCGCTGCTCCGTCGTGGCGACCTCAGCGTCACCGAGGTCTGCTTCGAGGTCGGCTGCTCCTCGCTGGGGACGTTCAGCACCCGCTTCACCGAACTCGTGGGGATGCCGCCGAGTGTGTACCGGGAGGCCGCGGCCGAGGACGGTGCGCGGCTGCCGCCGTGTGTGGCCAAACAGGTGAGCCGGCCGATCCGGGCCACATCGATCAGGAATCAAGAAGCAGCAGCGGTCATCGCGGACCTAGTGTGACGGTCATGGATATCACGATCAACACCACCGTGCTGCCGCACGAGAACCCCGAGGAGTCCCTGGCGTTCTACCGCGACGTGCTGGGGTTCGAGGTCCGCAACGACGTCGGCAAGGGGACGATGCGCTGGATCGAGGTCGGCCCCAAGGGCCAGCCAGAGACGTCGATCCTGCTTGCGCCGCCGGCCGCCGACCCCGGAATCACCGACGAGGAACGCCGTACGATCACCGAGATGATGGCCAAGGGAACGTTCGGCTGGATCATGCTCGCTACCACCGACCTCGACGGGACCTTCGAGCGGGTGCAAGCCAGCGACGCGGAGGTGGTGCAGGAGCCGACCGACCAGCCCTGGGGCGCGCGCGACTGTGCCTTCCGGGACCCCGCAGGCAACATGGTGCGCATCAAGGAGATCCGGTGACCCACACTGCTGACAGCCATGACCTGATCCGGGTGCACGGCGCCCGTGAGAACAACCTCAAAGACGTCAACGTCGAGATCCCGAAGCGCCGACTGACCGCCTTCACCGGCGTGTCCGGATCCGGCAAGAGCTCCCTGGTGTTCAACACGATCGCGGCGGAGTCCCAGCGGCTCATCAACGAGACCTACAGCGCGTTCGTGCAAGGTTTCATGCCCAGCCAGCCCCGACCGGACGTCGATGTCCTCGAAGGCCTGACCACCGCGATCATCGTCGACCAGGAGCCGATGGGCGCCAACCCCCGTTCGACCGTCGGCACGGCCACCGACGCCTACACCCTGCTGCGCATCCTGTTCAGCCGACTCGGCACGCCACACCTCGGGTCGCCACAAGCGTTCGCGTTCAACGTCGCATCGATCAGCGGCGCAGGCGCGGTCACGATCGAGCGCGGTGGTGAGACGATGCGCGAACGCCGGGAGTTCAGCATCGTCGGCGGGATGTGTCCTCGCTGTGAGGGTCGGGGCTCGGTCAGCGATTTCGACCTCGCAGCACTGTACGACGACACCAAGTCGCTCAACGAAGGCGCGTTGACCATCCCGAACTACAGCATGGACAGCTGGTACGGCCGGATCTTCCGTGGCTGCGGCTTCTTCGACCCCGATAAGCCGATCCGCAAGTTCACCAAGAAGGAACGGACGACGCTGCTGTACAAGGAGCCGACCCGGATCAAGGTCGAGGGTGTCAACGTTACGTTCGAGGGACTGATCCCCAGGATCCGCAAGACGATGCTGAGCAAGGACCGGGAGGCGATGCAACCGCACATCCGCGCGTTCGTGGACCGTGCGATCACCTTCGCCACCTGTCCCGAATGCGACGGCACCCGGCTCAGCGAAGCAGCACGGTCGTCGAAGGTCGACGGAGTCAGCATCGCCGACGCCGCCACGATGCAGATCACCGACCTCGCTGCCTGGGTGGGCTCCCTCGATGAGCCGTCGGTGAAGCCGCTGCTGACGTCGTTGGGGGAGACCCTGGACTCGTTCGTGGAGATCGGGCTCGGGTACCTGAGCCTGAACCGTCCGGCGGGGTCACTGTCCGGCGGCGAGGCGCAGCGAGCACGCATGATCCGGCACCTCGGTTCCTCGCTGACCGACGTCACCTATGTGTTCGATGAGCCGACCATCGGGTTGCACCCGCACGACATCGCCCGGATGAACAATCTGCTGGTCCAGCTCCGGGACAAGGGCAACACCGTGCTCGTGGTCGAGCACAAACCGGAGACGATCGGCATCGCCGACCACGTGATTGACCTCGGCCCGGGACCGGGTGCTGACGGCGGCGCCATCTGTTTCGAGGGCACCGTGGACGAGCTCCGGGACAGCGATACGGTCACGGGACGCCATCTCGATGACCGCGCTGCGGTGAAGGAGTCGGTCCGCCAGCCCCACGGCGCTTTGGAGGTCCGTGGGGCGTCGTTGCACAACCTGCAGGACGTCGACGTGGACATTCCGCTTGGAGTGCTGTGCGTCCTCACCGGTGTAGCGGGGTCCGGGAAGAGCTCTTTGATCGACGGCTCCGTGGCGGGCCGGGACGGCGTACTGGTGGTCGACCAGAGCGCAATCAAGGGTTCCCGGCGCAGCAACCCCGCGACGTACACCGGCCTGTTGGACCCGATCCGCAAGGCGTTCGCGAAAGCCAACGGGGTGAAGCCCGGCCTGTTCAGCTCCAACTCCGACGGCGCCTGCCCGGCCTGCAAGGGGGCCGGTGTGATCTACACCGAACTCGGCTTCATGGAGACCTTCTCCACCACGTGTGAACAATGCGACGGCAGGCGGTTCCAGGCCGAGGTACTGGAGTACACCTTCGGTGGCCGCAACATCGCCGAGGTGCTGCAGATGTCGGTGGCCCAGGCGGAGGAGTTCTTCGCCGACGGCGACGCGCGGGTCCCGGCCGCACACACCATCCTTCGCCGGATGAACGACGTAGGCCTGGGCTACCTCACGGTCGGCCAGCCGCTGACGACCCTCTCCGGTGGCGAACGACAGCGGCTGAAGCTGGCCACCCACATGGGAGACGAGGGCGGGGTCTACGTCCTGGACGAGCCGACCACCGGGCTGCACCTGGCCGACGTCGAGCAGCTGCTCGGCCTCCTCGACCGGCTGGTGGACTCCGGCACGTCGGTCATCGTCATCGAGCACCACCAGGCCGTGATGGCTCATGCGGACTGGATCATCGACCTCGGGCCCGGAGCCGGCCACGACGGCGGACGAGTGGTGTACGAAGGCACACCGGCCGACCTGGTCGCGGCGCGGTCCACGCTCACCGGTGAGCACCTGGCGGACTACGTCGGCGCCTGACGCCGGACGTC
>CAYLOC010000060.1:0-15160 GCA_964385195.1 uncultured Nocardioidaceae bacterium
GGCGCCCCCGGCAGGATTCGAACCTGCGGCACACGGTTTAGGAAACCGTTGCTCTATCCCCTGAGCTACGGGGGCCATTGGCTGTCAACAACGCGCTCGGAGCGCGCGAGAGTCATCCTCCCATGCGGACATGGACGGGCGGCGGAAGGGACTCACTCATCCGAAGACGCTGAAGACGATGATCAGCACGACCGCGACCACAGCCAGCACGAACGGCGTCCAGATCGCCCGTCTCGTCGGGAGCCGGATCTCCTGGCGACGATCGCGATCACGCTCGCGCGGACCCGGTCCATCTCTGGAGGGATAAGCCACGGCTCGACCGTACCAGCGACAGCGACACTCCCGGGCCAACCGACTCAGCGTTACCCGTTGGTAGGGGATGGCAGACTGGAAGGAGAGGAGGAGGGTGATGAGGTACGTCGAATTGCGGCGCCACACCGATAACGACGGCGACGCGTTGACCCAGGACGGGGTCCGCGCCGCCGAGGAGATCGGTCGTGCCGAGCTGCATCCGCCGTACACCGCCTTTGTGTCGACCGGCGCTCATCGGGCGACTCAGATGCTGGAGATCCTGCGCGCGGCCGCGGACCAACTCGACGTCCCGGTAGAGGAGAAGGTCATTCTGCGTTCCTCGGTGGAGGATCGGTGGCGCTCGGTCGCCAAGTCTGCCGGCAAAGGCGCCGACCTGGAGGCGATGCGGCGGATCGATCCCAATCTGGTGGAGATGGAGTCCCAGCTTCTTGGAGCCGCCCTCCGCGAGGTCGTGGACAGCCTTCCCGAGGGCGGACGTGCGCTTGTGGTCGGCCACAGCCCGACCAACGAGGCCGCAGTCCTCGGCCTGACTCATGTCGTCATCCCGCCGATGGACAAGGGCGCCGGCGTCCTCGTCACCGAGTCGGGTGGTAACTACGACGTGTCCCCCCTGTGAGACGCCCCTATGCTGCGCACCGCCGTCGGGCGTAGCCTCGGAACCCCGAGGTAGCGCAGAAGGGACCTGCCGATGTCCACCGCATACGTACTTATCCAGGCACTACCCGGCGCCGTGGACTCCGTCGTCGACGAGATGTCCAGTTTCGACCAGGTCGAGTTCGTCGACCCCGTCGCCGGACCCTACGACGCGATTGTCGGAGTCGGCGGCACCGTCGCAGACGTCGAACCGGTCCGGGAACGCCTCAGCCAGATCGAGGATGTCACCTCCGCACTGACCTGCCTTGCAGGGAGTGGCCGCTAGGGCTGATCGTCGCCCGATGCCGACGGCATTGCACACGTCGCGGGTTCGGTGGTGGTCGGCTCGGGGCTCGCCGATGACGTGGACGTCGGCGTCGCAGTCGGCGTCGGGCTCGCTGAGGCTGGTGGCGTCGTGCTCTCGGTCGGCGTCGGTGTGGCTGTCGGTGGTTCCGGGGTCGTCGCGTCTGAGGTGGGTGCATCCGACGGTGTGGGTTCCGTCGTCCCCGGGGCTGGTGACCCGGCCACGCAGTAGGGCAGGAGGTCGACGGCCCTGTCGTTGACGGTGGCCACCACTCCGTCCTCCCACGCGGAAAGCGTGACTTTGACCGGCTCATCTGCATCCGCCAGGCCCTGCAGCTCCTGTTCCAGTGACTCATCGGCTCCGTCGCCATCCAGATCCGTGGCTTGTACGGCGCTGTAGTCCTGCGTGGTGTCGAACGGCAGTCGGACATCGGCCAGCATCCACTCATTGCCCTGGCCGGAGACCGTGCCGATGATCGAGACCGGGCCATCAAGTGCTGGCGGAGCGTAGGCGCGACCGTTGATGCCCGTGACGTTGCCCGTGGCCCGGTCGACCCGGACAGTGACGGTGTCACTGGCGCTGAGCCCCTCCAGCTCCCCCTGCAGGGAGCCGGTTATCCCGTTGCCGTCGTAGTCGTTGCCCGCCTGCAGCGCCAGACTCGGGGTCTCGAAGTCCAGCTGCTCGCCGTCGATGCTCCACACGCCGTCAGCGAAGGACAGCGTCCCGGTGAGTTTCTGGTCCTTCGAAGCCTTCTTCGTGGTCGGCGGTGCCGACGTCGGGGTAGTCGTGCGAGGAGTCTTCGACGCCGGGGGCTCGCTGCTCGGCGGCGACTGCTTCTGCTTCTTGTCCTTCGGCGGGGTGGTCGAACGGGTCGGAGACGGCGAGGGGGTCTTCGTCGGCGTCGTCGTGGTACGCGTGGTTGTGACCGGCGTGGTGGGGGTCGTCGGAGTGGACTCGGTGGGCTCGGGGCTCGGTGTCGGCGTGGCCGGCTCCGTGGTGGCTCCGGCCGGCGCGGCACCGTCAGCTGTGCCGTTCGGCAGCACGACGGCCGCGCCCTCGTCGTACCCACGCGCGAGTCGCAGCACCAACGAGACGTACGCCGAGGAATGGTTGTAGCTGAACACCGCGGCCCGCGCATTGGCGGCAGTGGCGAAGTTCGCTGACCCCGCGCACAGGTATGCCGCCGCGGACAGCGCCGCATCGTCGAAGTCGTTCGGGTCCGCAACCCCGTCGCCGTCACCGTCCAACCCGGAGGAGCGCCAGGTGCTCGGGATGAACTGCATCGGGCCCACGGCACGGTCCCACACCGTGTCGTGGTCCCAGACGCCGTTGTCGGTGTCCGCGATCCGGGCCCGCGCGCCCGCCCCGTCCAGCGGCATCCCCACGATCACCGGATACACCTCGCCGTCGGCCAGCACCTGCGATCCCGCGTACCGGCCGTGGTTGGACTCGACCTGGCCGATGGCCGCGAGCACTCCCCAGGTCAGGTGGCAGGACGGGTCCCTGGTCGCCATCGCTGCTGCCGCGTCGTGGTAGGCGCGGAACGCCGCCTCGGGGATCCCGTAACTGGTGTCGGCGCTGACCTCCGCCACTCGCTCCTTGGTGTCGTCGGTGATCACCACCGGCTTGTGGTCGCGCACCAAGGCTCCATGCAGTTCCGGGTCCATACTCAGCCGCAGTGCCGCCGCCGTACTGCCAGCAGAGACTGACCCAGTGCGGGCCGACTCAGCCGAGGTCGACTGCTGCGTGATCATCGGGTTGGTCAGCGGCGCCACCAGGTCCGCTGCGGTCCGCAGGTGCACGGGGCCGGGCAGCTGGTTGTGGTGGACGGCGAGGTAGGACGCCCACAGCAGGGCTGGGATCGGCAACACGATTGCCGTGATCAGCACGATGATGCGACGGTGCACCCGAGTCCAGCCCGCCATAGCCGCCAGCCTAGATCGGTTCGGGTCCAAGTGGTACCCGAATGCAACATTTCTGTACCTCCTCGGCCGACGAGGCCCCGGCTGCGGACGGGATTCGCCACAGCCCGGGGCAATGCGCAAGACTCGACAGGTGAACCAGTCACCGAGCAACCCTCCGCAAGCCGCCTCCGCTGCCGAGGAGAGTCCGGCGCTGCACCTGCCACAGGGGTGGGGCACGGCCGAGCCGTTCGGCGTCGACGTCGCCGACCTTGCGGTGTTGCTCCGGCGGCACCAGGAGGCCGCCCGCGGCTGGGCGTCTGCCTCCTTGGAGGACGTCGAGACCGAGGTCGTCGGCGCCGGGATGGAGCCGCGACAGCACCTGATGGTCCGCGACACCGACGACGCCGCCCGAGCATGGGCCAGCGTCTACGACCGTGCCGCCGGTCGCACGATGGTTGCGGTCACGGTCGACCCCGACCTGGACGCCCCGACTGCCGACGACGTCGCTGCGCAGCTGTTCCGCTGGTGTGCGCGCGAGGCCCGCGCGGTCATGGCCGACCGCGGTCTGGACCATACCCAGCTCGACAGCGGCTCGTTCGCCGGTGACGAGCGTCAACAACGGTGGCTGGCCGACGCCGGGTACCAGCGTGTACGCCGGTGGTGGCAGATGCGCCGCCCGGTCGACCCGAGCGAGGGTGAACCGGGGGTGCTCGCCGAGCCCCGTCCGGGCGTGGAGGTACGGCGGGTACGGCGCGGCCCGGAGGGGATGCCGGACGTGGACGACCTGCACGCGGTGCACGACATCCTCGAGGAGTCCTTCGCCGACCACTTCAACTCCCACCGCGAGACGTTCCAGGAGTTCGTCATGCGGGTCCGCACCGATCCCGGTCACCGCTGGGACCACTGGTGGCTCGCCGAGCTCGTGGACGAGGGCCCGACTCCCGTCCCCGTCGGCGCACTCGTCGGCAGCATGCTCCGCGGCGGCTTCTCCCCGGACGGGCAGCCACGGCACGCCGGCAGCTACGTCGACTACCTCGGTGTCCTCGGCACGGCCCGCGGCAGGGGAGTCGCGAAGTCGCTGCTGCGCGCGATCATCGCCGATGCCGCACGGCGCGGCCGGGACCGCGTCGGGCTGGAGGTGGACGCCGACTCACCGACCGGCGCCGACGCGCTGTACACGTCGATGGGGTTCGAGACCGCCTACGTCACCGAGTCCTGGCACTGCGACCTCCCGGCGGAGCCCCGGCCGTGACCCGCAGCCTTCACCGCCTGGGTACATTCGCCCTGTGACCGACCTGCGCTACCCCGTGACCTCCCGGACGCTCGACAACGGGCTCCGGGTCGTGGTCAGCCCGACCCCCGGAGTCGGCGTCGTCGCGGTCAACCTCTGGTACGACGTCGGCTCTCGTCACGAGCCGTCACACCGGCAAGGATTCGCGCACCTCTTCGAGCACCTGATGTTCCAAGGCTCGCGCAACGTTGCGCCCGGGGAGCACTTCTCGCTGCTCCAGGGTCACGGCGGCGTACTCAACGCCACCACCTCCTTCGACCGCACCAACTACTTCGAGGCGGTCCCGGCCGGCGTACTCGACCTCGCGTTGTGGCTGGAGGCAGACCGGATGGCCTACCTCGACGACGTCCTCACCCAGGAGAACTTCGACAACCAGGTGTCCGTCGTCGGCGCCGAACGCAGCCAGCGGATGGACAACGTCCCGTACGGAACCGTGTTCGAGAGGCTGCTGCCGCTGCTCTTCGACACCGACCACCCCTACGGCCACCTCCCCATCGGCAACCTCGCCCAGCTTCAGGAAGCGTCCCTGGACGAGGTCAGCGCCTTCCACTCCCAGTACTACATGCCCAACAACGCGGTGCTCTCGATCGTCGGCGACGTCGCTGAGGCCGACGCGTTCGGCAAAGCAGACCGCTACTTCGGCGCCATCCCCACCGGTGACGCACCGAAGCGGGAGCTGCCCGATCCGTTGCCGCCGCTGCCGCAGCCCCAGCGTCGTGAGTACGTCGAGGAGGTCCCTGCGCCCGCTGTCTGGTTCGCCGGGCGGCTTCCCGCCGACCACCCGCAGGGCCGTGCGCTCGCCGCGGCGGTGTTGGCGTCGGCGATCCTGGGGGAGGGGGAGACGAGTCGCCTGCACCGGCGGCTGGTTCGTGGTGACCAGGTGGCGCTGGCCGCCGGCTTCGGTATCAACGCGCTGATCGCCGGCAACTCGTTCGTGATCGGTTCGGCACGCGCGGTGGCAGAGGCCGACATCGAGCAGGTGACAGCGACGTTCTGCCAGGTGGTCGAGGAGTTCGCCGAGAGCGGTCCCGCCGATGCCGAGCTGGAGATGGCCAAGGTCGAGGCGGAGCGCGACTGGCTGGATGAGATGGGCACCGTCGCTGGCCGGGCCGATGCGATCTCCGGCAGCACCCTGCTCTTCGACGAGCCGGACGCGGTCAACGACCGGCTGCCGTTGCTGCGCTCGATCACCGCCGAGGAGGTGGTGGAGGCGACCCGAGAGTGGCTGCTGCCGTGCCTGCACACCCAGGTCCGGGTCACGCCCGACGACTCCGGAGGCGAGGCGTGATGAGCACCGGCACCCGCCCCGCCGTCCCCGCCGCCGTCGACTGGCGCTTCCCACCCGTGCACGAGAGCCGCCTCGACAACGGCACGCGGCTGTTGGTGTACCACTGCCCCGGCCAGTACGTCGTCCACGCCTCCGTGCTGTTCGGCGTACCGCTGAACGCCGAGCCACCCGGACGCGACGGCGTCGCGGCGTTGACCGGCCGCTGCCTGAGCCGGGGAGCGGCGGGCCGAGACGCCGAGCAGTTCGCCGACGCGCTGTCGATGTGCGGCGCGGACCTGGAGGCTGGGGCGTTCCCCGACGGGTTCTCGCTTCGCCTTGCCGCACCGCTCTCCCGGCTTCCGGCGGCAACCGGGCTGATGGCCGACGTCCTGCGGGAACCGGCCTTCGCGCCGGCTGAGTTCGACCACGAACAACGGCTGACCCTGCGCGAGATCGAGCAGGCACGCGCCTACCCCACCCACGTCGCCGCCGAGCGGCTCAACGCCGCGCTGTTCGGCGACGCCCGGATCGCCCGTCCGGTCAGCGGGACCGAGGAGACCGTGCGTGCGGTGACCCGCGACGACGTGGTCGACTTCGCTGCCCGGCACCTGCGTCCCGACGCTGCGACGCTGGTGATGGCCGGCGACTTCGCCGACCTCGACCCCGAACAGGTGGCGGCGGATGCGTTCGCGGGCTGGCACGGGGGCGCTGCCCCGTCCGTCCCGACCGAGCCACGGCCCGTCGCGACGACACCTCGGGTGCTGCTCGTCGACTGGCCCGGGGCGCCGCAGTCGACCTTGCGGTTGGGCGGTCCCGGGATCTCGCGGACGGACCCGCGCTGGCCGTCGATGTTCGTGGCCAACTACCTGATCGGCGGGAGCTTCTCCTCTCGCACGAACCAGATCCTCCGGGAGGAGAAAGGCGTCACCTACGGCGTCAGCACCGTGCTTGACTCCAGCCGCGGAGCCGGCGTACTCGGGGTCTCTTCCGCCGTGCGCGCGGACGCGACCGCGGAAGCGGTAGCCGACATCATCGCCGTACTGGCCGAGGGGGCGGGCACGTTCAGCGAGGAGGAGGTTGCCGGGGCGGCGCGGGCGATCACCGACTCCGCGGTGCTCGGCTACGAGCGCGCCGCCACGATCGCCGGGCGGGTCGAGCTGTTGCTGTCCCACGGCCTGCCGCTGGAGCACGTCGACGTGAACCTGCAACGGGTCCGCGAGGTCACCGCCGCGTCGGCGAACACCGCCTTCGGCGAGGTCGTCGCTCCCGACGCGATGACGGTGGTGGTCGTCGGCGACGCCGAGACCGTCGCCGACCCGTTACGGCAGTGGGGTTACGCCGAGGTGGAGGAGGTCCCCTCCCTGTAACGTCCTGCAGGGCGCGTGCGGGGGCGCGCGGGGTGCAGGACGTTAGGTCAGGGCGGCGTCGACGAGCGCCTGCGCGTCCGCCTGCACCTGCGCAAGGTGGTCCGCGCCGCGGAACGACTCGGCGTACACCTTGTAGACGTCCTCGGTGCCCGACGGGCGGGCGGCGAACCAGGCCGACTCGGTGCAGACCTTGACCCCGCCGATGGGTGCGCCGTTTCCCGGGGCCTCGGTGAGTACGGCGGTGACCGGCTCCCCCGCGACGGACCGTGCGGTGACGTCGCGGGCACTGAGCCGCTTCAGCGCGGCCTTCTGCTCCCGGGTGGCCGGGGCGTCGGTACGTGCGTAGGCGGGGTCGCCGTGCCGGGCGGTGAGCCCGCGGTAGCGCTGGCTGGGGGTCTGGCCGGTGACCGCGAGGATCTCGCTGGCCAGCAGGGCCAGGACGATGCCGTCCTTGTCGGTCGTCCACGTGCCGCCGTCGCGCCGGAGCAGCGAGGCGCCGGCGGACTCCTCGCCGCCGAACCCGATGCTGCCGTCCAGCAGGCCTGGCACGAACCACTTGAACCCCACCGGGACCTCCAGCAGCCGGTGCCCGGCCGCGGCGGCGACCCGGTCCAGCATCGAGGAGCTGACCAGCGTCTTGCCGACGGCGGCGTCGGCCCCCCACCCGTCGCGTCGAGAGAACAGGTAGTCGACGGCGACGGCGAGGAAGTGGTTGGGGTTCACCAGCCCACCATCCGGGGTGACGATCCCGTGCCGGTCGGCGTCGGCGTCGTTGCCGGTGGCGATGTCGTACCGGTCCCGGGCCTGGATCAGCGAGGCCATCGCCGCCGGGGAGGAGCAGTCCATCCGGATCTTGCCGTCAGTGTCCAGCGTCATGAACCGCCAGGTCGGGTCGACCCGGTCGTTGACCACGGTCAGGTCCAGCCGGTGCCGGTCGGCGATCGCCGCCCAGTAGTCCACCGAGGCTCCCCCGAGCGGGTCCGCGCCGATCCGCACCCCGGCAGACCGGATCGCGTCCAGGTCGACCACGGCGGGCAGGTCGTCGACGTAGGCGGCAAGGAAGTCGTACGTCGACAGCCGGTCGCGGACGGTGGCCGAGCCGTCCCGTCGTACCCCGGTCAGTCCCTGCTTGAGCAGCTCGTTCGCGCGGTCGGCGATCGCGGAGGTGACGTCGGTGTCGGCCGGCCCGCCGTTGGGCGGGTTGTACTTGAAGCCGCCGTCGCGGGGCGGGTTGTGTGACGGTGTCACCACGATGCCGTCGGCGCGCGGGCCGGGCTCCGCATTCGCGCGCAGGATGGCGTGTGAGACCGCCGGCGTCGGGGTCCACCGGCCGCGCGCGTCGACCCGTACGTCGATGCCGTTGGCGACCAGCACCTCCACCGCGGTCTGCCACGCCGGGTCCGACAGCGCATGGGTGTCCTTGCCCAGGAACAACGGGCCGGTAGAGCCCTGGTTTGCGCGGTACTCGCAGATCGCCTGGGTGGTGGCGGCAATGTGGGCGTCGTTGAACGCGCGGTCGAGGCTGGAGCCGCGGTGTCCCGACGTACCGAAGACCACCCGCTGGGCCGGATCCGCGGGGTCCGGTGTCAGGTCGTAGTAGGCGGCGACGACCGCATCGGGATCGATGAGGTCCTCGGGCAGTGCGGGGGTGCCGGCGCGTTCGTGTGCCATGACCGCATCTTCGCCGACCGGTCCCCTCGCTGCCACCGCCGGGTCGGCTGAACGGACTCCGGGGCCCGGTCGCCGGAGTCGTCTCACTTTCTGATACGTGTCTGTTATCGTCTTGTTATCGGAGGGTTCAACTTGTGAAGGTTTTCGTTACCGGGGCCACGGGTGTGCTCGGTCGGCACACCGTGCGCGCTCTCCTCGCCGACGGCCACGAGGTCACCGGTCTGGCGCGCACCCCGGACAAGGCGCGGCATCTGGAGGCTGCCGGCGCCGCGGCAGCGACGGTTCACCTGTTCGACGGTGACGCTCTTGCCGACGCGTTGGTGGGTTACGACGCGGTCTGCAACCTCGTCACCCATATCCCGGTCGGCGTGACCGGCATGCGGCACGGAGCGTGGCGGGTCAACGACCGGCTCCGTACCGAGGGGTCGAAGATCGTCGCCGAGGCTGCTCGTCGCGCCGGTGTGAGGCACCTGGTGCAGGAGAGCGTCTCGGCGATGTACGCCGATGCCGGCGAGGAGTGGATCACCGAGTCCAGCCCCCTGATGGTCACCCGGCCGCTGGAACCCTCCGCGGTGGCGGAGGCCAATGCCGCCGGATTCGCCGGATGCTCGCGCTCATCGGTGATCCTGCGGTTCGGCAGCCTCGTCGGTGACGACGCGATGACGCAGTGGCTGGTGGCCCGGGCCCGGGCCGGGCGGGCGATCGGGTTCGGCGCGGGAGAGGTGTGGACCCATGTCGTCCACCCCATGGATGCCGGTACGGCGGTGGCAGCGGCCCTGCATGCGCCGCAGGGAACCTACAACGTCGGGGCCCCTCCGGTCCGGCGGCGCGAGCTGCTGCGGGTGTTCGGGGCGGTCGCGGACCGGGAGTCGGTGCGCTACATGCCGGCGCTGCTGGTCAGGCTGGCGGGGGAGCGGCTGGAGCCGTTGACCCGCTCTCACCGGGTGTCCTCGGACCTGCTGCATGACGTGACGGGATGGAAACCGGTCCACCAGGTGTTTGACGAGTCATGGATCAACGCGACGACCGCCGCCTGACGAGGTCGTCACCGCCCGAGGCGGCCGACGCTGCCGCGCGCCGACGCCGCCTGGCCGAGGTCTTCGGTGAGGTACTTCCCGACCACGCCGAGGACGACCGGTCCGAGCCAGGGGAGCGGCGGAGCGACGAGGAGTACCTCCGCGACCGTCCCCCGCACCACCTTCCCCGCGACTGATCTCGCCCCCCGGCGCCGTTCCTGACCGGGCCTCGGCTGCTGCGTTTGCCTTGTAGACGGGGCAAACGCGCCGTTTACAAGGCAAATTCTCCTTGTATACGGTGCATCTGCCTCGCCTACCCCCCTACCGGCTCGGCGCTCCGCCGGTCCGTGCGGGACCGGGTCGGGGGTGTTACCCGCGGTACCGGCTAAGCCGGGCTAGCCAGCAGTGGCGGAGGCCGGAGCCGGGGGCTGGTCAGTGCCGCAGTACTTGCACTTCGTGGCCTCTTCGGGGATGTCGGCGGACAGGCAGGCCGGGCAGGTCTTGACCGGCGCCGGCGGACCGAACACCGTCTTGCCCCTGCGCGCCATCATCGACCGGTATGGCACCACGATCAGGAAGTAGACAACGGCGACGAAGATGATGAAGTAGATGACCGCGGCGATGAACGCACCCAGGTTCAGGAACGTGCTTTCTGCGCCGTCCTTGAGGAACCAGCCGAGGCCCGGCCCCTTTCCACCTGTCGCGAGCGCCAGGATCGGGTTGATGATGTTGGTGGTGAACGCACTGATCAACCCGCTGAAGGCCAGCGCGACAACCAACCCGACCGCAACGATGATGAGATCGCCCTGCAACAGGAACGTCTTGAATCCTTTGAGCATGACCCACTCCTCGACCGAAAGGGGACACTCCCGCGGGTACGGCGATCACCGACACCTACCCACCGAGCGCCAGGCTCGGCATGCAAGCAACAGCGGACCGCGGACCCCGGTCGCGTCTTTCGGCAGACAGGATACGGACGCACCGCCTGAACGGACGGGATTTTGGCCGCCTCGGCGCGTCAGGACTGCTGCCGCAGCGCGATGCTGACCGCCCCCTGGGCACCGGCCTGGGTGAGCGGTCCCGCATCCGCTGCAGGCACCGCCACGACCACGACCGCATCGTGACCCCCCGTACGTCCCTTGGCGGGCTGGGGGAGTGCGATGACCGGGGCGTTCGCCGCCAGCTTCGTCACCTGCTGTTGCCCGTCACGGTGGTCCGTAGCGTAGAGGTCCACGCGGTCGCCGACGTGCAGCAGGCTCACCATGACGGCGTCGCTCGCTCGGACCGGGACCGCGACCAGGCCCTCGCCGTACCCGTCGATGAGCGAGTCGCTGAACAAGCGTCGGTCGGTGAACGGCTCGCCACCGCGCATGGGCGCGGCCACGTGCCGTCCCACCAGTGACTCCCGCCGCGACAGTGCATGCCGGGGCACCAGGTCGGCGGGCAGGTGTACGACGGAGAGGTCGGCTGCTGCCAGGACGCTGCCTGCAGTGAGGTCGTGCGCGGCCACCACCACCGGCGAGCGGTGTGGCTGATCGGGGCTGACGGCACCGATCGTGACCAGGACGCACGCAGCCGCCAGGACGGACGCTAACAGGCGGCGGTGGCGCAGATAGAGGCGTCGCGCGTCGGCGCGGGTGCGAGGGAGTGCGGGCATCCGCCTACGGTAGGGACAACCACACCGTGTCCGTGGCGGTTATCCACAGGCGAAGGGTCAGCGCGGAAATCAGGAACCGGCGGCTGCCTTCTGCGACGACGAGGACGAGGACGTGGACTTCGACCCACTGTCACTACCACTACTGCCCGATGTGCTGTCCGAGCCGGAGGAGGACGTCGCCTTCTCCGTTGACGATGAGGTTGAGTCCTTGGACGTGCCGTTGTGGTCCTTGTGGCCGTTGGAAGCGCTGCTGTGCTGCCCGCCGTTGGCCGAAGCGCGGCTGTCGGTGCGGTAGAAGCCGGACCCCTTGAACACGACGCCGACCGGGCTCAGGACCTTGCGCAGCCGCCCCTCACACGTCGGGCAGACCGTCAACGCATCGTCGGTGAAACTCTGACGCACCTCCAACGGTTCTCCGCAGGCGGTGCACACGTACTGGTAGACAGGCACGGACGCTCCTCACTTCCGCATTAGCACTCCCACGATGAGACTGCTAACCGCCTCCATTGTGCGTCACGCCCGCCGTCGACGCAAAAGCGGCACGCCACCGGTGTTCGGCCACTGTGACCGGCGCGGTCGCATGGGCTACCGGTGAGGGACCGCTCGTAGGACACAATGGGGCCCGTGCGTCGTCCCTGGAAGGTCCTGTCCTGGACCGCTGGCGTCATTGTGCTGGTGCTGATCGCGGCGTTCATCGTGGTCGTATGGACCGTCCATCGCTCGTTCCCGGAGACCAGCGGTGACCTCACCGTGAAGGGACTTGACGCGGAGGTGACCGTGGCCCGGGACGGGCACGGGATTCCGCAGATCTACGCCGAGACATCGCATGACCTGTTCTTCGCGCAAGGGTACGTGCAGGCGCAGGACCGGTTCTTCCAGATGGACTTCCAGCGCCACGTCACCGCCGGCACCCTCTCCGCGGTGTTCGGCAAGAGCGCCCTGGAGACCGACGAGATGGTACGGACGATGGGGTGGCGCCGGGTCGCGGCGAGGGAGATGTCGATCATCGCACCGGACACCCGCCGCCATCTCCAGTCCTTCGCCGACGGCGTGAACGCCTACCTCGCTGACCATGACGGCTCCACCCTGTCGCTGGAGTACGCCGTGCTCGGGTTGACCGGCTCGGACTACACGCCGGCGAAGTGGACGCCGGTCGACTCGCTGGCGTGGCTGAAGGCGATGGCGTGGGATCTCGGCGGCAACATGGCCGACGAGGTCGACCGGAGCCTCGCCTCGGTGGTCCTCACTGACGCGCAGATCGCCGAGCTGTACCCGCCGTACCCCTATCAGCAGCACCGCCCGATCGTGACGCAAGGCGCGGTGGTCGACGGGGTGTATGAGCAAAACGCCACCCACTCCGGCACCCGTCTGCCGAGCCGCCCACCGTTCCCCGCCGCTGCGGCGCCGGCGCTGCGTGCGGCCGGGTCCGCGGCACAGGCGCTGAGCCGGGCTCTGGGGAAGTCCGACGGCGTCGGTTCCAACGCGTGGGCCGTCTCGGGCGAGCACACCAAGAGCGGGGCGCCGATCCTGGCCAACGACCCGCACCTGGCGCAGTCGATGCCCAGCATCTGGTACCAGATGGGGCTGCACTGTACGACGGTGTCCCCGCGGTGCCCGTTCGACGTCAGCGGGTTCACGTTCCCGGGACTGCCGGGGGTCGTGATCGGACACAACGCCGACATCGCCTGGGGTTTCACCAATCTGGGTCCGGATGTGCAGGACCTGTACCTGGAGAAGCTCGACGGCCAGGGCCATTACCTGTACGACGGGAAGCAGGTGCCGCTCCAGACGCGCACGGAGACCTTCCAGGTCGCCGGGCAGGACCCGGTCACGATCACGGTGCGTTCCACCCGGCACGGGCCGCTGATCTCCGACGTGGACGACGACACCGCGAGGGTCGGAGAGGTCGCCCCGGTCGGTGACGACGCGCCGCCCGCTGACGGCGGGTACGCCGTGGCGCTGAAGTGGACCGCGTTGACCCCGCAGCCCACGTTGGACGCTTTGTTCGAGATCAACACCGCACACGACTGGCAGGAGTTCCGCGCCGCCGCCCGGGACTTCGCCGTACCCGCGCAGAACATGGTGTACGCCGACGCCGAGGGGCACATCGGCTACCAGGCTCCGGGGCGGATCCCGATCCGCCGGACCGGTCACGGCGACTGGCCGGTACCGGGCTGGGACCCGGCGTATGACTGGACGGGGTCCTTCGTCCCCTACAGCGCGCTGCCCAGTGTGCTGGACCCCAAGGACGGCTACGTGGTCACCGCCAACCAGGCCGTCGTCGGCAAGAAGTACCCCTACTACCTCGGCGACTCCTGGGACTACGGGTACCGGTCACAGCGGATCCTGGATCTGCTGAAGGAGAAGGAGCCGCTGACCGTGTCCGACATGGCCACGGTGCAACGGGACACGCGCAGCGCCCTGGCCGCTGACCTCACGCCGTACCTGCTCGACATCGACCTCCCCCACGGCTACTACTCCGCCGGCCAGAAGCTGCTGCGGCACTGGGACTACCGGCAGCCGAAGGACTCCGCCGCAGCCGCCTACTTCAACGTGGTGTGGCAGCATCTGCTGTCGCTGACGTTCCGTGACCAGCTGCCCAAGCAGGCCTGGCCCGACGGCGGGGACCGGTGGTGGGCGGTGATGCACCGCTTGCTCCGCAAACCGCACGACTCGTTCTGGGACGACATCTCCACCCCCAAGGTGGAGACCCGGGACGACATCCTGGAACAGGCGATGAAGGACGCCCGCGACGACCTCACTCGGCACGTCTCGCGCGTGCCGGGGGACTGGTCCTGGGGGCGGCTGCACCGGCTGACGATCCAGAACCAGACACTGGGGGCGGACGGATCCCCGGTGGCGTTCTTGTTCAACCGGGGGCCGTACCCGGTGCCCGGCGGCCCGTCGGTCGTGGACGCCATCAGCTGGGACGCGACCGAGGGGTACGACGTGACGACGCTGCCGTCGATGCGGATGATCATCCCGTTGGACTCATGGGACGACGCCCGCTGGGTCAACCTCACCGGTGCGTCCGGTCATGCCTATGACGGCCACTACACCGACCAGACCCAGTTGTGGCTGGACGGCACGACGCTGCCGTGGGCGTTCAGCCGGTCTGCCGTCCACGCCGCGACCGAGGACACTCTGACTCTCAAACCCGGGTAGCCCACACGGTGCGGTGCGGGGTGACCACGACGTCGACACGCTGGTCGTGCGCTTGGGTGGGGACCTCCGGCAGGACCTCCTCGTCGTAGACCAGCAGCATCCGCAGCGGCGGGTGCGGGAGCGCCGCGAGACGAGCCAGCACCCGGTCGTAGCTGCCGCCGCCACGGCCGAGCCTGCGCCCAGCGGCATCGGCGGCCAGCCCCGGGCACACCACGACCGACGCCGTCGCCACCGCGTCACCGCCCAGCGACGGCCCGTCCGGCTCGGCGATACCGAACCGGCCGGTCCGCCAGGCGCCGGGGGCGTAGGCGGCCCAGTCGAGGTCCATCGACTCCAGCAGCACCGGCAGCAACACCGTCACGCCACGGGCATGGAGGGTCTCCAGCAGCGGTCCGGTGTCCGGCTCGTCGTCAGTGGATGCGTACGCCGCCACGGTCGCACCGGCGTCGAGGTGCACCGCGTCCAGCACCCGGTCACGCAGCAACCGCGCCCGGTCGGCGTACGTCGTCCGGTCCAGTTCCCGCCGTATCGCCAGCAGACGCCGACGCAGCGCAGCCTTCTCCGTACCCACGC
>CAYLOC010000061.1:0-9453 GCA_964385195.1 uncultured Nocardioidaceae bacterium
CGGCCAGGTCGGTGATGATGTCGCCGAACAGGTTGTCGGTGACGATCACGTCGAACCGTGCCGGATCGGTGGTGAGCATGATCGTCGCCGCGTCAACGTGGAGGTAGTCCACCTGCACCTGCGGGTAGTCCGCGGCGACCTCCCCCACGATCCGGGACCACAGCGCGCCGGCATGGCCGAGCACGTTGGTCTTGTGGACCCAGGTGAGGTGTCGCCGCGGGCGCTTGTCCGCACGGGCGAACGCGTCTCGCACCACCCGCTCCACGCCGTACGCGGTGTTGACGCTGACCTCGGTGGCGACCTCCGCCGACGTACCTGCACGCAGTCGGCCGCCGTTGCCGACGTACGGACCCTCGGTGCCCTCGCGGACGACGAGGAAGTCGACGTCTCCCGGGTCGGCGAGCGGCGTCGGTACGCCGGGGTAGACCCGCGCCGGGCGAAGGTTCACGTAGTGGTCGAGCTCGAACCGCAGCCGCAGCAACAGCCCGCGCTCCAGCAGCCCGGCCGGCATCGACGTATCGCCCGGCCGCACTCCCACGGCGCCCAGCAGGATCGCGTCGTGGGTCGCGATCTCGGCAAGCGTCGTGTCCGGCAGGACCTCCCCGGTCTCCTGCCACCGGCGGGCGCCGAGGTCGTAGTCGGTGCGCTCGATCGTCAGCGCACAGGAAGCGGCGACGGCCTCGAGCACCTTCAGTGACTCTGCGGTCACCTCCGGGCCGATGCCGTCGCCGCCGATCACCGCGATACGGACTGTGGAGGTCATGAGGTCATCGTAGGAGCCGGTGCCCTCGCCGGGCACGGCGTCTCACGCCGAGTACCTCAGGACCCGTCCGCCACAGCCGGGGAGGGGATCCGGCCGCATCCGGTGATCAGGAGTTGAGCTTCCCGTCGTCGTTCAGTTGTCGTCGGGGCGCTGCGACCCTTCTCGTTCGCTGCCGTCGGGCGCGTCGTCATCCAAATGGGCCGGGCCCCACTCCGGGTACATGTCATACATCAGAAGTCTCCAGTTTCGCTTTCACGTCGTTCAGGTGGTGACGGTCAACAAGCCGGGCCTGCCACGCCGAGGGACTCCTGCGGGTCACGCGGAGGGTTGTGCACCAGAACTCATGCGGTCGGCACGAGAAGGACATTTGGTTCCTCGCAGCGCGGCGGCCAACGCCAGACTCCGCGGCGAGGTGTTGGCCTTTAACAGGCCTCGCCGCGGCACCTAAGAATGGCTACGAAGAACCGCATAACACCCACACCCTACGACCCCGGCCCGGCATCCGCCAGCAACTTGGGACAATCGTCTCACTCATTGAGACATCTGGGGCCGAACCGGCGGTGTGACACACTCGGTTCCGTGAGCGCACCGATCGACCTGCCGACCCGCGTCGGCAAGGCGCTGGAGATGTCCGGCCGACGTGGATTCGTCACCTCCAGCCGCGCCGAGACCGGGCGGCTGCTGGCCAGCCTGGCCGCCAGCCGCAACGGCGTCCTCGGCGAGTGTGGGACCGGCTGCGGCGTCGGAGCCGCCTGGTTACTCAGCGGGATGCGGCCCGGCAGCAGCGTCGTCACCGCCGAGGTGGACCCGGACCTCGCAACGGCGGTCACGTCCCTGTTCGCCGACGACGACCGGGTGCGGGTCATCACCGGCGATTGGAGCGCGCTGCACGAGTACGGCCCGTTCGCGTTGTTGTTCCTCGACGTACGGGAGGCCAAGCACTCCGGGGCGGACGCCGTCGCCGATCTGCTGGAGCCCGGCGGCATCGTCGTCCTCGACGACTTCACCCCGTGCGCGACCTGGCCCCCCATGTACGAGGGACGGGTGGACACCATGCGCGAGCAGTGGCTGACCGACGAGCGGTTCACCACGGTAGAGGTGATGGTCGCTGCGGACACCTCGGTGCTGATCGCCACCAGGCGCTGAGTCGGCCCCCTTACCGGTCCTCGGTGAGGTCGACGCTCCGGGCGAGCGTCGCGTCCATCACCGCGGCGATCTCCTCGAGTACGTCGACCGGGACCGCGCTGTCCACCGACAGCGCCACCAGTGCATGGCCTCCTTGCCGGTCGCGGGCCACCTGCATCCCGGCGATGTTGACCTCCGCCTCGCCCAGCACCTTGCCGATCCGCCCGACCATGCCCGGCCGGTCGGAGTAGGTGAAGAACGCCAGGTGCTCGGTGGGTTCGAGGTCTACGTCGTAGCCGTTGACCTCGACCAGCCGCTCCCGCTGCTGGATGCCGAGCAGGGTCCCCGACACCGAGACCGTCCGGCCGTCGGCAAGGGTGCCGCGCACGGTGACGAGGTTGCGGTGGTCGGGGCTTTCGGTCTCGGTGAGCAGCCGTACGTCGAGACCGCGCTCCTCGGCGTACAACGGCGCGTTGACGTAGGTGACGTCCTCCTCGACGACGTCGGCGAAGACGCCCTTCAGCGCAGCCAGCTCCAGGACCTGCACGTCGCTGCCGGTGATCTCGCCGCGAACCTCGACGTCGAGCTGCTGGGCGACCTCGCCGGCGAGTGCGGTGAAGATGCGGCCGAGCTTCTCCGTCAGCGGAATACCGGGGCGCACGTCCTCCGCGATGGCACCGCCTTGCACGTTCACCGCGTCCGGTACCAGCTCGCCGGCAAGGGCCAGCCGCACCGACCGGGCGACGGCAACCCCGGCCTTCTCCTGCGCCTCGCTCGTGGACGCCCCCAGGTGGGGCGTGGCCACCACGTTGTCGTAGGAGAACAGGGGTGAGTCGGTGCACGGTTCGCTGGCGTAGACATCGAGCCCGGCCCCGGCGATCCGGCCCTCCTTCAACGCCATGTCGAGTGCGTGCTCATCGACGATGCCGCCGCGGGCGGCGTTGACGAGGAACGCGGTCGGCTTGCACTGCGCCAGTTCCGCCGCCCCGATCAGCCCGACGGTCTCGGGGGTCTTGGGGAGGTGGACGGAGATGAAGTCGGAGGTGCCGAGCAGCTCCTCCAGCGTGACCAGCCGCACCCCGATCTGTGCCGCCCGCCCGGCGGGCACGTACGGGTCGTAGGCGACCAGGTCCATCCCGAAGGCGGCCAGCCGCTGGGCCACGAGCGTCCCGATCTTGCCGAGCCCCACGATGCCGGCAGTCTTCTCGACCAGCTCGGTACCGCCGTACTTGCTGCGTTGCCACTCCCCCGTCTGCAGCGCCTTGTTGGCGGGGACGATGTTGCGGGCGGCGGCCAGCAACAGCCCGACGGCCAGCTCGGCAGCGCTGGTGATGTTCGACGTCGGGGCGTTGACGACCATGACCCCGGAGGCGGTGGCGCGCGGTACGTCGATGTTGTCCAGGCCCACGCCCGCGCGGGCGATGACCTTCAGCCGCGTGGCGGCCGCGAGCACCTCCGCGTCGACCTTCGTGGCGCTGCGGACCATGAGCGCGTCCACGTCGGTGACCGCGGCCAGCAGCTCGTCGTGGTCCGGGCCGTTGCAGGTGCGGATCTCGAAGCCGTCGCCGAGCGCCTCGACCGTGGCCGGGCTGAGTGCATCCGCGATCAGTACCACGGGCTTGCTGGTCATCGAACTCCCTCCACCGACTTGTCAGAACCTGGACACGTGATGACGTGCTGTACTTCTGACAACTCGGGATTGTTCCTCAGCGGGCCGCGGTTCCCTCGGTGTAGTCCGCATCGTGGGACTTCACCCACGCCATCAGCTTCCGCAGCTCCCGGCCGGTGGCCTCGATCTGGTGCTGCTCGGCCTGCGCCCGGTACTGCTTGAACTTCGGCGCCCCGGCGTCCTGGTCGGCGATGAACTCCTCGGCCCACTTCCCGCTGCGGATGTTGCCGAGGATGTCGCGCATCCGCGCCTTGACCGAGTCGTCGATCAGGTACGGGCCGGAGGTGTAGTCGCCGTACTCCGCGGTGTCGGAGACCGACCAACGCTGCTTGGCGATGCCACCCTCGTACATCAGGTCCACGATCAGCTTCAGCTCGTGCAGGCACTCGAAGTAGGCGATCTCGGGCTGGTAACCGGCCTCGACCAGGGTCTCGAACCCGGACTGGACGAGTGCGGACACTCCCCCGCACAGCACGGTCTGCTCACCGAACAGGTCGGTCTCGGTCTCCTCCGCGAACGTGGTCCGGATCGCCCCGGCGCGGGTGCCGCCGATGCCCTTGGCATAGGACAGCGCGAGGTCCCATGCCCCGCCGGTGTGGTCCTGCTCGACCGCGACCAGCACCGGTACGCCGCGGCCCTCCTCGAACTCCCGCCGTACGAGGTGGCCAGGGCCCTTCGGCGCGACCATGCACACGTCGACGGTGGAGGGCGGCTGGACGTAGCCGAACCGGATGTTGAACCCGTGGCTGAAGAACAACGCGTCCCCCTCGACCAGGTTCGGCTCGATGGCCTCCTTGTACAGGTGCCGCTGGCTGGGATCCGGGGTCAGCACCATCACCAGGTCCGACTCCTCGCACGCCTCGTACGGCGACACCACCCGCAACCCTTCCGCCTCGGCCTTGGGGCGGCTCCGGGAGCCCTCCGGGAGACCGACGCGGACGTCCACCCCCGAGTCGCGCAGGGACAGCGCATGGGCATGCCCCTGGCTGCCGTATCCCAGGACCGCGACATTGCGGCCCTGGACGACAGAAAGGTCGGCGTCGTCGTCGTAATACAGCTCAGCCATCGTTGTCTGACTCCTTCATCTCGCTTCTGTGGTGGGGCGGGTCGGGTTCGACGAGCGGCGGCTCATCCGGCACGTCGCTCCGGCGGGGTAGCGGCGCGCAGCGTCTTGTCCACGATCGAGCGGCCGCCGCGGCCGATCGCGACCATCCCGGACTGGACCAGCTCCTTGATACCGAACGGCTCCAGCACCCGCAGCATCGCATCCAGCTTGTCGCGGCTGCCGGTGGCCTCGATCGTCACGGCATCGGCGGCGACGTCCACCACCTTCGCGCGGAACAGCTCTACCGTCTCCAGCACACGTCCGCGGGTCTGGGAGTCGGCGCGAACCTTGATCAGGGCCAGCTCACGTTCGACCGCCCCGGGCGCTTCCAGCTCGACGATCTTCAGCACCTCGACCAGCTTGTTCAGCTGTTTCGTGACCTGCTCCAGCGGCAGGTCCTGGAGGTTCACCACGATCGTCATCCGGGAGATCTCCGGATGCAGCGTCGGCCCCACCGCGAGGGAGTCGATGTTGAAGCCCCGGCGGGAGAACAGTGACGCGACCCGGGTCAGTACGCCGGGTTTGTTCTCCACCAGCACCGACAGGGTGTGCGTGGTCATGAACCGGCCTCCTCTCGCCGTACGTCCGACCGCCGTACGTCCGACCGCCGTGCCGTCGACCGCCGTGCCGTCGACCGGTTAGACGTCATCATCGTCGAACTCCGGTCGCAGGTCGCGGGCGATCTGGATCGCGTCGTTGCTGGTGCCCGCGGGCACCATCGGCCACACCATCGCGTCCCGGTCGACCACGAAGTCGATGACGACCGGCATGTCCTGGATCTCCATGGCCTTGTTGACCATGTCGTCAACGTCGGTGGGGTCCTCGCAGCGCATCCCCACACAGCCCAGCGCCTCGGAGAGCCGGACGAAGTCGGGGACGCGGGCGGAGTGCAGGTCGGTGTTGGAGTACCTCCCGTCGTAGAACAGGGTCTGCCACTGCCGGACCATGCCGAGGCTGGAGTTGTTGATCACCGCCACCTTGATGGGGATGTGGTTCAGCGCGCACGTGGCCAGCTCCTGGTTGGTCATCTGGAAGCAGCCGTCGCCGTCGATGGCCCAGACCGTGCGGTCGGGTTCGCCGACCTTGGCCCCCATCGCGGCCGGGACCGCGAACCCCATCGTGCCGAGCCCGCCGGAGTTGATCCAGGCGCGGGGGCGCTCGTGCCGCACGAAGTGCGCCGCCCACATCTGGTGCTGCCCCACTCCGGCGACGTAGGTGGCCTCCGGGCCGGCGATGGCGCCGATCCGCTCGATGACGTACTGCGGGGACAGGGTGTCGGGGCGGGTCTGGTACCCCAGGGGGTAGCGCTGCCGCCACGCCTGGCACTGCGCCAGCCACGGGGCGCAGTCGCCGCGGTTGCCGGCGTCGTACTCGGCCTGCACCGCCACCACGAGATCGGCGATCACCTCCCGGCAGTCACCGACGATCGGTACGTCGGCGGCACGGTTCTTGCCGATCTCGGCCGGGTCGATGTCGGCGTGGATGACCTTCGCCTCGGGGGCGAACGTGCTCAGCTTGCCGGTCACCCGGTCGTCGAACCGGGCGCCGAGGGTGATGAGCAGGTCACTGCGCTGCAGCGCTCCCACCGCGGCGACGCTTCCGTGCATTCCCGGCATTCCCAGGTGCAGCGGGTGGCTGTCGGGGAACGCCCCGCGGGCCATCAGCGTGGTGACCACCGGGATGTGGGTCAGCTCGGCCAGCACGCGCAGTTCCTGGTCGGCGCCGGACTTCACGACACCACCGCCGACGTACAGCACCGGGCGGCGGGAGGAGGCGATGAGCCGCGCGGCCTCGCGGACCTGCTTCGAATGCGGGCGGGTCACCGGGTGGTAGCCCAGGAGTGAGACCTGCGGCCGCTCGGACACCCGGGTGGGGGCTTGCTGGGCGTCCTTGGCGATGTCGACCAGGACCGGGCCGGGGCGACCGGAGGCGGCGAGGTAGAAGGCCTCGGCGATCACCCGCGGGATGTCGTCGGCGTCGGTCACCAGGTAGTTGTGCTTGGTCACCGGCATCGTGATCCCGCGGATGTCTGCTTCCTGGAAGGCGTCGGAGCCGATGGCCGCGCTGGTGACCTGTCCGGTGATCGCCACGATCGGCACCGAGTCCAGCGCCGCGTCGGCGAGCGGCGTGACGAGGTTCGTCGCGCCCGGTCCCGAGGTGGCCAGGCACACGCCCACCTTGCCGGTGGCGACGGCGTACCCCTGCGCCGCGTGCCCGGCTGCCTGCTCGTGCCGGACCAGGATGTGCCGGATCTGCGTGGAGTCCATCAGCGGGTCGTACGTCGGGAGGATGGCGCCGCCGGGAATGCCGAAGACGGTGTCTACCCCGGCATGCTCCAGCGCTCGGATCAGGCTCTGGGCGCCGGTCCGTTGCTCGCTCATCTCATCCTTCCCTCTGTCGGGCTCTCCGGGTCGAGTCCGTCGGTCGTCCTGGCAACAAAAAACCCCTCGAGCCCGGAGGCATTCGAGGGGGACGCGCTGGGGATCGTGGTCAGTGACCGGTTCCCGGCGCGTCGATCGGTACGAGAATAAGGTTCCGCATTGGCCCCAGCGTCTCGTGTCGGGCGGCCGACCGTCAAGTCCTTGAGACCATCGTCTCACCACCTGGACGGTTACGCCGATGGAGAAGAGGGTGGACGGGACCGGTGGGAGGCGGCGACCATGAGACCATGCGGATCCTGGTCCTCGGCGGCACCCATCACGTCGGCCGCGCCATCGTCGAGACGGCGCTCGCCCGCGGTCACCACGTCACCACCCTCACCCGCGGTATCAGCGGTCCCCCGGCAGCGGGCGCCGAGGCACGGTACGCCGATCGCAGCGACCGGCGGGCGCTGCGCGACGCGCTGGGCGAGGGCACCTTCGACGCCGTACTCGACACCTGGTCCGGAGCCCCGCGCGTCGTGCGGGACTCCGCCGCACTGCTGGCGCAGCGGGCCGGTCACTACGGGTACGTCTCCACCCGCTCGGTGTACCGGTGGCCGATCCCCCCGGCAGCGAACGAGGACGCACCGGTGGTCGACGCCGATCCGGCCAGTGCGGACGGGTCAGACTATGCCGCGGCCAAACGCGGCGCGGAGATCGCGGTACTGGAGACGTTCCCGGACACCTCGCTGCTGGCCCGGGCTGGGCTGGTACTCGGTCCGTACGAGCGGGTGGGGCGATTGCCCTGGTGGCTGACGCGTATCGCGGACGGAGGGCGTGTCGTCGCGCCCGGGCCACCACAGCGACCCCTGCAGTATCTCGACGGGCGCGATCTCGCCGCGTGGATGCTCTCCGCCGCCGAGAACGGCGTGACCGGGGTCTACGACTCAGTGAGCGAGTCCGGCCACACGACGACGCGTGAGCTGTTGCAGACCTGTGTCGACGTCACCGGCTCCGACGCGGAACTCGTCTGGGCCACGCCCGAGGAGCTGGCCGACGCCGGCATCACCGGGTGGGTCGACCTGCCGATCTGGACCCCGCCGACCGGAGAGCTGGCGTCGCTGCACGACGCCGACGTGTCCGCCGCCCACACCGCGGGGCTGCGGTGCCGCCCGGTGCTCGACACGGTCCGCGACACGTGGGCCTGGCTGCAGGACGAGGGTCTCCCGCCATCACCGTCCGGCCGCAGCACACTCGGCATCGACGCGGCCACCGAGCAACGGATCCTGGCCGCCGTCGCTACGCGGTCAGGGCACTGACCGCCGCGTCCACGTCTTCAGCGGTGGTGTAGAGGTGGAACGACACGCGCAGTGAGCCGGCTCGTGTCGCTGCGCGGATGCCGGCGCCTTCCAGCCGTTCCCCGGCTCCGTCGATGGAGGTGGACACGATCGCGCTGTCCCCCTCGGGGAGTCCCAGCCCGGCCCGGAACCGGTTGGCCAGCCCGACGTCGTACTCAGCGATCGCCTCGACACCGACCCGTTCGATCACCTCCAGCGCGGGCGCGGCGCCGACCCAGCAGTGCCAGGCCGGGCTGAGGTCGAACCGGCGGGCGCCGCGGGCCAGGTCCAGCGTGGGCCCGTAGTAGTTCGCGCTCACGTCCTCACCGGCGTACCACCCGGCCGCGACGGGCCGGACCCGCTCCCGCAGCTGTGGTGCCACGTAGCAGAACGCAGTGCCGCGGGGGCAGCACAGCCACTTGTACGACGCGCACACGAGTACGTCGACGTACCGGACGTCGACCGGGAGCCACCCCACGGCCTGGGTCGCGTCGACGGCCAGGAGCGCACCGGCGGCATGGGCTGCCGCACCGAGCTTCTCCAGATCCGCCACCTCACCGGTCGCGGACTGTACGACGCTGACCGCGACCAGGTCGACCGAGTCGTCGATGCGGTCCAGGAGCTCTCCGTCGGCAACGGTGTCAACCACGACGCCCCGGTCGGCGTGCATCTGGTAGGGGAAGATGTTGGACCCGAACTCGTGCGCGGGGACGAGCACCCGCGCGCCGTCGGGCAGTGCGGACGCCACGAGGCCGACGAACTGGGAGGCAACAGCGCCGGTCGCGATGTCGTCGAGGCCCGCCCCGACGATCCGGGCGAAGGACGCCCGCGCGCGTTCGGTGGCCTCGCCCCACGGTTCCCACGACGTCCGGCCACTGCGCCAGTCCTCCAGCGCCGACTGCATCGCCTCCCAGGCTGGCGTGGGCGGCAGGCCGTAGCTGGCGGTGTTGAGCCAGCCCGGCTCGGGGGTGAACAGTCGCTGGGCCTCACTCAGGGACAGTGTCGACGTACCGGCCATGGGAGGGAGTCTCCCACCCGGGACCCTCCGGCCCGGACAGGGGTGGGTGGGGGGTGAGCGGCGAGGGGTGGGCGAG
>CAYLOC010000061.1:9553-14854 GCA_964385195.1 uncultured Nocardioidaceae bacterium
CGAGGGGTGGGCGAGGCAGACTCACCGTTGGCGAGGCGGATTTGCCTTGTCAACGGCGCGTTTGCCCCGTCAACAAGGCAAACGCAGCGAGGGGCATGCAATCGGGTCAGCCGCAGATGGCGCCGACGGAGGCGGAGCGGACCAGCGTGCGGTACTTCCCGAGCACACCCGTGGTGTACGTCGAGGGGGCCGGTGCGCTCCACCCCTGCCGGCGGGTGGCCATCTCCTGCTCGTCGACGTTGACATCGAGGGTGCGGGCGGCGACATCGAGCACGATGGGGTCACCGTCACGGAGGAACGCGATCGGCCCGCCGTCGACGGCCTCCGGAGCCACGTGGCCGACACACAGACCCGTCGTACCGCCGGAGAACCGGCCATCGGTCAGCAGCAACACGTCCTTGCCGAGACCGGCACCCTTGATCGCCCCGGTGATCGCGAGCATCTCCCGCATCCCGGGGCCGCCCTTGGGCCCCTCGTACCGGATCACTACCGCGTCCCCGGCGGTGATCCGCCCCGCCTCCAGCGCATCCAGCGCTGCCCGTTCCCCGTCGAAGACACGCGCGGTGCCCTCGATCCGGTCCTGGTCGAACCCCGCGGACTTCACCACCGCACCCTCCGGAGCCAGCGACCCGTGCAGGATCGTGAGCCCCCCGGTCGGATGCAGCGGCTCCGACATCGCCCGGATGATCTCCCCGTCCACCGCGGGCGGGTCGATCTCGTCGAGGTTCTGCGCCATCGTCTTGCCGGTCACGGTCAGGCAGTCCCCGTGCAGCTTCCCGGCGTCCAGCAGCGCCTTCATGACCACCGGGATCCCACCGACCCGGTCCACGTCGTTCATCACGAACCGGCCGAACGGCTTCAGATCCCCCAGATGTGGCACCGTGTCGCCCACCCGGTTGAAGTCCTCCAGGGTCAGGTCGACCCCGGCCTCACGTGCGATCGCGAGCAGGTGCAGCACCGCGTTGGTGGAGCCGCCGAGCGCCATGACCACCGCGATCGCGTTCTCGAACGCGGGCTTGGTCATGATGTCGCGGGCGGTGATCCCCTTCTGCAACAGGTGTACGGCGGCCTCGCCGGACTTGTGTGCGAACCCGTCCCGCCGCCGGTCCACCGCGGGCGGAGCGGCGGACCCGGGCAGGGACATGCCGAGTGCCTCGGCGATCGAGGCCATCGTGTTCGCGGTGTACATGCCGCCGCAAGCACCCTCACCGGGACAGATCGCCCGCTCGACCTCATCGACCTCCTCGCGGCTGATCCGGCCGGCGATACACGCTCCGACGGCCTCGAACGCGTCGATGATCGTCACGTCACGGTCCCCGACCCTGCCGGGCATGATCGATCCGGCGTAGAGGAACACCGACGCCAGGTCCAGGCGTGCAGCAGCCATCAACATCCCCGGCAGGCTCTTGTCGCACCCGGCCAGCAGCACCGACCCGTCGAGCCGGTCGGCCATCATCACCGTCTCCACCGAGTCCGCGATCACCTCTCGCGACACCAACGAGAAGTGCATCCCCTCATGCCCCATCGAGATCCCGTCAGAGACCGAGATCGTGCCGAACTCCAGCGGATACCCGCCCGCGGTGAACACGCCTTGTTTGACCGCCTTCGCCAGCCGGTCCAACGACAGGTTGCACGGGGTGATCTCGTTCCACGACGAGGCGACCCCGATCTGTGGCTTGGCGAAGTCGTCATCCCCCATGCCGACGGCGCGGAGCATGCCGCGTGCGGCCGTCGCCTCCAGACCATCAGTCACATCGCGGCTACGGGGCTTCACATCCGGTGTGCTCTCGATCATGCGGTGAGCCTACGACCAGCCGACCGAGCCACTTTCCCGGCCTCCCCTCGCCGCAGTTGTGTGGAAGTGTGGGTCCCATGCCGACCGCCCTTCGCCCCGCCACGCCAGCAGACGTCGCCGGGATCGCGCGCATCTACGGGTACGCCGTCCGCGAGAGCGTGGCGACGTTCGACCTCGTCGATCCTCCGCCGTCGTACTGGGAGGAGCGGATCGCCAGCGCCGACCCCGGCGACCACGTGCTGGTCGTGGAGGAGCACGGCGACCTGGCCGGCTACGCCTACTCCTGTCCGTTCCGGCCCCGGCCGGCGTACGCGCGGACCCGCGAGACGTCGGTCTACCTGGCGCCGTACGCGGTCGGGCGTGGCCTCGGATCGCAGGTGTATGCCCGGTTGCTGGAGATGCTGCGCACGGATCGTATCCACCTCGCTGTGGCCGTGATCGCGCAACCGAACCCTGCATCGGTCGCGCTCCACGAGCACTTCGGGTTCGAGCGCGTCGGCACGTTCTGCGAGGTTGGCCGCAAGTTCGACCGCTGGGTGGACACGACCTGGTACCAGCTCCGGCTCCAGCCGTAGCCGCCGCTGGTCAATGCGGCGGAGCGGTCACACGGCGGCGGCGCGGACCACCATCACGTCGGGCAGGTTCACGGCGGCCTGGGACCAGGTCTCGCCCCCATCGGGTGAGGCCCACACCGAGCCGTTCCGGGCGCCGAAGTAGAGCCCGGTGTCGTCATGGTCGTCGACGCACATCGCATCGCGCATCACGGCAACGTAGAAGTCCTCCGGCAGCCCGGTGGACAGCTCGGCCCAGCTGTCGCCGGCGTCCGTGGAACGCCATACCGCGGCGCGGCCGCCGACCGGACACCGCCCTTCGGCCCCGGCCAGCGGGAAGACGTAGACGGTGTCCGGATCATGCGGGTGGATCACGATCGGGAATCCGAAGTCACTGGGCAAGCCGTCGGCGATGTACTGCCAGGACTGGCCGTGGTCGTCGGAGCGGTAGACACCCCCGTGGTTCTGTGCGAACAGCCGCTCCGGACGCGAGGGGTGTCGCGCGACCTTGTGTACACACTGCCCGAACTCCGGGTACTGCTGACCCTCCGGGAGGAACTCCGCCCGGATTCCCTGGTTGCGGGGGTTCCAGGACGTTCCGCCATCCGCGGTCTGGTAGACGCCACCGGTGGACAGGGCCGCGGTGACCGACTGCGGGTCACTCGGATGTGGCAGCACCGTGTGGAAGGCCTGGCCACCGAACCCCGCGGCCCAGTCCGGGCGGTGTGGGTGGTCCCACAGCGCCTGTTCGAGCGTGAACGTCTCGCCCCGGTCGGTGGACTTCCAGACGGCGCCCGGCTCGGTCCCCGCGTACACGACGTCGTCGTCGACGCCGGGCACCAGCTGCCAGACCCGCTCCACCGATGCATCCACGCCGTCGGGGAACCCGATCCCGCCATCGGGTGACTCCTGCCAGCTCTGACCGAGGTCGCCGGAACGCCGCACCCTCGGCCCCAGCCACATCGATGACGCCCCCGCGAGCAGCCGCGTCTCCCCGTTCCGCTTGTCGATCATGCAGGAGTAGACCTCCTCCATGGTCAGGTGTGGGCCGTCCAGCTCCCAGCGCCGTCGCTTCTCGTCAGAACGAGCGAGCCAGAGCCCCTTCCTCGTCCCGATCATCACAATCGTCCCCGTCATGACATGCCTCCTGTGTTCCTCTTCCCGAGCTGGTTCCCTTCGGAGTCCCTGCACTCCGCCCACCAGCCCCACGGTTCCTGGACGGGCTCCTCCTCGAACCCGAGCTTGCCGGCGTAGCAGGCTTTCGCCCGTGCCCGGTCGGCGACGCTGATCGACACGAAACTGACCGAAGTGATCACATGGACCCCCAATTGGGTGAGATTGGCTAGTATTCCAACTAGGAAGAATATTCCATGTAGGAAGGTTACAGTGACGCGAGGATGAGTCAAGAGCTCCCGACTACTTCTTTTGCACTTCTCGGGCTGTTGTCGCTCGGGGACGCGCTCACGGGCTACGAGCTGAAACAGCGCGCGGACAACACCTTGCGCTTCTACTGGGTCTCCCCGGCGATGAGCCAGGTGTACACCGAACTGACCCGCCTGTCCCGTCTGAGGCTGATCAAGGGAGCCGACACCCGACGGCCGGGCCATCGACGTACCCCCCGGCGCTATCGCATCACTGCCAAGGGAACACGCACCCTGAAGTCCTGGCTGGAGACCGCACCCGCCGACTTCCCCGTCCTGAAGCACCCCGTCGCGCTACGGCTGTTGCTCGGGCATCTGGTGGACCCGGAGCGAACGATCACGATGTTGGAGGAGTACGTCGAGTCGCTGGCCGCGCGCAGCAAGGACCTGCACCAGGTACGGGACTCCCTCGCCGGGGCCGATGCCGTGGGGCAGCCGTACCACTATCCCTCGCTGGTCGCCGACTGGGGACTGGACTACTACGCCGCGGAGACCGAGACGGTGCAACGGCTGATCGAGCGATTGCATCACGAGTGACCGCACACCGTACGTGCGGGCTACGGTGCTGGTATGACCCCCAGCCGCCTCCGTGCGTTTCTGGAGGTCGTGCGGTCGGGGTCGGTCAAGGCAGCGGCACAGAACCTCGGAGTCACCGAGTCCGCGGTCTCCCTGCACGTGGCCCATCTCCGCGAGGAGCTCGACGACCGGCTCTTCACCCGCACCGCATCGGGCCTGGCGTTCACCCCGGGCGGGCTGCGCCTGGCCAGCAGGGCCGCAGAGATCCTCGGGCTTCAGTCGCAGACGGTGCGGGAGGTCAGCCAGGCAGCGCGCGGGCAACGGCTGCTCCGTCTCGGCGCGGCCAGCCTGTTCGCCGAGCACGCGGCACCGGGACTCATCGACCTCTTCGCGGGACGCGCCGATGACCTCCAGGTCGAGCTCAGTGTGCACCCGCCGTCGCAGCTCCCCCGGCTGCTGACCGCACGCGCGATCGACGTCGCCATCGGACCGGCGCCACGGCAGACGCCGCCACAGTTCCTGTCCACGTCGTTCCTCCAGTACCAGCTGGTCATCGTCGCCAGTGCCGCACACCCGTTGGCCGGCCGGACGGCTACGGCGGCGCTCCTGCGACGCCAGACCTGGCTGCTCGGGCCGTCCTCGGTCGGGCCGGAGAACCCCGCCGCGACCCTGCTGAGCCAGGTCGCCGTGCCGGAGGACCGCCAGCGCATCTTCCAAAGCGACGCCGCCGCGCTGGAGGAGGCCGAGCGCAGCCACGGCGTCGCGCCCGCGCTGCGCTACGCCGTCGCGAAGGACCTTGCGCGGGGACGCTTGGCGCTCATCGACGGGCCCGGCCTCGCGGTCAGCGGACAGTGGAGCGCGATGACCCTGCAGACGCCCGATCCCCCGTCCGCGGTCGCGGAACTGCTCCGGTTCATCACGACTCCGCGGGCCACCCAGGCGATGATCCGCGGCGCGGGTGTGCGGATCGGCCGGTTCCGGCCCGCCGTCCACATCACCCTCTGGAGCTAGCCGACCC
>CAYLOC010000062.1:0-9683 GCA_964385195.1 uncultured Nocardioidaceae bacterium
GACGCCGAGGTTGCCCGGGGCGTACCAGGCCCACTTCCCGGAGTTCGTCATCACCCGGCGGGCATCGGCGGCGATGACCGGCACCAGGTACGTGCAGGTGTCGGTGAGCACCCGGCCCCCGGCGGCGAGGAACGGCTCGACGAAGCCGAGCCCGGTGGCCTCCTCCAGCACCGCGCGGTTGGTGCACACCCACACCTGCACGGTTTCCGCGAACGGCTCCCCGTCCGCGAGCTGCGCAGCGAGCGCGGCGAACTCCGAGACGGAGAAGTGCGGTGTGCCAAGGCTCACCGCGTCCAACGGACCTGCGGTGAACGTGCTCAGCCGCCGTCGTGCCCGCCGTATGTCGTCCTCCGTCACCCGGTGAGTCGGGACCAGGTCGGCCGGCTCGGCGAGTACCGCGTCCAGTGTCGGAGCCTCGGGCGTGATGCCGACCGCATGGAACAGCGCCACCGACCCCGCGGACGCGGCTGTTGCACCGAGCGCCTTCAGCCGGTCCTCGGTACGGCCGTCGGACAGGTCGCCGGGGAGGCCCGTGATCGCAGCGACCTGGCTCCCGGCCGTCTCCCCCAGCACTGCCCCCAACGCCGGCCAGGTGGAGTCGGCAGCCAGCAGGCCTGCGGAGATCTCGGTGCAGTCCACGACCAGCGCGGCACGGCGTCCGGCGTCGGTATGCAGGCCGCTTTCCGGAGCGACGCCGGTGATCGCCGCGGCGATGTCGGCGAAGTCGCCGTACCGGTTGGTGCGGGCACCGAGGACGGAGTTGGCGAACACGATGGCGTTCGACTCTCCCCACGCGATCTGGGTGCCGACGGCGGGGCGGTGGCCGGCCTGGTAGGGCGCACACGACCACGTCGGGCGACAGCCCAGCTCGGTGTACGCCGACATCAGCGCGCGGCCGGCGGCTTGCTCCGCCTCGTCGGTGCGGACCAGTCCCGGGTGCAGCAGGTCGAGAGACCCCACGTTGCACGTCGTCGGTACGGCGACCCGGCCGCCGGTCTCGACCAGACGCCGGGCGAAGTCGAGACCCGCCCGACCGTGGTAGAGGCAGCCATCGATGTGCGCCGACTCCACCGGGATGAGCCGCTCGGCCCCCTGCGCCTCCGCGAGTGCAACGATGATCCGCATTGCCAGCGCCGACGCCTCGCCGTACTCCCCGCCCAGCATCGCCTCCTCGCGGGCGGTCAGGCTGAGGACGGGCACGGGCACGGTCTGGGTCAGCCGCTGATGGTGACGGTGTGGGTGGTGGTGTAGAACGCGGCGGCGGCCTTGCCCTGCTCGCGCAGGCCGATGGAGGAGGCCTTGTCGCCGCCGAACGGCAGGTAGAAGTCCACCCCGGAGGTGGGGGCGTTGACCTTCACCAGCCCGGCCTCCAGCCGGTCGGTCGCGGCCAGCGCCGCGGGCAGGTCGGTGGTGTAGATCGCCGCGGCGAGCCCGTGCTCGACGTTGTTGGCCATGGCGATGGCGGCGTCGAGGTCCGGGGCATGTTGCACCAGCGCGATCGGGCCGAACACCTCATCACAGGCCAGCGTGTGATCCCCCGCCACGCCCTCGACCAGGGTGGGCTGGATGAACCAGCCCTTCCCCGGAGGTGTCCCGCCGCCGGTGAGCAGCTTCCCGCCGGCCGCGATCGCGTCCTGGGCCACGTCGTGCACCCGGTCCCGCGCACGCTCGTCGATCACCGGACCCACCGTCACCCCCTCCGTCGCCGGGTCACCGACCTGCATCGCCTCCGCAGCGGCCACCAGCGCGTCGGTGAAGGAGGGGTTGTCCCCGACCACGACCACCCGCTTCGTCGCGGTGCACTTCTGCCCCGCGAACCCGAACGCCGCCGCGGCGATGTTCTTCGCCGCGGTCTCGACATCGGCATCGGGCAGCACGATCGCCGGGTTCTGACCCCCCATCTCCGCCTGCGCAGCGATCCCACGATCCGCCGCGGCCCGGTTCACCGCCCGCCCCGCGACACCCGAGCCGGTGAACGACACCACATCCGCCACCGACACGACCGCCTGACCGGTCTCGGCGTCCCCGGGCAGGACGGCGAACAAACCCTCGGGCAGCACCGGCGCGAACAGCTCCGCCAGCCGCAGCGCCATCCCCGTCGCCTCCGGCGCCGGCTTCAGCAGCACCGCGTTGCCGAACGCCCACGCCGGCGCCGCCTTCCACAACGGGATCGCGGCCGGGAAGTTCCACGGCGTGATCAACCCCGCCACCCCCACCGGCCGCCGCCGATGGAACAACAGTGCTGACCCTGAAGGCCCAGACCCGGACGGCTCGTGGATCTCACCGACCGGGTCGAAGACCTGCTCGGCGTAGTACCGCAGGATCGCCACCGACCGGGCCACCTCACCCCGCGCCTCCCCAATCGGCTTACCGACCTCACGCACCATCAACCCCGCCAGCTCATCGCCAGCGCCGGCCACCGCTTCCGCGGCCGCGGTCAACGCCTGCGCACGACCCGCCGCCGAACCAGCCCAGTCCGCCTGCGCCGTACGCGCACGCTCGGCCGCCGCAGCCACATCCGCCGCCGACGCCTCCGCGACCGAGGCGACCAGGTCATCGGGGTGGGTAGGTGAGTAACTCTCGATCACGGGATCTCTCCTTCACATCGGGTGGGGACGGGGTCAGAGCAAGAAGCCGGCGGGGAACGGGTCGGTGGGGTCGCAGAAGTACTGGGCGGTGCCGGTGACCCAGGCCCGGCCGGTGATGGTGGGGACGACGGCGGGAGTGCCGTCGCGGAGGGTGGTCTCCTCGATGAGGCGGCCGGTGAACGTCGAGCCGATGAACGACTCGTTGACGAAGTCGGTGTCCAGCGGCAGCTCACCGCGGGCGTGCAGCTGGGCCATGCGAGCACTGGTGCCGGTGCCGCACGGGCTCCGGTCGAACCAGCCGGGGTGGATGACCATCGCGTGCCGGGAGTGCCGCGCGTCCGAGCCCGGCGCCAGCAGCGCCACGTGGTGGCAGTCGTGGATGCGCGGGTCGGTGGGATGGACAGGAGCGTCGGTCGCGTTGATCGCGGCCATGATCGACAACCCCGCCTTGAGCAGGCGGCTCTTCTCGGCACGGTCGAACAAAAGCCCGATCTCTGCCAGCTCGACCATCGCGTAGAAGTTGCCGCCGTAGGCGAGGTCGTAGCGGACCTTTCCCAGCCCCTCGACGTCGACATGGGCATCCAGGGCCAGGGAGAACGACGCCACGTTGCGGATGGTGACCGCGGTGGCGGCGCCGTCGGAGACCGCAACCTCTGCGACCACCAGTCCGGCGGGGGTGTCCAGCCGGATCGTGGTGACCGGTTCGGTGACGGTGACCATGCCGGTCTCGACCAGCACGGTGGCGACGCCGATCGTGCCGTGGCCGCACATCGGCAGACAGCCGGACACCTCGATGTAGACCACGCCGACGTCCGCGTCGTCGCGGGTCGGTGGCTGCAGGATCGCTCCGGACATCGCGCCATGGCCGCGCGGCTCGTACATCAGCAGCGTCCGCAGGTCGTCGTGGTGCTCCATCAGCCACAGCCGACGCTCGGCCATCGTCGTACCGGGCAGCGTCCCGACACCACCGGTCACGACCCGGGTCGGCATCCCCTCGGTGTGGGACTCCACGGTGTGCAGGACTCGGTTACTGCGCATACCAACCAGACTATTCAGGCGCGCGGCGCCGGGATGCTCAGTGCCCGAGTCCGGCGTCGATCACGGCCCGGGTGGCGGCGGTGACCGCCTTCTCCTGTTCGGCCGTCAGCGGCTGCCGGGGAGGACGGCACCGTCCCCCGCGGCGTCCGGCGAGGTCCATGCTCAGCTTGATCGCTTGGACGAACTCCCGCTTGGAGTCCCACCGCAGCAACGGGTGCAGTGTCCGGTACAGCGAACGGGCGGTGTCCAGGTCGTCGGACACCGCGGCCCGGTAGAGGTCGACGCTGGCCTTCGGGAACGCGTTGGTATAGCCGGCGACCCATCCGACCGCCCCGTTCAGTCCGACCTCTAAGACGGTGTCGTCGCTGCCGATCATCACCTCCAGGCCCGGTGCCCGCTCGTGGACCTCGTAGGCGCGCCGGACGTCGCCGCTGAACTCCTTGACGGCGACGATCAGCCCCTCGTCGTACAGCATGGCCAGCAGTTCCGGGGTGAGGTCGGTCTTGGTGTCGATCGGGTTGTTGTACGCCGAGACGGGCACGCCGACCTTGGCCAGCTCACGGAAGTGCTCCAATAGCTCCCGCTCCCCGCACGGGTAGGTGTTCGGCGGCAGCGCCATCACCACCTGGGCACCGGCCTCGGCGGCCTGCTCGGCACACCGCCGGGACTCCACGAGACCGTAGGCGCCGACCCCGGGCATCACCGTGAACCCCTCCGGTGCCGCCTCGATCGCGGTAGTGACCACCCGTGCCCGCTCTTCCGGGGACAGCGTCTGGTACTCCCCCAGCGACCCGTTCGGAGCCACACCATCGCAGCCGTTCTCCGCCAGCCAGCGCACGTGCTCGGCGTACGCGTCGTAGTCGACGGAGAGGTCGTCGTGGAACGGCAGCGCGGTCGCAACGATCACGCCATGCCAGGGCTGTTTCGTGGATCCGGTCATGAGGCACCTCCATTAGTAAAATATCACATCGTACAGAGCCGATTGGGTACAGTCGGGGTCACCTGTGGCCTTGGCCCCGGGCAGCGACAGCCGGCGCCAGCACGTCGATGTGGTTGCCGGCCTTGGGCCTATTCCTGTTCGTCGTCGTTGTGGAGGCCTATCTCGGTGCCTGACCCCGCACTGCGCGTCACCGCCACGGACTACCACACGGCGGGTGAGCCGTTCCGGATCGTGACCAGCCCGATTCCCGACATCGCGGGTGATTCGGTTGCCGCACGGCGGGAGACGCTCCGCGCCGATGTCGCACGGGAGGACTGCCATGATGCCGAGCGGGTGCGCCGCCTCTTGGTGCGTGAACCACGCGGCCATACGGACATGTACGGGTGCTTTGTCGTGCCACCAGACGACGACGAGGCGGACTTCGGCGTGCTGTTCTGGCACCAGGACGGCTACTCAACGGCCTGTGGGCACGGGACTATCGCGTTGGGGACGTGGGCGGTGGAGTCCGGCCGGGTACGAGCCGAGCCCGATGGGACCACCGAGGTCGTGATCGACGTACCGTCCGGACGGGTCACGGCCACCGTGACCTGCGTGGCCGGCCGGGCCCGGTCCGTCGCGTTCCGCAACGTCGGCTCCTATGTCATCGCGCGCGACGTACCGGTGGCTGTTCCTCATGGCGAGGTCCGGTGCGACGTGTCGTACGGCGGGGCCATCTACGCCAGCCTCCCGGCCAGTGCCCTGGGGCTGCGGGTGGCACCGGAGTGCTACCGGGCGCTCATCGCCGGCGGCCGCGCAGTCAAGCAGGGAGTTGAGGCCACCGAGTGGGCCACCCGTGTCGCGGACCCACGGATGGCAGGCGTCTACGGCACCATCTTCTACGACGACCTTCCTTCTACCCCGGACGGCCTGCGACAGCGCAACGTCGCGATCTTTGCCGACGGACAGGTCGACCGGTCTCCCTGTGGCTCGGGAACCTGCGCGCGGGTCGCCCTGCTGGCCGACGACGGGCTGCTCGGGGAGGGGCAGGTCTTCACCCACGAGTCCGTCGTGGGCACCACCTTCACCGCCCGGATCGTGGGCAGGGACGGCCCCGAGGAAGCGGCACCGGTTCGGGTCGAGGTGACCGGTTCGGCACACGTGACCGGAGAACACGTCTTCAGGCTCGACGATGCCGACCCCCTTCCGTCCGGGTTCGTCCTGAGATGATGCCGGGGAGGAGGGTTGGGATCATGGCCGGTACCGGACAGCACACGGCGGAGGCGCTTGAACTGCCGCATTTCGCGGAACGGGAGAGCCTTCGCACGAAAGTGGCGCATGCGCTGCGCGCCGCGCTCGTCACGGGCAAGCTCCGCCCGAACGAGGTGTACTCCGCGCCCTCACTCGCGGCGAAGTTCGGCGTCTCGGCCACTCCGGTGCGCGAGGCGATGCTCGACCTGGTGAAGGAGGGCCTGGTCGAACCGGTACGCAACAAGGGCTTCCGGGTCACTGAACTGTCCGAGGAAGACCTCGACAACATCACCGAGATCCGGATGCTGATCGAGCCGCCCGTTGTCGCCGGTATCGCCGCCGCCGTCGACGAGCCGATGCGGGCGCGGCTGGAGGAGCTGCGCAGGGTGGCCCTGGACATCGAGGTGTTCGCTCGCAACGGGGATCTGCTCGGCTACATCGAGGCCGACCGCCGCTTCCACCTGGGGCTGCTGGAACTGTACGGCAACCCGCGGATCGTCAGCGTTGTACGGCAACTGCGCTCCCAGAGCCGGCTGTTCGGGCTGCAGGCGCTCGCCGACCGGGGTGAACTCGCCGAGTTCGAGGGCGGACACGAGCAGATCGTGGACCTGGTGCTCGCCGGTGACTCCGCCGGCGCCCTGCAATGGATGCGGGAGCACATCGCCAGCGTGCGGGGCGCCTGGGCCGGCCGCGAACCCGCTTCAGGTCCTGGTCCCGGCCAGGGTGGGTGACAGACCACACCAGAGACGCTAGTCTCAGCCGGGTTGACTTTCGTTCAGAAAGGGCGGGACTGGTGAAAGTACGAAAACTGGGCAAACGGCTGGCGCTCACCAGCGCTGTCGCGGGAATGATGGCCGCGCCGCTGGGTCTGATGGCGCCGGCGCAGGCCGCACCGAGCGGTGACGTGACGATCAACCTGTTGAACATCAACGACTTCCACGGCCGGATCGACGACGGCACCGTCGGCTTCGCCGCGACCATCCAGAAGCTACGGCTGAACGACGGTGCCAACGGGGGCAACACCCTGCTACTCAGCGCCGGAGACAACTTCGGCGCCTCGCTGTTCGCCTCCGCGGTCCAGGAGGACAAGCCGACCATCGACGTACTGAACGCGCTGGGCCTCAAGGCCTCCGCCGTCGGTAACCACGAGTTCGACAAGGGGTTCGCGGACCTCACCAGCCGGGTGGACAAGCTCGCCGACTTCCCCTACCTCGGCGCCAACGTCTACACGCGCGCCGCAGGCAGCGATGACCCGAAACCCACGGGACCGGAGTGCTTCAACACCAAGCCGGCGCTGCAGCAGTACGCCACCTTCGACGTCAACGGCCTGACCGTGGGCGTGATCGGTGCCGTCACCCAGTCCACCCCGGACAAGGTCAGCCCGGGCGGGATCAAGCAGATCCAGTTCTGCGACCCGGTCATGGCGGTGAACCGGGTCGTCAAGCAGCTCACCGACGGCAACACCGGCAACGGTGAGGCCGACGTACTCGTGGCGGAGTACCACTCCGGCGCCCCGGACAGCTACACCGGGGACCTCTCCAAGGGGCAATGGCTGCAGAAGGAGTTCGGTGAAAGCCCGGCCTTTGCGAAGATCGTCAAGCACACCAGCCCCAAGGTGGACGCTCTCATGACTGGAGACAGCCACCAGGCTTACGCTCTGCAGGCCCCCGTATGGAAGAACGGCACGAAGACGAGCCAGACACGGCCACTGCTGGAGACCGGCAGTTACCACGAGAACGTCGGCCACGTCACGCTTCAGGTCGACCCCGCGACCGGGGACGTGTCCAGCTCCAACGTGGAGAACGTGCCGAGCCTGGAGTCGGACAAGATCGGCGCGCTGGCCAACGACCCGAAGGTCCAGAAGGTGCAACAGATCGTCAAGCAGGCACTGGCGTACGCCGAGAAGATCGGCAACAAGCCGGTCGGGAAGATCACCGACGACATCACGACCGCCTTCACCGACACCAACGGCGACGGCAAGTACACCCCGTCCGACGCTCGCGACGACCGTTCGCAGGAGTCAACGCTCGGTGACCTGGTCGCGAACATGTTGCTGTACACGTTCCGGCCCGACGCCGACGTCAGCCACCATGCAGACCTCGGCATCATCAACCCCGGTGGCCTGCGTGCGGAGCTCTTCTACCAGGGAGACACGGCCGACAACAAGGCGAACACAGACGGTGTCGTGACCTATGCCGAGGCCAACGAGGTGCTGCCGTTCGGTGACAACCTGTGGACGGTAGACCTGACCGGCAGCCAGCTCAAGACCATCCTCGAACAGCAGTGGCAGCCCGCGGACGCCGACGACCCGTACCTGCAGCTGGGGCTCTCGTCCAACGTCACCTACACGTTCGACCCGGACGCCGCGAAGGGCCATCACATCTCCCAGGTGATGATCGACGTACCCGGTGACGGGGTGGAGGGATTCGAGCCGCTCGACCCGGACAAGACCTACACCGTGGCGACCGAGTCGTTCCTCGGTGAGGGCGGCGACCACTTTTACGAGTTCGCCAACGGCACCCACCACGACTCCGGGATGATCGACCGGGAGGGCTGGCTCGACTTCTGGCATGCGCACAACACCGAGGACACGGCGGTCTCGCCTGACTTCGCACGGCAGAGCACCGTTGTCCAAGGGCTGAGCAGTACGACGGTCCGCGCGGGTGACACGCTGTCGTTCACCCTGTCGAAGCTGGACCTGCACTCGGTCGGCAGCCCGAAGAACACCGAGGTCACGGTGTCGCTGCACAGCCCGAGCCCGGTCGACCTGGGGACCTTCCCGGTTACCGACGGGAGCGCGAAGATCGACGTGACGATCCCGGCGTCGATGGCGGCCGGCCAGCACACGCTGGTGGTCGTTGCGCAACCAACGAACACCACCGTGCGCGTCCCGATCACGGTGACTGCGGCCGCGACCACCCCACCGCCGACGACTGCGCCGCCGACGACTGCGCCTCCCACGAGCCAGCCTCCGACGACCACCCCGCCCAGTCAGCTGCCGACGAAGGTCCCGGCCGGAATGAGCGGGTCCGGGTCATCGTCGAACGGCCCTGGTGCCGGAGTGGCGGGAGGTGTCGCCGGAGGCGTGTTGGCGGTCCTGCTGCTCGGTGTCGCCGCATTCCGCCGGAAGGGCAGCCACCAGGCCTAGCGGGACAGCCGGGCCACCATGGTCGCAGTGTCGTCGTCGGCATCGAGCACGTGGTGTTCGGTGTCGGCGGCGACCCGCGTCAGGGTAGGCAGCACCACGTCGACCCCGATCGCGTCGCGGTTCCATACCCGCCGGTTCGCCGCAGCGACGAACTCTGCCGCCGACGGGCCGCCCTCGCGGTGTCCGGGCTGGACATTCAGGGAGACCCGGTCGGTCAGCGGGTAGCGACCGGGCGCGGCGGCAGGGGAGAGCGCGTCACTGGATCCGCCGACGGACCGCGTGGCATCGGTGATCCGGTCGGGGGCGAACACCGGCTCGGGTACGACGACCTCAAGCGTGTCGGGGTCCACGGCGGCAGTGGGCGTGTCGGCGATCGCGAAGCCGTACGCCGTCAAGGTGTCCTCGTCGGTGCACGAGGCGCGGAGGTTGGCGGGGAGCAGCCAAGCCGCGCCCCGGCGTACGAGGACCATGGCGTCGAGATGGACCAGGTCCGTGTCGTGCTCGGCATGGTGCCCGGTGAGGTAGCCACCGAGCGCGGTGAGGAGCCGGGTGACCGAACGGGTGCGGACCGTGGTCTCACATGCGCGCAGCAGCAGATGGTGACCAGTCCCCCCGGGGACGGCGAGCCGCAGCGAGTAGTTCGGCGGAGCCACCGCCCCGGCGGCCGCCTGCCCGTCCAGCGTGCGACCCTCCACTAACGAGGCCAGGGCAGCGTCGAGCCGGGCGGAGTCGCAGCGGACAC
>CAYLOC010000062.1:9783-14687 GCA_964385195.1 uncultured Nocardioidaceae bacterium
TAACGAGGCCAGGGCAGCGTCGAGCCGGGCGGAGTCGCAGCGGACACCGACGAGGTAGCGGCCGACCCGGACCGTCCGGGTGTCGAACCAGCAGACGTCGGGGCGTTGCGCACAGTCCGCGTCGGTCACGGGGATCACCCGGTCGACCCCCTCGGTCGGCGTGCTGCGCCCGTGAGCCCGGGGCCGTGGGACCCGCGCGGCGGGGGTGTCCAACAACCCCTGCCGCTCGAAGTCGCGCACCACGGTCAGCAGGTCCTCGCGGACGTGGTGGAGCGCCCAGCCCGACACGGCAGCGATGTCCTCCGCGATCGCGGTGAGAGGGACGTCGGGTCCCAGGCACCGCCAGACGGTGGCCGCCCCACTGCCGAGGTGATACGTGTGGCCGGACTCCTCGACGTACAACACGATCTCATCCCCGACCGGCTGCTGCCGGATGCTGGCACGCGGCGCGGGCGCGGAACTCAGGTCCAAGGCGCTGCGCATCCCCTCATCCTAGGGGCGGGGTCGGATCACTCCTGCGCCGCGAGGGCCTGCCGGTAGCTCATCCGGCCCTGCGTCTGCAGCACCGACCGCTTGAACAACCGCTCACACACCACGACCGCCACCGCGACGAACGCCATCGTGAGAAGTAACGCGATCACCGGCTCCCACCACGCCGCGGTGCCCGACACCAGACGCATCGGCATCACGACCGTCGACATCACCGGGATATAGGACGCGATCACCTGGCCGGTTCCCTCCAGGGCCAACGCTGCGAACAAGACCACCACCAGCAGCATCGTCAGCGGCGCGGTCGTGGACTGCAGGTCCTCGTGCCGTGTGCCGAGGGACCCCGCGACGGCCCAGATGCAGGCAAGGGCGAAGAAGCCCGCGATGAAGAACGCGACGAACCACCCGACGGCTCCCGCAACCATCGGAAGCAGTGACTCGTAGCTGGTGAAGGTCAGACCCACCAGCCCCACGACAGTGAGCAGCGCGATCTGCGCGAGCGCCATGATCGTGTTACCCAAGATCTTGCCGAACAACAGATGGCGGACCGGAATCGCGGAGACGAGGATCTCCACCACCCGGGACTGTTTCTCCGCCACCACACTGGTCGCGATCGTCATGCCGTACCCGAGCCCGGCCATGTAGAACAGCATCGCCATCGCGAACCCGACCACGAAACTGAAGCCGGTGTGACTGTCCGGATCCAGTAGCCGGTACGGTACGTCGCTGCCGTGGGTCAGTGCTGACGCTGTCGTTCCGGCCTGCTTGGCGTTCGCCACCAGGGTGCGGTGCTGCACTGCCTGCCGTACCACGCTGGCCAGGCGGTCTTCCTTGTCGGTGTTGCCCAGCAGCTGCCATCCCGAGGAGTCGTGGATGAGGCCGGCGTCCACGTCGCCGTCACGGACGGCGGTACGCACCGCGTCCGCGGAGGCATAACGGTGTACGTCGAGGGTGAACGTGTCCTCGCCGGACGTGGCCGCCGACCGCGCGTGTGTCGTGACCTGCTGCACCCCCGGTCCGGTCACGGCGACGTCAACGCTGTCATCCCGCTGGCTCATGAATGCCTGGAAGCCGAAGATTCCCACCATCAGCGCCAGGGTCACCGCTGTCGACACCAAGAACGTGCGGTCGGTGAGTTTCACCATGACCTCACGGGTCATCACCGTGACCCAGAACGGTTCCGCGCGCTGTCGCTTGTCTGCTGATGGGCCGTTGTTGTCCCCAAGGTGGGGACCGTGGGTGGTGTCGGTCTGGGAGGTCACGTGGGTGCTCACGCCGCCACCTCCCGGTAGATCGTGCTCAACGGGGGCACCTGCTCACTGAACTCCTGCACGGTGCCTCGCCGTAACGCCTCCGACAGCAGCCGGTGTGCGGAGTCCTCGGCGAGCAGCTCGACAACCGCGGTCGGGCCGTCCACGTCGAGCGCGTGCACCCCGGGGACGGCCCGGACCCAACCGGCGTCGGCATCCAGCACCAGCCGGTGCCGGGACGGCCCGCGACGACGGAGGTCAGCGACCCGGCCGTCGGCGACCACTTTGCCGTCGGCGAGGATCACCAGCCGGTCGCACAGCTGCTCCACCAGGTCGAGCTGGTGGGAGGAGAACAGCACGGGGACGCCGTTGGCTGCGTGCTCCCGGAGGACGTCGGCCATCGAGTCGACCGCGGCCGGGTCGAGACCGGAGAACGGCTCGTCGAGGATCAACGCGTCCGGGTCGATCATGACCGCGGCGGTGACTTGCACCCGCTGCTGGTTGCCGAGGGAGAGCGACTCCAACTTGTCCTTGCTCCGGGCTGCGAGCCCGAACCGCTCCAGGTGCGCTGAAGCACCGTCCCGCGCCGCGCGCTGGCTCATCCCATGCAGGCGGCCGAGATACACCAGTTGGTCAAGCACCCGCTGCTTCGGGTACAAGCCGCGTTCCTCGGGCATGTAGCCGAACCGCCGGCGGTGCGCGGCGGTCAACGGTTCACCGTGCCACCGTGCCTCACCACCGTGCGGTGCGAGGATTCCCATGATCATCCGCATCGTCGTGGTCTTCCCGGCGCCGTTACCACCGACAAAGCCGGTGAGCTCACCCGGCGCCACCCGGAACGACACCTGGTCCGCCGCCACGTGTTCGCCGAACCTGCGCGACAGCCTGTCCACTTCGAGCACTCGTCCTCCTGGATCTGAGCAGTGTTGTGATGATCTGTTTTCGACAGTAGAGGGGAGATCCGGCCCGTACATCAGCCGCGAGACGGAACTTTCCCGGCGTACGCCGCCCGGTCGCGTCGACTACTCCCCCGGAAGGATGAGACCGGCCTCGTAGGCGAACACGACGGCGTGAATTCGGTCACGGAGTCCGAGTTTGGACAGGCAGTTCGACACATGGGTCTTGACCGTCGCCTCTCCCACCACGAGTTGGGCGGCGATCTCGGCGTTGCTGGAGCCGCGGGCGAGCAGGGCGAGCACTTCGCGTTCGCGGCGGGTCAGCAACTGCAGGCGCTGCTGCTTGCCGGGGTCGGGGGGCTTCGCCCGTTCCCGGGCCGGGGTGGGGGAGCCGTCCGCGTGAGTCATCTGCTCGATCACCCGACGGGTGACCTCCGGGGCGAGCAGCGCGTGCCCGTGCCCGACCGAGCGGACCGCCTCCACCAGCCGGTCGGGGTCGGTGTTCTTCAGCAGGAAGCCGCTGGCACCCGCCTTCAGGCCGGCGAAGACATAGTCGTCCCGGTCGAACGTGGTGAGGATGATGACCTTCCCGAGGTCGCGTTCGACGATGGTCTCGGTAGCGGCGATTCCGTCGAGCACCGGCATCTGCACGTCCATCAGGATCACGTCCGGGTGCATCCGCTCGGCGGCCGTGATCGCCTCATTGCCGTCCGCTGCCTCCCCGACGACCTCGATGTCGTTCTCCCCCGACAGCATCAGCGCGAACCCGGAGCGGACGAGCTGCTGGTCGTCGACGAGCAGCACCCGGAGGGCGTCGTCGGTTCCGCCGGCGGCCGTCACGCGGTCGCCTCCGGTAGCGGCAACCGCACCCGGACCCGGTAGCCGCCGGTCGCCCGGGGTCCGATCTCAGCGGTGCCGCGGAGGGAGGTGACCCGCTCCCGGATCCCGAGTACGCCGAGCCCGCTGCCCGACGTGTGCCCCCGTGGGCGGCCGTTGTCGAGGATCTCCACCTCGGCGTACCGCTCCTGTTCGCTGCCGGACTCGACCCGCACGACGACGCTGACGTGAGTGCCGGTGGAGTGTCGGCGTACGTTCGCCAGTGCTTCCTGCGTGGTCCGGTACAGCACGAGAGCGGCTTGCGGAGGGACCGCCTCCGTGGCGTCGACCGGATGGGCGACCACGTCGTAACTCACGTGCAACGGCGGCACATTGGCGTCGGCGGCAAGCCTCGCCAGGTCGGTGAGCCCGGGCTGGGGTGCACGGTCGGTGTCGTCGGCTTCGGTACGGCGCAGCGCGCCGAGCAGGGACCGCATCTCGCCCACGGCTTGGCGTGCGGAGTCCTCGACCGAGACCAGCGCGGTGGCGGCGGAGTCGCGGTCGGTGTCCAGCACCCGTCGGGCCGCGGCCGCCTGCACGCCCATGACCGACACGTGGTGCGCGACGACGTCATGCAGTTCGCGTGCTATCCGGAGCCGTTCCTGGACGACGGCGTGCTCACGAAGCTCCTCGCTCTGCGTCGCCAAGGTGGCGGCCTGGTCTGCGAGGCGTCGTCGTTGATGCGCGCCGCGCCAGGCGACCTGGCCCCACACGATAGCGGCGCCGAAGTAGAACACGTTGAGGAGGAACGAGTAGACAACCGAGGCCATGATCGGGCCGAAGAGCCCGTGGGCGGGTGGCCGGTCACGCATCGCGTCCAGGGTCGACTGCACGCTGCTCCCTACGGCGAACTGCCAGGTGATCCACCCGAACATCACGATGAGTACACCGCCGACCGTGATCGCCATGGTCCGGCGGTCCTTGGCCCAGGCAACTCCGCTGAACAGCACGAAGAAGTACAAGACCTGCACCGAGAACTGCATGATGAGCGTCGGCATGATCTGGCCGAACACGAAGAAGTTCAGCGAACCGAGCAGCATCATCGTCAACGGCCACCGCCGCCGCCACACGATCGGCAGGCAGGCGCCGACGAGGGGGAGGTACTGGACCCAGATCGGCTGGTCGACCCGGGTCAACAGCGCCAGGCTGCGCACCAGTTCCAGTGCGAGGGCAGCCACGGCGAAGACGACGACGGCGAGGATCGCGTCGACACGCACCGCGTTTCGTGGCGGTTCCCGCTCCCACGGGTCGTCCACGGCAAAGAAGTGGCTGACGCGGATCCGTAGAGTAGACGTCCAGCCGAGCATTCCCCCATCGTAAGGACCGTGTGCGGACAAGGCGCAGGTGCGCGGGAGAGGAGAGTATGGGATGAGCGACCAGTCGGAGGCAGGAC